>JBBSQN010000076.1:0-26532 GCA_038257875.1 Mycobacteriales bacterium
ACGATCCCGCTCACTCAGACGAGGCAACAACCCATCCAGCCGAGCTGCCATCGCCACACGTTCATCAGAACGATCACTAGCCACCGCCGAAGCATATCACAACCCCAATTATATCAATTAGTTATTCAGTTACGCCTCCTTGGCGCAGGATTGCGGCCGCGCGGCGAAAGGATTGGGAATTGCGACAATAGGCTGACTTTTCGATAAGCGCCGATCGGTACTCGGAGGGTGAGGACTAGGTGGCCAAGTCCCTGAAGCTGCCACAATTATATACTCAGGCGGAGCTGGTTCGATATAAGGAACAGGCCAAGATTGATCTTGCGAAACGCGAGCAAGTGCTTCATTATAGAACGGTTCGTATCGGGCAGCTTGCTGCACTGCTGATTTCGCTCTCGTTTCTCGGATGCGCGACTTTTCTGATCAAGTCTGGCTTTAGTGTTTCTGGTACTATCCTGGGGACCGTAGATCTTGTTGCCCTTGCTGCGGTCTTTCTCGCGACGAACAAAACTGGGGAACCGGTAACTGAACGGGTCCCCGCTGTTGACGAGGTTTAGTTGATCTGGCAAGGCTCCATTAAAGTGCGTGGCTCGTCCGCGTTAAGTCCCCGACGAACACGCTTTACGTGAACTGCTTGAATAACTGCGGTTCGCAATTCATCCGTGCCGCAGCGCCCGCCGAGCTCGGCCGCGCGCCTGGGGGTGATGTAGGCGGGTCGGGCGACGGCGGCGAGTCCGAGACCGCTCCGGCCGGGGCGCTCACGCCGACGCGGGGCCCGAGATCGCGGCGGCGGGTGGCCATGCGGTCGCGCCGAGCTCGCGGGAGACGGCGCGGGCGGTGTCACGCAGGGCGTCGAGTGCGGTGCCGGGCAGCGGCCACCCGCTGCTCGCGACGACGAGCCCGATCGCACCGGCCACGTCGGTCGCGTCGGCCACCGGGGCGGCGAGCCCGCACTCGCCGATGACGGCCTCCTCCACCTCGGTGGCGATCCCGGTGCGGCGCACGTGGTGCAGCTCGGCCTCCAGCGCCGCGGCGTCGGTGATCGTCTCGCCGGTCATGGCGTGCAGCGTGGGGGCCGTGCCGGGCTCGTGCGCGAGCAGCGCCTTGCCCAGCGCGCACGCGTGCGCCGGGATCACGATCCCGACCTCCGGCATCTGCCGGACACCGTCGGGCCGCGGCTCGTGCGCGACGACCACGACGTCGCTCAGCAGCAGCACCCCGGTGCGGACGGCGCAGCCGGTGCGCCGCGCGAGCTCGCCCGCCCAGCCCGCGACGCGCGCCCGCAGCTCGAGGGTGTCGAGGTAGACGGTGCCCAGCCGCAGCGTGCCCGGACCCAGCCGATAGTGCCCGGAGTCGCGCTCCTGGACCACCATGCCGTGCGCGAGCAGCGTGCGGACGATGCCGTGCGTGGTGGACGGCGCGAGGTCGAGGCGGCTCGCGATCTCGCCCAGGCTCATCCGGCGGCCCGCCAGCACGGCGAGGATGCGCATCGCGCGGTCCACGGAATGGATCACGGCGCCTCCTGCCGAGGGTGCGATGGCGATGTTGTGCCCGCCCGTCACAGCAGTGTAGCGTATCCCCGCACGCCGTTCGACATTGCCGAAGAGCATTCGAAGAGGGGTTGCGGTGAAGAAACTGATCAACGATCCGGCCGACGTCGTTGCTGAGGCGTTGCGCGGGGTTGCCGCGGCCCACCCGGAGCTGCGGGTCGACCACGAGCACAAGATCGTCTACCGCGCTGACGCGCCGGTACGGGGCAAGGTCGGCCTGATCTCCGGCGGCGGCTCCGGGCACGAACCGCTGCACGGCGGGTTCGTCGGGCCCGGAATGCTCGACGCGGCGTGCGCCGGGGAGGTCTTCACCTCCCCCGTGCCCGACCAGATGCTCGCGGCCACCCGCGGAGTCGACGGCGACTCGGGCGTGCTGCACATCGTCAAGAACTACACCGGCGACGTGCTGAACTTCGAGATGGCGGCCGAGCTCGCGGTCATGGAGACCGGTGTCGAGGTGGTCGCGGTCGTCACCGACGACGACGTCGCGGTCCAGTGCGGCACCGGCGTACCGGGCCGGCGCGGGGTCGGCGTCACCATGCTGGTGGAGAAGATCGCCGGAGCGGCCGCCGACGAGGGCCGTGATCTTGCCGGTGTCGCCGACGTCGCGCGCCGGGTCAACTCCGCGGGCCGCAGCATGGGCATGGCACTCACGTCGTGCACGGTGCCGGCAGCCGGGCGGCCGACGTTCGAGCTGCCCGACGACGAGATCGAGATCGGCATCGGCATCCACGGCGAGCCCGGCCGCCACCGAATGCCGGCGATGCCCGCCCGGGAGGTCGCCGAGCAGCTCATCGAGCCGATCCTCGCCGATCTCGACTTCACCGCAAGGGGTGGGGTGCTCGCGTTCGTCAACGGCATGGGCGGCACACCGTTGCTGGAGCTGTACCTGATGTACCACGAGGTGGCGACGATCCTGCAGAAGTCCGGCGTGACGGTCGTCCGGTCGCTGGTGGGCTCCTACGTCACCAGCCTGGAGATGGCCGGTTGCTCGGTAACGCTGCTGAGGCTGAACGACGAGCTGCTCCGGCTCTGGGACGCACCCGTCCGTACCTCGGGCCTGCGCTGGGGGGCGTGATGGCCGCCCCCGCCGTGATCGACTCCGCAGCGCTCGAGCGGTGGGTCCGCACCTTCGCCGTCGCGATCGCGGAGAACGAGGAGCTGCTCACCCGGCTCGACTCCGCCATCGGCGACGCCGACCACGGGTCCAACATGGCCCGCGGGATGAAGGCCGTGCTCGCGAGGCTCGACGAGAGCCCACCCGCCGATCCGGCGGCGCTGCTCAAACAGGTCGGGATGACGCTGGTCAGCACGATCGGCGGCGCGAGCGGGCCGCTGTACGGCACGTTCTTCCTGCGGATGGCCGCGGGCGCCGGGGACGCCGACGCCCTCGACGGAGCCGGGTTCGCGGCGGCACTGCGCGCCGGGCTCGACGGGGTCGTCGCGCGGGGAAAGGCCACGGCGGGGGACAAGACGATGTACGACGCGCTCGCCCCCGCGGTCGACGCGCTCGACGCCGCGCTGGGCGCCGGCGACGGCCTCGGCGGGGCGTTGCGGGCCGCGGCTGCGGCGGCTGACGCCGGGCGCGACGCCACCACGCCGCTGCTCGCGCGCAAGGGCCGAGCCAGCTTCCTGGGTGTGCGCAGCATCGGGCACCAGGATCCCGGGGCGACCTCGGCGGCGCTGCTGGTGGCGGCCGCCGCGGCCACGCTGGCATGAACAGGAGACCGGTAGGTGCCGGGTGTGCACCGGCACCGCGCGCCGAATGTGGTCTGCACAGGGGCCACGGGGTCTGCGAGGACCACAATGGGCGCGCGTTCATGGGACGGAGGATGCCGTGAGATCCGCGCGGGTCGGGCTCGTCGTCGTCGCGCACAGCCGGGACCTGGCGATGGCTGCGGTCGCGCTGGCCCGCGAGATGGCGCCGGGGGAGCTGAGGATCCAGGTGGCCGCCGGGCTGGGTGAGCTGCATGAGGACGCGTTCGGTACCGACGCGGTGGCCATCGCCGCCGCGATCACGGTGGCGGACACCGGCGCCGGCGTCGTCGTGCTGATGGACCTGGGCAGCGCCATCCTCTCCGCCGAGCTGGCGCTGGACATGCTCAGGGACTCGGCCGCCCGTGACCGGGTGGTGCTGTGCCCCGCACCGCTGGTGGAGGGGCTCGTCGTCGCCGCGGTGGCGGCGGCGGGCGGCGCCGGGCGCGCGGAGGTGGCCGCGGAGGCGGCGAACGCACTCGCCGGAAAGCTCGCGCAGCTGGGGTCGCCCACGCCGACTGCGGCACCAGCCGACGGAGGGGCGGCGGTCGTCGAGTCCTTCACCGTCACCGACCCGCACGGGCTGCACGCGCGCCCCGCTGCCCGCCTCGTCGCGCTCGTCCGCGAGCTGGGCGCCGAGGTGCGCCTGCGCAACGCCACCACCGCCTCCCCGTGGGTCTCGGCCACCAGCCTGACCCAGGTAACCACCCTGGCAGCCCTCCCCGGCCACCGCATAGAGATCACCGCCACGGGAGAGAACGCTCCCGCCACCCTCCACGCCCTCCACACCCTCGCGAGTCGGCACGATCTGGCGCCTGAGTCGGTCATTTCTGGAGACACGAGCCCCCGTCCGGGGTCCCCGGGGATCGGCATCGGCCCGAAGCGTGCCGCCCCCGCACCGGTGGTGGTGCCGGACGACCCGGCAACCGACCCGGCCACCGAGCGGTCCCGCCTGCAGCGCGCCCTCGACGCCGCTGGCGCCGACATCCGGGCCGGCCGCGACGTCGCCGCTCGCGAGCTGGGCCCGGCCGAGGCGGCGATCTTCGATGCGCACCTGGTGCTGCTCGACGACCCCGAACTGCTCGACGACGCCCAATCTGAGATCGACGCGGGTGCGTCCGCCCCGCAGGCCTGGTCCGAGGCCGTCGACTGGGTGGCGTCCGTGTTCGACGCGCTGCCCGATCCCTACCTCGCGGCACGCGGTGCCGACGTCCGAGCGGTTGGCGAACAGGTGCTCCGGGCCCTTGTGGGCACACCGGCCGACGTCCCGGATCACAGCGACGGTCCCGCCCACGTCCTCGTGGCTGCCGACCTCACCCCGGCGCAGGCCGCGGCCCTGGACCCGGCCCAGGTGGCCGCTGTCGTCCTCGCCGGGGGCAGCCCGACTGCGCACAGCGCGATCTTGCTCCGGGCCCGTGGCGTGCCGGCGGTGTTCGGGGCGGGCGCCGCGGTGCTCGACGTCGCGGACGGCACCCCGATCGCCCTCGACGGCGCGACGGGCGAGCTCGTCATCGACCCGCCCGCCGACGCCGTCAAGGCCTTCCGCGACCGGGCCGAGGAGCAGGCCGGGCGGGACCGGACCGCCCGTGCGCGCGCCGCCGCCCCGGCCGCGACGCGCGACGGCGTCGCCGTGCTCGTCGGTGCGAACGTCGGCTCGACGGCCGACGCGACGGCGGCCGCCGACCAGGGCGCCGACCTGGTCGGGCTCGTGCGCACCGAGTTCCTGTTCCTCGACCGCGCGGCCGCCCCGGACGTCGACGAGCAGGAGGCGGCCTACCGCGCGATCGCGGCCGCGCTCGGCGGGAAGCGGATCACCCTGCGCACCCTCGACGTCGGCGGCGACAAGCCGCTGCCCTACCTGCCGCTGCCCGCCGAGGCCAACCCGTTCCTCGGGGTGCGGGGAATCCGCGTGTACCGGACCCGGCCGGACCTGCTCGCCGACCAGCTGCTGGCCGCCGTCCGGGTCGCGCACGACACCCCGGTGAGCCTGATGTTCCCGATGGTGAGCACGGTCGGTGAGCTGCTCGACGCGCGCCGGCTGCTGGACGAGGTGGTGGCCGCCGAGGGCCGCGGACACCCGGCCGAGCTACAGGTCGGGATCATGGTCGAGGTGCCGGCGGCCGCGCTCAAGGCGGCGGCGTTCGCGCCGCATGTGGACTTCCTCAGCATCGGCACCAACGACCTCACGCAGTACGCGCTGGCCGCCGAGCGGGGCAACGCCGCCGTCGCGGGCCTGGCCGATCCGCTCGACCCGGGGGTGCTGCGCCTGATCGACGCGGTCTGTCGCGGAGCCGGGGAACGGGCGCTGGTCGCGGTCTGCGGCGAGGTCGCCACCGACGAGCGGGCCGCGGCGCTGCTCGTCGGGCTGGGGGTCCGCGAGCTCAGCGTGGCTCCCCGCGCCGTCCCGGCGGTCAAGCAGGTCGTCCGCGCCCTCGACGCGAAGTCCGCAGCCGAGGTGGCCGCGGCTGCACTCACCGTCGACGGTCCGGCGGCCGTGCGCGCCCTGCTGGACCCCTCCCGGACGACCTGATCAACGCTCCGGGGTCATTCCGGTGCGGTAGGGGTCACGGTGACCCCTCCGGGTCGGCCGTCACGCCGTAGCGGCCGCGGTAGTACAGCAGCGGCAGCCGCGCCGGGTCGGCGCCGAGGTCGAGGACCCGCCCGACGGCGATGGTGTGGTCGCCGCCGTCGTACTCGTTCCACAGCGTGCAGTCGATCCACGCGCTGACGCTGCGGAGCACCGGCGCACCCGAGGGCGCGGGCCGCCACGGCACGCCCGCGAACTTGTCCCCCCCGGAGCGGGCGAACCCGACGCTGAGCTCCTGGTGGTCGGCGGCGAGCACGTTCACGCAGAACGCGCCGGCCTCGCGGATCCGCGGCCACGTCGTCGACGACCGGGCGGGGGCGAAGCTGACCAGCGGCGGGTCCAGCGACAGCGAGGCGAACGACTGGCAGGTGAACCCGACCGGGCCGTCCGGGCCGGTGGCGGTGACCACCACGATCCCGGTCACGAAGTGACCGAGGACCTCCCGCATCACCGCGGACGGGACCGGACCGGGCGGCGCACTACCCGTCATGAAGGCGACCCTAGATGACCACTTCCCCGACCGGGCAGTGCTGCACGTTGGGGTGAACTCCGGTTCGGTGCGGCGTGGCGGCTGTCCGGTCTCCGTGTCGGGGGAGTAGACAGCGCAGCGACGGCGCCACCCAGATCACGGGGAGCCCATCGGGTGGCGCCGTTCAGGCCCGGGTGTTCGGCCTGTTCAGCTCGCGTAGGCACGCAGCCGGTCGGCGCGTTCCCCGATCCGCAGCTTGGCCATGACCTCCCGCTCGATCTGCCGGACGCGCTCGCGGGAGAGCCCGAAGCGGCGGCCGATCTGGTCGAGCGTGCACGGCTGCCCGTCGTCGAGGCCGTAGCGCATCCGGATTACGTTCTGCTCGCGGTCATCGAGGGTGGCCAGCACCCGGCACAGGTCGTCGTGCAGCAGGTGCGAGATGACCGTGGTCTCGGCGTCGGTGGCCTCGCCGTCCTCGATGAAGTCGCCCAGTGGCGCCTCCTCCTCCGACCCCACCGGCATGTCCAGGCTCACCGGGTCCCGCGCGTGGTCGAGCAGGTCGGCGATCCGCTCCTCGGCGATGCCGGACTCCGCGGCCAGCTCCTTGTGCGTGGCGTCACGGCCGAGCCGCTGGTGCAGGTCCCGCTTGATCCGGGCCAGCTTGTTGACCTGTTCCACGAGATGGACGGGCAGCCGGATCGTGCGGGCCTGGTCGGCCATGCCCCGCGTGATCGCCTGCCGGATCCACCAGGTGGCGTAGGTGGAGAACTTGAAGCCCTTGGCGTAGTCGAACTTCTCCACCGCGCGGATCAGCCCGAGGTTGCCCTCCTGGATGAGGTCCAGCAGCGGCATGCCGCGGCCGGTGTAGCGTTTGGCCAGCGAGACCACGAGCCGGAGGTTGGCCTCCAGCAGGTGGTTGCGGGCGCGCATGCCATCACGCACCACCCATCGCAGGTCGGCGCGGTTCTGACAGCCCAGCTCGGTCGCGGTGTCCAGCACGTGCTGGGCGAACACGC
Organism: Mycobacteriales bacterium; assembly: GCA_038257875.1. Lineage (GTDB taxonomy): Bacteria > Actinomycetota > Actinomycetes > Mycobacteriales > Pseudonocardiaceae > Pseudonocardia. The sequence continues at coordinate 7,375 of JBBSQN010000076.1, forward strand.
CGGCCTCGATGCGCTTGGCGAGCTCCACCTCCTGGGCGGCCGTCAGCAGTGCGGTCTTGCCGATACCGTTCAGGTAGACGCGCACGAGGTCGGCCGCTGGGCTCTGGGCGTCGAGGTCCGCGGTGGACATCTCGGCTCGCCCCCCGGCGAACGGGGTGTCCACGGTGGCCGTGGCACTGTCGGAGTCGGTACGCTGATCTGGAATGGTCGGCGTACCGGGCGATGTTCTCGGCGCTGTCATCACGTGGCGTCCCTCCCCTGGGTGACCCGGGCGTGGCGCTTCTGGCGCCTACCGCCAGGGCTCTCTACTTGGGAGTGAACGCACATGTTCGGAGATACGTTCCCGACGTCGCCCGGTGTTGTGTGCACTCTCAGCAGGTCCTCAGCTCGGCGAGCTGGCCTCCCCCGGCATCCCACCGTCCCACCTGGGCCGTCGCGGTGTTTCTGGCCGGGTTACCGAGGGGTGGTGGTGAACATCTGATGGTGGGCGTGATCGAGAGCGAGGTGGAGCGCGCCGAGAGGGACGGCCTGGGTGCCGAGCGTGGACGCTTCGATGGGGACTTCGCGGCCTCGGCACAGGGTGTCGAGGCGCTCGCGGAGCGGGTCGACGATGGCGCTGCCGGCGTCGGCGAGGCCGCCGCCGATGACGATCAGGTCGGGGTCGATGGTGTAGACGATGGTGGCGAGGCCGAGCGCGAGGTGTTCGACGAAGGTCGTGACGTCTTTCTGCGACTCGGCGTGTCCTCGTGCTGCAGCCCGGACGATGGCGGCGGGGTTGTCGTCCTTGCGCTTCTTCAGCCACTTGCTGGCGTCCGCCATCGGTGAGATGGGCTGGTTGGCGATCTCGCCGGCGCGGCCGCCGCGGCCCCGGTGCGGGGCGTCGGCGGCGATGATGCCGACGCCGAGGCGGTGATCAGCGAGGAGGGCGACGAGGTTGGCCGGTCGGGAGTTGCCTCGTGCCCGGTGTTCGGCCACCGCGGCGAGGTTCGCGTCGTTCTCGACCTGGATGTGGCAGCCGGGATGGGGGAGGATCCGCCGGAGGCGGGTTGTCAGGTGGTCACCGGTCCAGTCCCGAATGGCGCCGCACACGAGCACCGTCCCCTCGGAGTCGACGATGCCGGGGGTGCTGGTGACGACGGCCCACACCTGCTCGGGAGTGATTCCGCCGGACCGCAGCGTCGCCACGATGGCGTCTTCGAGCGTGCGCAGGCGCTCGGTGCGGCTGGCTCCCTCCGCGACCGCTCTCTCGTGCTGGCGCGGGATGGGCGGCTCGACGGTGTTGTCGTCCGGCTGCGGGGTGACCTCGCCGGTGAGATCGGTGAGCAGCACCCGGATGACGTCCGGTGCGACCTGCACGCCGAGGAGGTAACCCGCGTTGCGGCGAAACTGGTACATCGCGGGTGGCCGGCCGGTGTCCTGGTGTTGCGGCGGCAGTTCGGCAACCAGGTACCGCTCGCGGAGAGCCTTGATCGCGGCGACCACGGTGGGCCGCGACAGCGTCAGGTCCTGGGCGATCTGCGTGACGGACTTGATCGCGTGTGGGTACAGCGACTGTAGCACTCGACTGGTGTTGAGCCGGCGCAGCCACGCTCCGTCTCCGGAGGGCTGCTCCTCGGACACCCGCTGATCGTCGGCCATCATCCCCCTTACGGAATCCATATTGTAGAAGTAGCATACCGTATGGTTCTGTTAGCTGGGTATCGGATGTCGTGAGGGAGGCGGTTGCCATGTCCGGTTCGACGAGGAGCCCGGCTGGAGTGACGGTGACGGTGGTAGGTGCGGGTGGTCGAGGCATCAGTCACGCGCGGCGGATCCGGCGGGCCGAAGGGCGAGTGGTCGCGGTGGCCGAGCCCGACGATGATCGGCGGGAACGGCTGAGCGCCGATCACAAGATCGCCACCGGCTCACAGTTCACGGACTGGCGTGCGCTGGCCGAGCGACCGCGGTGTGCGGACGCGGTGCTGGTGACGACCCAGGACGCCGACCATGCGGAGCCCTGCCAGCGGTTCGCCGAGCTGGGTTACCACATCTTGTGCGAGAAGCCGATGGCGCCGACCGAGGCGGAGGCGGCGGGCATCGCTGCGGCGGTGCAGCGCGCCGGTGTGCTGTTCGCCGTGTGTCACTCGCTGCGCTACACCACCTACACCCAGGCGGTGAAGGATCTGCTGGCCAGCGGCCGGATCGGTGATGTTGTAACCGTGCAGCACCTTGAGCCGGTGGGATGGTGGCACTTTGCGCATTCCTACGTGCGCGGTAGCTGGCGGCGGGAGGACCTGTCCTCGTCGCTGTTGATGGCCAAGTGCTGCCACGACCTGGACTGGCTCGGCTACGTGATCGGGGCTCGCCCGGCGCGAGTGTCCTCGTTCGGACGTCTGACTCACTTCCGCCCGGAGCACCGCCCGGTCGGTGCGGCCAACCGATGCTTGGAATGCGCGGTGGAGCCGGACTGCCCTTACTCCGCGCTCCGGCTGTACCGGAGCTGTCTGGGCAACTCACGCTGGGAGCACTGGCCGCTCGGCGCGGTTACCGGCACCCCCACCGAGCAGTCTCTGCATAAGGAGCTGGCCGAAGGCCCCTACGGTCGCTGTGTCTACGACTGCGACAACGACGTCGTCGACCACCAGGTCGTCGCGCTGGACTACGACAACGGGGTCACCGCCACCCACACCGTCACCGCGTTCACCGAGATGGCCCAGCGCAAGACCCGGATCTTCGGCACGCAGGGCTGTATTGACGGCGACGGCCATCAGCTGACGGTGCATGACTTCCGCACGGGCCCCAGCGCAGCGGTCGAGACAGTCGAGCTGCGGAAAGATCAGCGCCCTGACGCGGTTAGCGCACACGACGACGGTGACCAATCTCTGGTGACCGCGTTCCTCACCGCCGTCGCCAACAACGACCCCACTCCGATCCTGTCCGGTCCCGACGAGTCCGTGGACAGCCACCGCGTCGTCTGGGCCGCCGAGCGCGCACGCCGCAGCGGCAGCGTCGTCACGCTCACCTGACACCGAGCCGGGCTGGCCTTGGATGTGATGTGGAGACGGCCGATGCCTGACCCGGGTCTCTGGCTTGCCGTGTGCGGCGGGAGCGGCATGCTCGGGTTGTTCACGACGATCAGGTACTGGCTGCGACTGCGGTTCCTCCGCCACGTCTACGACCGTGGCGGAGCTCCGGATCTCCGGGTCGCTGGATCGGCGCTCCACGCGACGGCTCGACGGCCGTGCCGGCGCAGCCCGCGATGATGCGTGGCCGTCGAGGACGCGCTGCGGGGCTGACCGACTTCGCTCAGCCGTGACGATCTCCGGCCCCGGCTCCTCAGGTCTCCACCAGCACCGTGAACGGGCCGTCGTTGACGGACTCGACGGCCATCTGGGCTCCGAACACCCCGGTCTCCACGTGCGCGCCGCGCTCCCGCAGCGCCGCCACGACCGCGTCGACGAGCGGCGCGGCGTCCTCTGGCCGGGCCGCCGCCAACCATGACGGCCGCCGTCCCTTGCGCACGTCGCCGTAGAGCGTGAACTGGCTGATGACCAGCAGCGGCGCCCCGGCCTCGGCGCACGACCGCTCGTCGACGAGAATCCGCAGCTCGTGCAGCTTGCGGGCCATCGACGCGGCCGCCTCCGTGGTGTCGTCGCGGTGCACGCCGAGCAGCACGAGCAGGCCCTCGCCGTCGATCTCCCCAACGGTCGCGCCGTCCACCCGCACCGCGGCGCGGCTCACCCGCGCGGCCACGGCCCTCACGACGCGGGCCCCGAGCAGGAGAGGCGAGGCAGCACGTCACCGATTCTCGCCGACGCCCGATAATCCGATGCAGACGGGCCGAGCAGCATGCTCCGTGAGTGACACGGATCGGCCGTGACGAGGGCGTTACTCTTCTGTCGTGCCGCTCTACCTGAGCCAGGACGCCGATGCCGACGCGTTGCTCGACCGCGACCCGCTTGCGCTGCTGGTCGGGATGCTGCTGGACCAGCAGGTCCCGATGGAGCGGGCGTTCGCCGCGCCCGCCGAGCTGACGCGCCGGCTCGGCCGTGACCACCTCGACGCCCGCGAGCTCGCCGAGCACGACCCGGACGCGCTGGTGGCGCTGTTCTCCACGCCGCCCGCGCTGCACCGCTACCCGCGGTCAATGGCCGGTCGCGTGCAGGCCCTGGCTGCGGCGCTGGTGGAGCGCCACGACGGCGACGTCACTGCGGTCTGGCGGGAGGTCGCCGACGGACAGGAGCTGTTCCGACGCCTCGGCGCCCTGCCTGGCTTCGGCCCGCAGAAGGCCCAGATCTTCACGGCGCTGCTCGGCAAGCAACGCGGCGTGACCCCGCTGGGCTGGCGGGAGGCGGCGGGCGGGTACGGCGAGGACGGTGTGCACCGCTCGGTCGCCGACGTCGTGGACGCCGCGTCGCTGGGCCGGGTGCGGGAGTACAAGCAGGCGAAGAAGGCCTCGGCGAAGAAGGGCTAGCATCGCCGACGTGCACCAGGTGCCCGCGGCACGGCGCGGTCTGCGCGTCACCGACCCCGACCAGGTGTGCGACGCCGCGGCGGTGCTCGCCGACAGCGCCCAGCTACAGCACTCCGCCGCCGTGCTCGACGCGCTGGGCGAGGTGAACCGGCTGAGCATCCTGCTCGCCCTGCACCACGCCGGTGACCTGTGCGTCTCCGACCTCGCCGTGGCCGTCGGCATGAGCGACAGCGCCGTCTCGCACGCCCTGCGGTTGCTGCGGGCACACGGGATGGTCACCGCCCACCGCGAGGGTCGGCTGGTGCGCTACCGTACCGTGGGCGGGCTGGCGCGCCGGTTGCTCGAGGTGGTGTCCGAGGACATCGTCGGTGACCTGGACCTGCACACGCACGGCCCCACCGCCAGGTGATCGCGTCGAGATGTACGTTATCGCCCACTGCAGGGCGCTGGTGTTCATCTCGTCGCGATCATGCCCTGTTGCGGTAGCGGCGGGCCATTGCTGCACCGCTGGTGGTGAGGGCGACGAGGGCGACGACGGCGAGGACGAACGGCCAGGAGCCCGGGGATGTGCCGTAGGCGCCCAGGGCGACGTAGGCGATGGTGCCGGGAACGATCCCGAGCGCGGTGCCGATCACGTAGTCCCGGGTGCGCACGGCGGTCAGCCCGGCCGTGTAGTTGATCGCGGTGAAGGGCAGCACGGGCACCAACCGCACGGTGAGCACGGCAAGGACGCCGCGGCGGCGCAGCAGGTCATCGACGCGAGCGACGCGCGCTCCGGTCATCCGTTCGACCGCCTCCCGTCCCAGCATGCGGCCCAGGCCGAACGCGGTGAGCGCACCGATCAGCGCGGCGAGCAGGACGATGGCAACGCCCACGCCCAACCCGAACAGCAGACCGGCCACCGCGGCAAGGACGTTCTTGGGCAGCGGTGCGAGGGTCAACACCGCGTACAGAACGACGAACAGCACGGGTGCTGCCACTCCCGCGGCGGCGATGTCGCTGCGTAACTGGGCCGGGTCCGGGAGCCCGACGAGGACGGCGACCGCGACACCCGCCGAGACGATGATCGCGAGCACGCCCAGCCGGACCCACACGGCGCGGCCGGTGTATGTCACGTCGTGCCCGCCACCGTCGGGTCCGTCACCGGCAGCAGGGTAGCCCCGAATCATGTGCGCTGGGGTTCGGTTGTCACCGTGATGTCGGCTCTCCGCTCCACGTGGTCGTGTTGGTCCCGCAGCCGGCGCCTGTTCCGCCACAGCCGGCGGGTGGCGTGCCCGCTGGCGAGCAGCAGGAGCAGCATCGAGCTGCCGCCGTGCCACGGGATCGCCGCGCTGACCCCTGCCGCCTGGACGATCCCGGACACCGTGGCCACCAGCGCCGAACCGAGGAGCCCGGTGGTCGCCACGGCCCGGGTGCGCGCGCCGCGGCGGAGCACGGCCCGGTAGATCCGGCGCCGCCGGGTGACGTGCAGGACGGTCAGCGCGGCCCACGCCGAGCCGAGGACGACGTGCGGCACCGAGAGCGGGATCGTCAGGAACGACACCAGCAGCGACGCCAGCACGGCCAGCTCCAACCCGAGCCGCCTCATCGGTCGGCCTCCCGGAGCAGCGCGCCGAGCAGGAGCAGGAAGGCCACCGCGAACAGCACGAATCCGAGGGCGTGGGTGTACTCCCACTGGTCGCGCAGCGCGTTGAGGTCGGGCGGGACCTCGCCGGGTGCGAGTGCCCGGAACCCGGCGTTGACCGGCGCGATGAACGTCAGCCAGGTGACCAACGCGGCCGCCTGCGCGACGAGGGCCGACGCCACGGGCACGAGCACGTCCCGCTGACGGCGGACCAGCCAGGTGAGCACGCCGGCCGCCGCGATCGAGCCGACGTAGATCACGGCGCCGACGGTGCCGAACCCGTAGTAGAGCGAGTTGGTCACGCGCAGGTACAGCTCGGGCGGGTAGCCGAGTCGGGGTCCGAGCTCGAGCACGTGGGCGAACTCCAGGCCCATGGTCAGGGCCACCGGCAGCAGGGTCGCCGCGTGCCAGCGGCGGACGGCCGTGGTCGGCGGGGTGGCTGTGGTCTGCATGGCCGCCACGTTGCCGGATCGGGTGGGTCAGCACCTCGGTCTGTGGGCGGGTCAGCCCTCGGTCCCGCGGCGGAGGACCCCGTGCTGCCAGGCGTGCACCGCGGCCTGGGTCCGGTCGGACAGCCCCAGTTTGGTCAGGATCGCGCTGACGTGGGTCTTGACCGTCTTCTCCCCGATCACCAGCCGGCTGGCGATCTCGAGGTTGGACAGCCCCTCGGCGACCAGCCGCAGCACCTCCAGCTCGCGGTCGGTGAGATCGCGCAGCGCGTGCGGCGCGTCGCGGCGCCCGCCGCGCAGCTCCCCGACCACCCGGGTGGCGACCCGCGGGTGCAGCACCGCCTCGCCGGCCGCGGCCGCCCGCACCGCGTCGGCCAGTTCGTCCGGGGCGATGTCCTTGAGCAGGTAGGACAGCGCCCCGGCGCGGATCGCCGGGAAGATGTCGGTGTCTTCCGCGTGCGAGGTGAGCACCACCAGCCGGGTGTGCGGCACCGCCGCGGCGATCCGGTGGATCGCCGCCACCCCGTCCCCGCCGGGCATCTGCAGGTCGATCAGCGCGACGTCGGGCCGGTGCCGCTGCGCCAGCTCGACGGCCTCGCCGCCGGTGCCGGCCTCGGCGACGACGTCCAGGTCGGGCTGGGTCGACAGGAAGCCGATGACCCCGCCGCGGACCAGCGGGTGGTCGTCGGCGACCAGCACGGTGATCATTACGGTACCGGATGCCGGGCGGCGAGCGTGGTCCCGTCCGGGCCGGTCCGCACGTCGAGGTCGCCGTGGCACTGCGCCAACCGCTCGGCCATCCCGCGCAGCCCCTGGCCGGGCGGCGCCGTGGCCGGGTCGAAGCCGTGACCGTCGTCGCCGATCACGAGCCGCGCCTCGGTGTCGATGACTTGCAGGGTCAGCCGGACGTGCCGGGCGCCGGAATGCCGGGCGACGTTCGTCAGTGCCTCGGTCGCGACGCTGCGCATCGGCTCGGCCGGCGCGTCCCCGCCGCCCTCGACGGCCAGCTCGGCCGGTACGCCGGTGCGCCGGAACCACTGCTCGACCTGTCGGCGCAGCGCCGGCACCAGTGTTTCCTCGTCGGCGGGCCGGAGATGGTCGATGACCTCACCGAGCTGGCGCCCGGCGGTGGCGACGGCGTCGGCCGCGGCGCCCAGATGCGGGTCGTCCCCGAGCCGGGTCCGGGCGCTGGCCAGCTCCAGCGCGGCGACGAAGGTCTGCTGCTTGACCGAGTCGTGCAGCTCCCGCGCCAGCCGCAGCCGCTCGTCCTGGGCGGCCGCCGCGGCGACGGCCCGCCGCGACGCGGCCAGCTCGCGGGCCAGCGTGGTCTGCCGGACCACCGCGACCACCACCACGCCCGCGACCGCGGTGATCAACGGCACCGACAGCGCCGGCGCCGATGCCGCATCGATGGTGAGCGCCTGCACGGCTGCCAGCCCGGTGGTGACGGCGGTTGCGACGAGCGCGCGCCGGGCTGGCAAGGTCAGCCCGAGCAGGGCGGCGAGGAAGACCGTCGCCCCGAACCACGCCGAGCCGGCGACCAGCGGCAGGAGCAGCGCGATCCCGGCGACGACGGCGGTGGCCACCGGCGCGGGGTGCGGGGCACCGCGCCGGGCCACCGTGATCGCGGTCCGGACGTACACGACCACCAGCACCAGCACGGCGCCGAGCGCGATGACGAGCCGGCCCGCTGGCAGCGTCGCGCCGAGCGCGATGGTGACCGGGAACGCGAGCAGGGCCAGTCACGCCAGCGTCGCGGCCAGGACCGCAACCGTCTCTCCGGTGGACCTCATAGCGTCCAGTGTCCACCGACGACGCGACATGTCGCTGCGTCCTGTCGGTGGTCGGGGCCACCTCGAGCTGGCAGCGGTCGGCAGGCGCTTCCACCGCGTGAGTGGCACCATGAGCTGCGGAGGCGTTCGAGTGGCTGGCGGACGCAGCGCATCCGAGGGACGTGACCGACGAGCGTCAGCGAGGAGGACACGTGACCGACCCGCAGCGTGCGGCCGAGCCGGTGCTGATCACCGATGCCGCTGTCTCCTACGAAGAGGAGCTGGCCGTCCGCAAACGCCGCTACAAGATCATGATGGGGTTGCGGATCCCGTTCATGGTGCTGGCGGCGGCCTTCTACCAGATCCCGTGGCTGGCGGTGACGCTGCTCGTGATGTCCATCCCGCTGCCGTGGATCGCCGTCCTCATCGCCAACGACCGGTTGCCCAAGAAGCGCGAGGACCCCAACCGGTACCGGGTCGAGACACGCCAGATCGAGCATCGCGAGCACCCGGTCATCGAGGGCTGACCCGGCCTGCGCCGCGGGGGCGGCCACCACCTGCGGACGGTCAGGCCGCCAGTGCGACGGCGACCTGCGCGGCCAGCTCCGCGTTCGCCCGCACGAGCGCGAGGTTCGTGCGCAGGCTCGCACCACCGCTACCGGTGTGGAAGTGCTCCAGCAGCGCGGGCGTGACGTCCTTGCCGGTCACCCCGCGTTCGGCGACCAGGGCGAGGCCCTCATCGAGGAGCCGGTCGTGCATTTCCGCGTCGAGCTCATCGGCCTCCGGGACGGGTTGGGCGAGCACCGCGCCCGCCCGCGACCCGAGCGCGCGGTGCGCCCGCCAGACCGCGGCCACCTCCCCGGGCGAGTCCACCCGCCAGGGCACCGGGTGTCCGGAGTCGCGCCGGTAGAACCCGGGGAACGCGTCGGTGCGGTAGCCGAGCACCGGCACCGACTCGGTCTCCAGCACCTCCAGCGTGGCGGCGACGTCGAGGATCGACTTCACACCCGAGCAGACGACCAGCACGCCGGTGCCGGCCAGCGCGGCAAGATCGGCGGAGACGTCCCAGCTGTCCCGGGCCCCGCGGTGCACGCCGCCGAGGCCGCCGGTGGCGAACACCGCGATCCCGGCCGCGTGGGCGAGCGCGGCCGTCGCGGCCACCGTCGTCGCGCCGTCGCGGCCGAGCCCGACGGCCACGCCGAGGTCGCGGACGGAGAGCTTGACGAGGTCGCCGCCGCAGACGCGGTCCAGCTCGGCAGGAGACAGGCCCACCCGGGGCACGCCGCCGAGCACGGCGACCGTGGCTGGCACCGCGCCGTGCGCGCGGACGGCGGCCTCCAGCTCGTCAGCCGCCGTGCGGTTCTGCGGGGCGGGTAGGCCATGCGCGAGCAGCGTGCTCTCCAGCGCGACGACGGCGCGGCCGGCCGCGAGAGCGTCGGCGACCTCCGGAGAGGTGCGGAGAGGGGCCGGTTGGTTCAGTTTTCGCAAGGTGCGTTCGACCGGCGTGGGTGAGCGTCCGTGTCGACGTCTGTGGCGGCTCCGGCCAGCTTCAGCTCGGCGACGACCTCACCCAGCGGCCGGGTCGTGGCGCCGGTCGCCAGCTCGGCTTCGGCGTCACGAGCCAGCCCGGACAGGTAAGCGTCCTCGGCGGACTCGGCCGCCTCGGCGACCTCAACCGGGACCACCGCACCGACTCGCTGGCCGCGCTTGGTGATGTAGGTGATCTGACCCGCGTACCTCGCCCGTCCGAGTACATCGGCCAAGTGATCTCGTGTAGCTGAGATCGGCATCTCGTCCGGAACCGAGTTCACTCGGTAAGCGTACGACGTGATCCTGGCGCTGCTTGTCGCCGCTGTCTACGTGGTGACCTGCTGGGGTGACAGGATCACGAGCGTGAGCCCACGACACCGGCACACGGTCAAGGAGATCGAGGCCCTGCTGCGCTCGCTGGAGTCCCAGGGCTGGCGAGTGAAGAAGGACCGGAAGTACTACAAGGCGTACTGCCCGTGCGGACTGCACAAGAAGACCGTGCACCTCACCCCCTCCACCACTGGCTACCTGCGCAACCTGGTGGGATGGTTGAGGCGGGAGACGTGCTGGAAGGAGGACCGGTCATGAACAGCTACTACGTGGAGCTGCGCTACATCGCGCCGGACGCGGAACGCGACGACCTCGACCGGCACAGCGACGCGGTGATGGACGCGCTGCTCGTCGAGCCCAACCTGGCCGACCCAGACGTCGGGGTCAACTTCGGGACAGGCGCGGTGGACGTGTGCGCCAGCGTGCAGGCTGACGACGAGCCGACCGCGCTTCGCGTGGCGCTCGTCGCGATCCGGTCCGCCGTTCACCATGCTGGCGCGGCGACTCCGCGATGGGACGCTGCGCTACAACAGGTCATCAGTCGAGTTCGCCCTGCCGCGATGGTGGACATCTGACGGCTGCTCAGACATCCGGCCCAGAGTCTGTCTCGACGCTCTCAGCGTCCTCGGGGACGGTCGGAAAGGAGATCAACGGCCGAGCGGCTCCCTTATGTCGCCGTATCCGGTGCCAGCTGGCTGACACCCTGGGCTACGGCGGGTGTTGCCAGTGCCAGCGCACAGCGTTGCCGCACCAGACTGCCTCGCGCCTATCGGGGAGGCCCCAGTGATCGTCCCTGGTGGCTGTTCTCACGGGGCGCCATCTCTTCTGGTACTGCTCATGGAGACACGGGCTGAAGATGCGGTCAACGGGAGTGTGGTGAGCCAATCCTGTAGTTGGCGGTGTCGGAACTGGATGGAGTTGCCGGCCATGCGCATGAGTCCGGTGGTCAGGCACCAGTCGAGGAACAGGGTTGGTCGTCTCGGGAGGGTGCCGTCACGGGCGGCGGAGCGGACGCCCAGGGCGTAGCGGAGCCAAACGTAGCCGTTCCCGAACGTCAGCCCGCCCGTCAGCCCGCCCGTCAGCCCGCCCGTCAGCCCGACCGCCAGCCCGAACGCCAGCCCGAACGCCAGCCCGCCCGCCAGCCCGGCCGCCAGCCCGGCCGCGAGACTGTAGGTGAGGCATTGCCGAGCGAGCACGGTCGCTGAGGGAGCGCTATAGACATCGCCCGCCAGCCCGCCCGCCAGCCCGCCCGCCAGCCCGAACGCCAGCCCGAACGCCAGCCCGACCGCCAGCCCGACCGCCAGCCAGAACGCCAAGTCGTTGCGGAGGCGGCGTCGGCCACGGGGTGTCCGTACCGCGGCGAGATCGAGTCGCTGCATCGGCGACGCTGCATCAAACGCATCGAATCCCAGGCCTGCGGCGCACAGCAGGAGGACGACTCCGAGGGCGCGCCCGAGGAGGTCTGGCACCGCCACCAGCAATCCGAGCCCGATCGCGAGGAATGGTGTGGCGGTGAGGAGGGCGGGAATCCAGCGGGGGTGGCGGCGCCCGGCGATCCGCCACAGGTCGGGTAGGTGGATATCGGTCGGTGAGCTGCCGTGCTCGGTAGCGACATGGGCTTGGTGTTCGGCGATGGTGGTCAGCCAGTGGGTGACGCGGTCGGCGGTCCAGCCATGGCCGGTGGCGGTGGCGTCGTGGTCGACGACGGCGGGGATCAGGGCGGTGAGCAGATGGGATTCGACGTCGTCAGGGCTCAGGTCGAGTAGGTCTGCGGGGTCGCTGTTCTCGGGGGTGTAGGCGGTGACGGCCAAGTACAGCTGCCATGGATTGGCCAGGATGCGGGCGAGAGGCGCGCCACTGGTCAGGGCGTCGGCGATAGGCCGCCACCGCGGTCGTAGCTGCTGGTCGCGGCCGTGGAAGCGGTCGGTGAGGTAGCCGATGACCGCGTCGGCGTCCAGCGGGCGCAGCATGACGTGGCGGGCGTCGGTGAGGACCGCCACATCCCCGGGCTGTTCGGTCGTGGGTTGGTTGATCTCGCGGTAGTCCTGGTGTCGGCAGGCCAGCACCACCGCGGGCCGGCCTGCGGCGTTCATCGCCCGTACCACCGCGCGGGCCCGGGGCCGAGACATCGCCGCGGTCTCGGTGGTGGGGGTGGGGGGTGTCGAGTCCATCTCGTCGAGGCCGTCGAGGACCGGCAGTATCCGCCGGTCCTGGACCAGCTTTGCCGCCTGGGAGGGCCGTAGGCCGTAGTCCTCGACCAGCCGTCGTACGATCCAGGTCTGCAATCGGGCGGCGAGCTGATCATCGGACGTGTCGTGGGTGTCGCCGAGGTCGCAGGAGGGCAGGCTCAGCAGCACTGGAACCCCAGACCGCTGACCGTCGGTCTCGCGGTCGCCCGCTTCGTTGCGGTCGAGCAGGTCCAGGACCAGACGCGACAGCAGGACCGTCTTGCCCGCGCCCGGTGCCCCCAATACCACCAGCCTGCCGCTCGGTAGGCCGTTGTAGAACGCGGCGGCGTCCTCGATCGACCCGACCTCACCGGTGGTGGGGTCCTGCCACTGCAACAGCAGCGTCTCCACTGGTTCGGGTAGGTCACCGTCGGGGTCGTGGAAAACTACCTTGGCCGGGCGTGCCTGCCAGGCCACCGCCAACGCCTGGTCGAGGAACCGTTGCCGCTCCACCCGTACCGCGCGGGCGAGGTCCCGTGTGACCCGGTCGCCATCCACCTCGCGCCGTTGAAGCCAGGCGAGGCCGAACGAGGCCGCGGTCACCAGCAACGTCAAGATGGCAACCACAAGGGAAGCAACGGCAAGGGAAACAGGCACGGAGAACCAGGTCGTCAGCGCCCAGCACCCGCCGACGATCACCACACCCGCGACCACCAACTGCCATTGCCGACGCAGCGCGATCACCCCATCCCTGTACACAATGATCCGCCAGAAGCCCGCATCCTTCGGCGGAAGGATACGAGGTCGGCGCCAGGCTGTATGTCAAGCGCCCCGGTGTGTGGTGAACCTGGACTGGCGCCTTGGGCTGCGGGGGTGTTGCCAGCGCGCTGTGCCGTGCGAGGACGGCGCGGTTGGTCAGCAGAGGTCGTCGAGTTCGCCGGTGCGGGCGGCCTGGAGCCAGGCGGCCATCTCGGGGCGGGGGAAGGTGAGGTGTCCGGCGTCGGGGTGCTTGCTGTCGCGCAGGCCGATCTGCCCGTCGGGGAGCACCGTCACCTCGACGCAGTCGTCACCGCCGCTGTTGTCGGTCGAGAAGGTGCTCTTGCGCCAGTGCTGGGTACTCACGGGTCTTGACCTCCCTGTCGTGCGCTCACTCGTAGCCCTGCGCTGCCTGCCTGATCAGGTCGGCGGACTCGGCGCGGGTCAGGGCGAGCTGCATGAGCATCCCGAACCGCAGCGTGCACCTGCGCACTGCCTCCCGTTCGGGTATGAGGACCATACCCGTGACCGGTCCCTCGCTCAATGCGAGGTCGGGCGCGGGTTCGGGCAGGGTGAAGAGGGCGAACGGGCCGCCGAGGCCGGGCCCGCCGCCGGTGGCGAGCGGCAGGATCTGCACGGTCAGGTGCGGTTCGGCGGCGAGGTCCACCAGCTTCCGGAGCTGGTCGCGCATCACCGACGGGCGGCCGACCGTCCGCCGCAGGATGGCCTCGTCGAGGATGACGTGGTACGTGGGTGGGTCGGCCCGGCGCAGGATGTGCTGGCGGGTCATCCGGGCGGCGACGCGGCGCTCGATGTCGATCGGATTCACGTCAGCGGGGTTGGAGGCGTCGATGACCGCGCGGGTGTAGTCCGTGGTCTGCAACAGCCCGAGGATCACCATCGTCTCGAACTGCCGGATGGCCACCGCCCCGGTCTCGACGCTCACCAGCGCGCGGGTCTTGTCGGGCAGCTCGACCCCGTACGGCGCCCGCGGGTCCTTCTTCCTGGCACGGACGGCCAGCGCGAGCACGGGCTCGCGGACCTCCTCGTCGGTGACCCCGTAGAGATCGAGAAGCTGCTCGACCTCCCGGGTGCGGATGCCGTGCTCGTGGTTCTCCACCCGCGACAGCTTCGACTCCGACCATCGCCCGCCCATCCGTCGCAGCTCGGCGACGGCCTAACTCCTGCAGTCTGGTTGGTCAGCAGAGGTCGTCGAGTTCGCCGGCCTGGGCGGCCTGGATCCAGGCGGCTATCTCGGTGCGGGGGAAGGTGAGGTGCCCGGCGTCGGGGTGATTGCTGTCGCGCAGGCCGATCCGCCCGTCGGGGAGCACCGTCACCTCGACGCAGTCGCCAGTTGTGTTGGCGGAGAAGCTGCTCTTCCGCCAGGGCTGAGCGTCCACGTCGTGGCCTCCTCTGTGCGGTCACTCGTAGCTCTTCGCCGCTTCGTTGATCATCTCAAGGGAGTCGGCGCGGGACAGCGCGAGTTGGCTGAGCATCCCGAAGCGCAGCATGCACATGCGTGTCCGCTCGCGGTCTTCGACGAAGACCATACCCGTGACCGCTCCCTCTCCGTACAGGACGTCGGGTGCGGGGGTGGGTAGCGTGAGCAGTGTGAACGGTCCTTCGAGCCCAGCCCCGCCGCCAGCGTCGAGCGGCAGGATCTGGATGCTCATGTGCGGCTCGGGTGCAACGTCGGCCAGCTTCCGGAGCTGATCTCGCATCACGGATCGCCGGCCGACGGTTCGGCGTAGGACACCTTCGTCCAGGATGACGTGGTAAGTGGGCGGCTCTGGGCGGCGCAGGATGTGTTGCCTGGTCATCCGTCGGGCGACGCGGTGCTCAAGTTTGATCGGTGATGTTGCGGCTGGATCGACGGCCTCGATGACAGCACGCATGTAGTCGGCGGTCTGCAACAGCCCGGGGACGAGCATGGTCTGGAAGTCGCGGATCGTCGTCACCCCGCCTTCGAGGCTGACCAGGGTACGAAACGGTTCGGGCAGATCGGCGCCGTAGGTTGTCCGCCAGCCACGCTCCCGCGCTCGGGACGCCAGGGCCAGGATCGGCTCGCGGGCTGCGGGGTCCACCACGCCGTAGGTGTCGAGAAGCTGTTCGACCTCGTGCGGACGGATGCCGTGCTGGTGGTTCTCGACCCGCGAGAGCTTCGACTCCGACCACCGCCCGCCGCGTCGCCGCAGCTCGGTGACGGCCTGCTCCTGCGTCAGGTCGGCCTTCTCCCGGAAGTCCTTCAATGCTGCGGCGAGCTGCCAGCGCCGGACGAACGAGTTGTCGATTTCACTCTCAGTCATCGATGACTCGACCATCCGTGTGATTGTGCAACTTCCACTTTGCGTCTCCGTGGTTGCGTGTCATGCTTCACCTCGACCAGTTCGAGCGGGAGGTCAGATGGTAGCGGTGGAAGCGTCCGGCATCGTGGATGTCGAAGCGTCGGTGAGTCCCGCCCTTCTGGCCGTCGTCGTCGCGGTGGTCCTCGTCTGGATCACCTTGCTCACGGTGTTCGTGCTGCGACGGTGCCGTGAGCCCTGGCGCGACGACGGCCGTCCGGTGTTCCGTCGCCTGCCCGACGGCCGTCTCCGCTTCTCCTGGCACGTGGCCACGGAGCTGGCGGCGACCCAGCGGCGCGTCGAGGCCGAGCTCGCCACCGCGGACACGGGCCCCGTCGTCAGGCAGGTGGCCATCAGCGACGCCAAGCCCCTGCGGTACCACAACGACTCACGGAGGACGTCATGACGACCCATTCCTGCGACCAGCCACGGGCAACCGGCACGACCGGCGGGTCACCGTCATGACCGTTCTCGTCCTCGCCTCGGACCTCGACCCCACCGCCGACGCCGTCGTCGCGGCGCTGGCCACCCGAGACGTCCCGTTCTTCCGCGCGGATCTGCGTGACTACCCGACCCGAGTGCGGCTCGACGGAAACCTGATCGAGGGCCGGCTGTCGGCGACGTTGAGTTCCGGGGCTCGTGGCGTCGAGTTGGGGGAGATCCGGTCGATCTGGAACCGCAACCCGTCGGCCTGCGTCCTTCCCGCCGCGCCGACGGCACCGGAGCACGACCTCGCTCGTCGAGACGTCACGCTCGGTCTCGGCGACGCGCTGGCCTCGCTCGACGTCCTGTGGGTCAACCACCCCAGTCGCTGCACCGACGAGACCGAGCCGTACCGGCGGACGGTGGCGGCCGAGTGCGGGCTCGACGTAGCCGACACCTCCGTCGCCGCGCTCGGGCCCGTAGGTGTGCGGTTGACGATCATCGGGGAGCGCTGGTTCCCGATCGCGATCCGTGCACGGGACGCGAGCGCCCTGATTGACTGGCGGTCGGATCCGGCGGCGTTCACCTACAATTTCGTCCCGATACCCGACACCGTGGTCGCGGGGGTCTCGGAGTACCTGAGGCGAACGCGCATGGCCTACATCGCGGTCGACTTCGTCGTGACCCCCGACGACCGATGGGTCATGGTGGAGGCCGACAGCAGTCCCCAGTTCGCCTGCCTGGCGGCGGCGACGGGTGCCCCGATGGTCTTAGCCATGGCCGACCTGTTGATGGCCGGCGCGGGGTGAGTGACGTTGACGGTTGGGCGAGAAGAGCTGCTGTCCTGCGTGACGAGCTGGTCGCCAGGGGCAAGCTGATCTCGCCGGAGTGGCGGGACGCGATCGTGGCCGTGCCGCGGCATGTGTTCGTTCCCGAGTTCTACCGGCGGCGCCCGGGTGGGGGTTGGGAGCTGCTCTCCGGTTCGTCGCCTGCCTCGCGAAGCCGGTGGTGCGAGTCGGTGTACTCCAACATCTCGCTCGTCACCCAGGTGAGCGAGGTGCCCGATGCTGGTCGCGACACGACCGGTCCCACATCCTCGTGTTCGGCGCCGGGGTTGATGACGCGCATGCTGGAGGCGCTCGACATCCGGGAGCGGGACAGGGTGCTCGAGATCGGCACCGGTACTGGTTACAACGCGGCGTTGCTGAGCCACCGCCTGGGTGACGACAGGGTGTTCTCCGTCGATGTGGACTCTCACCTCGTCGATCGTGCTCGGGAGCGCCTTGCCGGACTCGGCTACCGGCCGTGTCTGGCTGCGGTCGATGGTGCAGCCGGGCTTCCCGAGCAGGGCCCTTACGACAGAATCGTCGCGACGTGCGCGGTGTCGCGCGTTCCGTGGGAGTGGGCAGAACAAACGGTGCCTGGTGGGCGGGTGCTCGTGGACGTCAAGATCCATGCTGTGGTGGGCAATCTGGTCCTGCTGAACCGTCACGACGACCGGTTGGAGGGCCGATTCTGTCCCGGGCAGGCGACGTTCATGCACATCCGATCACCAAGCATGCGTCCGGAGCGCACGGAGCTGATCGACCGTGTTCGCGCGAACGCCGAGCAGCGGATGACCACCGAGACGGTGGAGCGGGTCTGGGAAAATGCTCCGCTGTGGTTTCTCGTGCATCTGTCCGAGCCCGGCCGCATCGAGTTTGGTTACACGATGGACCCCGAAACCGGTGGGCCCGGCGCGCTGTTTCTCGTCGCGAAGGACGGCGCATGGTGCGAGGTCTCGACCGGGCCGGACGGGACGAGGACCGTGCTGGAGGGTGGGCCGCGTCGTTTGTGGGCGGCGATCGAGAGGGCTGCGGCGCTCTGGCGTGAATACGGCGAACCCGGATGGGAGCGGTTCGGCCTGACCGTGCACTCCGCAGACCAGCAGATCGTCTGGCTCGATCGACCCGACGGCGAGCTTCGCTGGTCGATACCTCACGGATCGGCACTACGCTGCTGACACCTGCCCGACGATACTCACGCTCGGAGCGAGGCTGGCTTGTCTCGGGGTGAGTCGGGAGATGCGCTGCGGACTCACGCCCAGGGATCGCGGTGACGTCTCGGACGAGAATACCCAGGGTTCTCCTACCGCAGCCAGGCCCGCCGCTTCCCACCCCACGTTCCCACCTGACCACTCGACGCTCAACGGGACGTGTGGTCGGTCCCGCTGTCAGCCGCTTGCCCGTGAAACACCCAGACGCTGGCTCAGCCGGTACAGACTGCATGACTGCTGTAGTGACTGCTAGCATGCAGGCATGGCTCAGGTGACGTGGCGTGCCCCCGACGAACTGGTCGACCGTGTGCGTGCAGCGGCCGCAGCGCAGAACCGGAGCGTCAACGAGTACCTCACCCGACTCGCCGAGGCGGCGACTGATCCCGAGCTCGCTGGTACCGAGGCAACGCGGATCCGGGAACGCCTGGATCGGGCGGGGTTGTTGGTCGCCTCCACGGCGCCGCGACACAGACCCGACACGGCCGCCGTCGCCGCAGCTCGTGCGGCCGCCGCCAGTGGCACCCCGCTCGCCGACCTGGTCGTCGACGGCCGTCGGTGACGACGTTCGCCGACTCGTCGGCATTGGTCAAGCTCTACGCCGACGAAGACGGCCACGAGCAGGTCCGGCAGCTGGACGGGCTGGTGGTGTCACAGATCGCTCGTGTCGAGGTGCCCGCAGCGCTGTGGCGCAAGCAGCGGTTGGGTGAGTTGGACGTCGAGAACACCTCCGTCCTGAGTGGGGCCTTCGAGGCCGACTACTTCGGCACCGACGACGAATCCCCACGTTTCGCTGCGGTTCGACTCGCCGATCCCGTGCTCGACGACGCGGCACGTCTAGCCGCCGTGCACGGCCTGCGCGCCTACGACGCGGTCCAGCTGGCCTCCGCGCGGGCGACGGCAGCCGTCGATAGGGCGTGCACAGCGTTCGCCGCGTTCGACCAGACGTTGCGCGCCGCCGCAGCAGCCGAGGGCTTCACACTCGTCCCCGACTGAGCGCTCCTCGTACCCCGCTATGTGTCCACGTCGGTGCCGAGCGGCCAGTTCCCACCCCGATATGTGGCCATATCGGGTGAGCGAGCTGACTTTATGGGCTTGTCAGGCGGGCTCGCGCGGGACTTGTCGGCGATCTGCTCGGCGGTACTAAGGAGAAACTGGGCTAGCGGACTCTCTGCCATTCTGCTATTATTTGGACATGAAGATCCGTCGCCTTCCCCGTCGGGAACTCCCGGACGTTCGTAAACAGTTCATCCGGATGATCGACGATAACGTGCACCCA
>JBBSQN010000077.1:0-26528 GCA_038257875.1 Mycobacteriales bacterium
CGCGAACACCCATGCCGTCACGCCGCGTCTGGGCTCCGTCAGGCCGTAGACGGTCGGGATCGCGGGCAGGGTGATGCGGCGCAGTCTCTTGACCCAGCCAGGCAGCGGCGGTGCGGACTCCGGACGGTGCTCCGTCATCGGATGTCTCCTCTCTGGTGCATAGTGGTCCAGGTAACATGGCGAGCTTCGCGCATGTCATCATATTTATCAAGCTTGAGACACTATCTTCTTGGTAGCAGCCCGGTGCGTCCGGTCGCCCGGGCCATGCGAGGATGGCCGCCATGCCGAAGAAGAAGCCGGGGCCGACGCTGCGGGCGCAGTGGTTGGGCCAGCAGCTACGCGCCCTGCGCGAGTCCACCGAGATGACGCTGCGCCAGGCAGGTGAGTACCTCCAACGCGACCCGTCGATGGTGAGCCGGTTCGAGACCGCCGAGTACCCGATCCGCCGCGGCGACGTGCTGGCCCTGCTCGACCTCTACAGCGTCTCCCAGGAGCAGATCCGAGACGGACTGCTGCGGCTGTCCGACGACGTGTGGCGCAAGGGCTGGTGGGACGGCTACGCGAACACCGTCGACCGCCAGTTCATCGACCTACCATGGCTGGAAGCTCGCGCGGACCGAATCGGCAACTATGGAGCGATGCTGGTACCCGGGCTGGTGCAGACCCGGGAGTACGCCGAGACGCTGATCCGCCGTGCGGCGGCAGCCGACACCCCGGAGGAACAGATCGGGAGGATGATCGAGCTACGGATGAGCCGCCAGCAGGTGCTCGGCGACGCGCCAGGTAGTTTCACCGCCGTCCTGGACGAGTCGGTGCTGCGCCGCGTCATCGGCAGCCCCGAGGTGATGCGTGCCCAGCTGATCCGGCTGCGCGAGGTCGCCGAACTGCCGAACGTAGAAATCCGGGTGCTCCCGCTGCGCCACGGCGCGCACGCCGGTCTGGACGGCGCGTTCTGGCTCTTCGAGATGCCCAAGCCCTACCCCGACGTGGCCTACGTGGAGAACCTCGCCGGAGCGGTGTACGTCGAGGAGGACGCGGCCGTCGACCGGTTCCGGCAGGCGTACCATCAGCTCAGCGCGATGGCGCTCGGCGGCAAGGAGGCGGTCGCGCTGATCGCGGCCGCGACGAAGGAGCTGTGATGGGCACGACCACTGGATCACCCGCCGCGGTGGGCCGCGAGGAGCTGGCGAACATCACCTGGCACATCAGCAGCCGGAGCCCGGACAACGGCGGCAGCTGCGTGGAGGCCGGGCCGCTGCACGACGGCACAGGCCGGATCGCGGTACGCCACAGCCGCCACCCCGACGGCACAGCGATCGTCTACACCCGCGCCGAATGGGACGCGTTCACCGCCGGCGTCCGCCTCGGCGAGTTCGACTTCCCCACCGACTGACCGACAACCGGTCAGATCCGCCACACCGCCAGCACCAGGACGCAGGACGGTCGGTCAGAGCCAGGTTGCCGGACCGTCTCCGCACACCTCTCGACACGCAAGATCCTCTCCGACCACCGCCTGGATCGAGGCACCGTCGTGAGATGAACACCAGCGCTGTTCGATCTTGCATCGGCAGCGCTGGTGTTCATCTCACGTCATCCCTGACCCCTATGCTCCTGCCGGTATCTGTCCCGCGATGGCTCTACGAACTCACAGCAGGACCGCCGAGCGAGCACCGTCGAGGTAGTGACGTCCCACCGGCGCCACGTGGCCACCACCATCACGAGCACAGAGCCGGGCACGAACAGGTGCGACTGGATGTTGCGCACCTCGGCGAGGTCAGGGCGATGCGGCAGTCGTGGCTGCCTGGGACGTACCGGATGGCACCTGTTCGACCTTGAGCACCACGGTGGAACACCTCGGCAGGGCGGGTTCGTGGAGCCGCTAGGCCATCAGATCGGGGAGGAGGGTGAACGCGGGAACGTGGGCCGGGCGGACGATGGAGAAATCTCGTCTGTCGACGGTAGCAATCGTGTTGGATCCCCATCGTTCGGCCAGGGCGATAACCGAGGCGTCGACGGTGCCGAGCGGGAGGTTGGCGTAAGTACGGACCAGCGTGGCGATTCGAGGGAGATCGATAGCGGGATCCAGCTCACCGATCCGGAACCGGCCACCGGGCACCAGTGCGTCGAGGAACGTTGCCTCGACGGCGGGGCCGCCCCGAGAACCGATCAGGTAGGCGGCCTCGGTGATCACCAACGACGGGACGACCAGCTCCTCGGACACGGCCTGCAACCACTGCGCGCAGGTCCGGTGATGGGTGTCGGTGTTGTCGGCCAGCGCGTACAACACGCCAGTGTCCACGACGATCACGGGTCCGGTGTGCTGCCCAGCTCGTCGCGCAGGATCTCCTCGGCCCGCTCCGACACGTCGGTGCGCCCGCTGGCGAACGCACCCACGAACGCGGGCAACTGCCCCGGCGCACTGCGCGGCATAGGCACCATCCCGACCGCGGTAGCCAGCAACTGCTCAGCCGCCGCGTCATCGAGTTGGTCCACCAGCGCGTGCAGTCGATCCCGGGCCGTCATGAGTGCCAGTCTGCCCCATCCGATGCCGAGCAGCCGCCGCACCCTCATCAGGTACCCACGGGCTCTTGCGCGCCGATCGAGACGCCCGGCAACGTACGTTCGGAGCGCGCGGCACTCCGGGCGCTGCTGGGACCGCGCGGCTGCTCGACCTGCCCGGCAAGGTGCTGACGGGTCAGCTTGTGACCAGGTCCAGCGCGTCGGGCTGGTGCGCGGTGGGCGCGGTGAGGGCATCGGAGGTGTTGGTGTCGGCCGGGAGGTAGATGACGAGGCGATGCTCCTCCGTGTCGGGTAGGGGGAGGCTCTCGTAGGCCAGGCGCAGCGCACCAGCCACGGGGTGCTCCCACCGCTCGATACCCGTCCAGGCGGGCAGGAAAGCAGCGGCCGCGAAGCGGCGGCCGTGCGCCGGCGGGTCCCGGCCGGGAGCCCGACCGCGGACGGGGCGATCGCCTCCCGCCGGGCACGCAGGAACCCGCCTAACGCGTTGTCGGCCACGGTCCCCGAGTCTATGCACTGCCTCTCGGAGACAGGCCCTGACACGGCCTCCCTCAGTCGAGCGGGCCAGCGCAGGCTGTGGGCATGAGCGCGTTCACCGCAGCAGAGATCGAGTACCTGCGCAGTCAACCCCTGGCCCGCCTCGCGACGGTAGGGGTGGACGGAAAGCCGCAGGTCAAACCCGTGGGATTCCTGTTCGACACCGCCACCGACGAGATCGTCATCGGTGGCTATGCCGGCAGTGGGATGGCCACCAGCAAGAAGTTCCGCGACGTCGAAGCAAACGCCGACGTCGCGCTGGTCGTCGACGATGTCGCGAACGTCGACCCGTGGACTCCACGTGGGATCGAGGTCCGCGGCCGCGCCGAGGCGCGTACCAGCGGTGGCGCCGAGGTCGGGGAACGGCTCGGCGCTCCCTTCGTCTTCGACTCCGCCTGGATCCTGGTGTCGCCGCAGCGGATCGTGTCCTGGGGAGTCGACTGCTCGTCCTTCGAGGTCGCGGCCCGCGACGTGGCACCGCATCCGACACCGAAACAGGTGTGACCATGCGGTACCGGCTCTTCGGCCAGACCGGGTTGCGCGTGTCGGAACTGTTGCTGGGCACGATGGTTCTCGACGACGCGCGCGAGTGCCGGCGCATCGTTGATGCGTATGCCGACGCGGGCGGCAACGTCCTCGACACCGCCTCGGCCTACGGTGACGGGGAGACCATGCTCGGCTCGATCATCGACCGGCGCGACCGCTTCGTCGTCGGCACGAAGTACACGCTCTCGCGCGACGCGCGCGACCCCAACGCCGCCGGCAACCACCGCAAGAACCTCGTGCTGTCGCTGGAGCAGAGCCTCCGACGGCTGGGCACCGACTACGTCGACATCTACTGGGTGCACATCTGGGACCGGCACACCCCGGCGGAGGAGACCATGCGCGCGCTGGACGACGCCGTGCGCGCGGGAAAGGTCCTCTACGTCGGAATCTCCGATGCTCCGGCCTGGATCGTCGCCCGCGCGAACACGCTCGCGCAGTGGCGCGACTGGACACCGTTCGCCGGCCTGCAGGTGCCCTACAACCTGCTGAAGCGCGACATCGAGCGGGAGCTGCTGCCGATGGCCGAGGCGTTCGGGATGAGCGTGGCCGCCTGGGCGCCGCTCGCGGCCGGCGTGCTCTCCGGCGCCGCCGACGCGCCCGCCGGTTCACGGCGCTCCACCCGGGTCGACCCGGAGGCGCTCACCCCGCGGGACCGCGCGGCAGCCCACGCCGTCCGGACGGTCGCCGACGAGCTGGGAGTCCGCCCCGCACAGGTGGCGATCGCCTGGACGCGCAGCAGGTCCGCGGCGGTGCTCCCGATCATCGGCGTGAGCAGCGTTGCACAGCTCACCGAGAACCTGGGCGTGGTCGACCTCGTCCTGCCCGACGACGCGATCCGGCGGCTGGAGGCCGCGGTGGAGTTCCAGCTCGGGTTCCCCAGCGACTTCCTTGCCGAATGGGAGCCCGATCCGTTCGTGTTCGGCGACGTCGCGACGACGGTGGACGTCCGCGGGCCGGGCTGAGCGAGCACCCGGTTCGAGCAGGCCGACGGGCAGGTCGCTGACCTCAACGTGAACCGCGCTACGACCGGCAGGGCAGCAAGGCGGGCAGCCCGAGGAGCACGAAGCCGATGCTCCGGACATCGCGCGCCACGGCGGCGGTGCTGGCAAACGTCGCGCTCCGCGGCGCTACCCGGCTGGGGCGAGCCGCCGCGCAGTCAGGGGACGGACCTCGGCGATCCGCTCGAAGTCGCCGTCGACGTGCACCACCCCCAGCCCGTGATGCAGTGCGGCTTCGGCGATCAGCAGGTCGGGAATCGGGATCCGGTGCCACATCCCGTGATGATGGGCGAGGTCGCGCTGGAGCGCGAGTGCGCGGTCCAGAACGTCCGGTGGCGAGTTGACCATGACGAGGTCAGCGCGCAGCGCCGCCTCCGTCACGTCGTACTCCCGAGCCGACCGGGTGGAGTACAGCTGCTCGAGCAGGGCCGTCGGGCAGATACATAAGGTGCCGGCGAGCTCGGCCAACGCCGGACCGATCACCGGGTCGCCCGCTCGGACGGCTGCACTCTTGTCGAGCAACCAGCCCTTCACCGCCACATCTCGTCCGAGGCGAGCACGTCGACATCGACCATGCTGGGCAGCCGGGCGAGCAGGGCGCGCTGGCGCGCGACGCGGTCCGCGAACTCGGTATCCGCCCGTTGGGTGGCCTGCCGCAGCGCTTCTTCGACCGTCGCGCGAGTCGTATCGAGCCCCAGCGCCCGTTTAGCCGCCGCGAGCAAGTCCTCGTCGATCTCGATGGTGGTGCGACGCGAAGCCATGCATACATCTTAGCTCATAAATATGTACAGCACTGCACCGCATCGGAGGCCTCGGAACAGGTGCGGACCGTTCCTGGGCCTGACGTCCTCCAGCCATCAGGCGGTGAGCGCTGCCGCCAGTTCCTGCTGGAGGACCAGCACGGCATCGGGGCCGAGCCGGGCTCTGGCCTGCGAGGTGTACTCGGAGGTCGCGAGGATGGGCAGCGCCCCAGCCGTGCGTTCGCGAGCCAGGTCGAGCATCCGCGGTCCGAGGGCGGCCAGCACGCGTCCGCTGCGCGAAACCGGCGGCGACGTTGCGGGTGAGGCGCGCGAGGTCGGCGACCTGGCCGAGCTCGGTGAGCGCGCCACCGGAGACCCAGATCGTCGAGTACCCCAGCTCCTCGAGCTCAGGCGCAGCCGCGAGCACGTCGTCCCAGGCCGCACCGACAGACCTGCTCACGACGCCCCGGCCAGCGAACGCGTCGACGCCGACTGGGACGTCCCTCACGGTCATTTCTGCTCGTGGGCGGCAAGGGCAGCGGCCACGGCGGCAGTGATGTGGGCTTCGGCGGTCGCCTTGTCGACGCCGAGACCGGCAAGCACGCCTGTGCCGTCTTCGAGCTCCAGCAGCGCGAGCAGGATGTGCTCGGTCCCAATGTAGTTGTGGCCCATCCGCAGGGCTTCCCGGAACGTGAGCTCCAGGGCCTTTCGCGTCCGCGAATCGAACGGGATGAGCTCGGGAACCTGGTCCGCCGCTGGTGGCAGCGTCGCGGTTGCGGTCTTCCGGACGGTTTCCATCGGCACGCCTTGCGCGACGATCGACTCCGCGGCAAGTGCGTCCGGCTCGCTCAGCAGCCCCAGCACCAGGTGTTCGGGGCGGATCTCGTCGTTGCCTGCCGCCCGGGCTTCGCTCTGCGCCGCCATCACCACGTTCCTCGCCCGCTCGGTGAACCGGCTGAACCCTTGGTTGGGATCGAGATCCGATGGTTCGCCGGGGCCCTTCGGAACGAAACGCTTCTGAGCTGCTTGCCTGGTGACCCCCATGCTCCTGCCGATGTCCGTCCAGGACGCGCCCGAGCGTCGTGCCTGGTCGACGAAGTGACCGATCAGATGGTCAGCCACGTCGCCGAGATGATCCGCGGCGATGACCGCGTCGGAAAGCTGTTCGAGAGCGTCGGAGTGCACCTTCTTGATGGCCTCGATCAGGTCGTCGAGCCGAACCGAATGCGTCATCCGTCAACCATAGGTTGACGACCCAAAACTGTCAACCACAAGTTGACAACAACCGACCTCGCATACCTCGTTGGGTCCTCGCACACGTCCGGACGTGTGCGAGGACCTACCAGGGTGTGCGAGGTGGGCCGCCTCGCCGTGTCCGGTGCGCCAGGATGTCTCGATGACAGACGAGCAACTTGTCGGTGCCATCGAGCTGCCCGACGGCACCTGGATCCGAGGGCGCGGCCACCGCCGACCCCTGCCGGCCGGGCCGTTGCCCGACCTCGGGCTCTACCTGGGAGACCCACCTGGCCGGCCCGACTCGGTGCTGGTCCGCCGTCGCGAGCGTTGGCAACCAGACTGGCCCGCGGACTGGATCGACTGGCCGGACTTCCGCATCCCGCGCAACCCCGAACTCGCCGCCGAGCTCATCTCTCATGCCTACCTGTCGGCCCGCTCGGGCCGGCGCGTCGAGATCGCCTGCGGTGGGGGAACCGGCCGCACCGGCACGGTCATCGCCTGCATGGCGTACCTGGCCGGGGTCCCCGCACAGGACGCGCTCGCCTGGGCCCGCCGCCACTACCGACGCCGAGCCGTCGAGACACCTGGCCAACGACGCTGGATCTTGTGGTTCGCCCAGCGCTGCTCCTCGGCACCGACGTGACGGATGACCAGCGCGTACGCTGCCGTCGCCCGACCCGGATCGAACCGACGACCCCGGGACGCCCGGTGGACAGGTCGATCACCGTTGCCCGGGCAGCGGGCTACCTGATCTGCGCAGCAGCCGGCACGTAGGCTGGCCGCCGGTGAGCCGGGAAGTCTGGTCGGCGCTCGACCTGCCGTACGCCGAAGCCGAGCGAGAGGCCAAACGTTGCCGGAGATCGTGCCCGCCATCACCGCCATCGTGATCTTCCTAGTCGCCTACGTCTTCATCGCCACCGAGAAGTGGATCACCCGTACTGCGGCCGCGCTGGGCGGGGCCGGCTTTGTGCTGGCCCTGGGCATCAGCGACGCACCGGCCGCCTTCTTCTCCGAGGAGAGCGGGGTCGACTGGAACGTCGTCTTCCTGCTGCTGGGGATGATGGTGATCGTCAGCGTCATGCGCGAGACCGGGATCTTCGAATACCTGGCGATCTGGGCCGCGAAGCGGGCCCGGGGCCGCGCGTTCCCGTTGATGGTGCTGCTGATGCTGATCACCGCATTCGCGTCAGCACTGCTGGACAACGTCACCACCGTGCTGCTCATCGCCCCGGTGACCATCCTGATCTGCCAGCGGCTGGCCCTGCCGGTAGTGTCCTACCTGATCGCCGAGGTGCTCGCCTCCAACGTCGGCGGCACCGCGACGCTGGTCGGGGATCCGCCGAACATCATCATCGCGAGCCGCAGCGGGCTGTCGTTCAACGACTTCCTGTTCAACCTCGCGCCGATCGTGCTGGTGCTGCTCGTGGTGCTGATCGCGCTGTGCCGGTGGCTGTTCGCCGACGCGTTCCGCACCGACCACGACCGCGTCAAGGAGATCATGGCGCTCAACGAGCGGGAGGCGATCCAGGACACCCGCCTGCTGAAGCAGTCGCTCGCGGTGCTCGGGCTGGTCCTCGTGGCGTTCGTGTTCCACCCGGTGCTCGGTTACGAGCCGTCGGTGGTCGCGCTGCTCGGCGCCGGCCTGCTGGTCACCGTTACGCGCGTGACCACCGAGCAGTCACTGCAGGACGTCGAGTGGGGCACGCTGGCGTTCTTCATGGGGCTGTTCATCATGGTGGGCGGTCTGGTCGAGGCGGGCGTGCTGGGCGCGGTCGCCGAAGGCATCGCCGGGTTCTCCGAGGGGAACCTGCTCGGCTTCACCGGTGCCCTGCTGTGGGGGTCGGGCGTGCTGTCCGGGATCGTCGACAACATCCCCTACGTGGCCAGCATGAGCCCCGTGGTGGCCGGCCTGGTCGACGCGAACGGGCAGCCCGAAGTGCTGTGGTGGTCGCTCGCGCTCGGCGCGGACCTCGGCGGTAACGCGACGCTCATCGGGGCGAGCGCGAACGTCGTCGTCGCCGGGATCGCGGCTCGCAACGGGTATCCCATCGGGTTCTGGCAGTTCACCCGTTACGGCCTGGTCGTGACCGTCGCGACGCTGGCCGTGTCCAGCGTCTACGTGTACCTGCGCTACTTCGCGCTGGGCGGCTGACCGGAGTCCGGCTCGCCGAGCAGCACCTCGAGCAGGTGACTGGCGGTCAACAACCCACGGACGCGACCGGCGTCTACGACCACGACCAGCGGGCTGCGCAGCCGGGCCATCAGCGCGGCGCACTCGACCACCGTCGCGTCGCCGTCCACCGCGGCCAGCTCAACCCGGTGACGGGTCGCCGGAAGCAGGTCGGCCACCCGCTTGCCGGTCAGTGCTTGGGCGCAGAGCGCGTCCGCGCTGACCTCGTCGAGGACCCGGGCCAGCGACGGATCGTCCTGGATGTAGCCCGGCACCACGAAACCCAGCACCCGTGAGGCGGGAAGCACCGCGACCGGCTGACCAGCACCGTCCACGACCGCGATCCCCGGAAGGCGCTGGGTGGCGATCAGCCGGGCCGCGACGAACGCCTCGTCGTCCAGGCTGGTGGTCGGCAGATCCTGAGCAAGCTCACGAGCTCTCACAAGGCCCCACTCTAGAGCCGTCGCCCCGCGAGTCGGCACGAAGTGGTGGCCGAGTCGGCACGAAGTGGTGGCCGAGTCGGCACGAAGTGGTGGCCGAGTCGGCACGAAGTGGTGGCCGAGTCGGCACGAAGTGGTGGCCGAGTGGGCCGCGGTGGCGACCCGGCCACGTCGTCTGCGGCCGCGACGCCGCGTGCGGCGCTGGTCACGGGTCCTCGGTGGTCGAGATGCGGTACTTCCATACCTGCGCGTCACGGAGCTGGGCAGACTGTTCGGCGTCCGGGCCCGAACCGCGGAACTGCGCCAGGTGGGCGTCTGACTGCCATCGCTCGTACACGTTGATCCGGTCCGGCTCGATCGAGTCGGCGGTGATGGCGAAGTCGAGGCACCCCGGCGCCGTCCGCGCCTGCTGCACGACCGCGACGCAGTCGGTCACGTACCGATCACGGTCGACACGGTCGACCTGGAGCCGTCCAGCAATAATGATCATATGTCCTCCGAAGTACGAGGTCCGCACCGACCGCGGTGGCCGTAACGTACGGCGATCGCCAGGGCCTATCAGAGGACGTTCTCGGGGTCGGGTGCGTAGAAGGCGCTCGTTCGATCCGCGGCCTCGCGGGCTGTCGCCGGTGGCGCACCGGACGCCGCATGCGCCTGGCCCCACTCCTGTGCGCTGCGGCGCAGGAAAGCTCTGGCCTCCGGACTGGCCTCGAAGGCGGCGGGGTCGGACACCGACTCGCCGCTCTGGAGAAAGTGGGCCAGACCGAACAGGGCGAGTTCCCAGCCGACGCCGGTAGCGCCTGGACCATAGGTGGCCCAGTGGTCGTTCTCGTTGACGACGTGCCGCAGCAGCAGCTCGGTCCCGTCCTGGCCAGTGGGGGTCAGATCGACGCTGACGAGGCTGACGTCGTCGGCGAACACCCAGGTGACGGCGACCCGGCGAGGTGGCTCGCACTCGATGATGTCGCCGCTGGCGTTGCCCTCGAGCTGGTAGCTGCCGCCGAGTCTCAGGTCACCGTTCACCGGCAGGAACCATCGGCCGATTCTGACGGGGTGGGTGCAGGCGTCCCACACGTCCTCGATGGGGCTGTCGTAGGTACGTCGGAGCTCGACAACGTGCCCCGCCCCTGCGGGGCTGGTCCCCTTCCCCACCGAGCGGCGCACCCGCCCGAGCTCGGCGATCAGGTCGATCATGTCTCGTCCTCCTCCTGTGATGGAGTGAGTTCGTCGGCCTCCGGCCGCCAGAGATCCTCGCCCCGCCGAGTACCTCAGCAAAGGACACTATTTCACCTTTCGGTTATATAAGTCAACGGTGAGTTATCTCCCTGGATGCTACTCCTCCGGACGGCCGCGCAGTCGTTTGATCGCCCCGCGCCGGACCTTCGCCTCCAGCCGCCGCCGTTTGGCACCCACCGACGGACGGGTGGGCCGCCGCGTCGGCGGATCGGCCGCGGTCACCGCACGCAGTATCGCGGCCAACCGCTCGCGCGCGGCCTCCCGGTTGCGCAACTGGCTGCGATGCTCGGACGCGACGACGGTCAGTACGCCGTCCACGAGCCGGGTCGCCAGTCGCGCCATCGCCTGCTCGCGCAATGCCTCGGGCACCGACGGCGACCGGGCGAGGTCGAACGAGAGCTCCACCCGCGAGTCGGTGGTGTTGACGCCCTGCCCGCCCGGCCCCGAGGCGCGGGAGAACCGCCAGCGCAGCTCCCGCTCGGGCAGCACCAGCGTTGCCCGGACCAGCAGGTCCCCGTCAGACATGCCTCCAGCATGCCCGGAACGACCCACGAGGTTCGACAGGCCAGTCGAGCACGTGGGATCTCGACATCCGCCCCATTTCGGTCCGAACATGCCCCTGGCCGGGGAGCGTGGACTAACCTGGGGCCGACTATGACGAGCCAGCCAGCGTCCGAAGGCCTGTTCGAGTCCTTCCGCCGAGCGGAGATGCTCGTCGCGCGCAGCCGTCCGCTGGATGCACTCCAGGCGTTGGGCCCGGTACTGGAGAGCCAGCCGAACGACGTGTCCGTGCAGCTGCTGGCGGGACGCGCGTACCTCAACTCGGCGCAGCTACAGCGCGCGGAGGAGGCTTTCGCGTACGTGCTCGACCTGGACCCCGCCGACCACTACGCCCGGTTCGCCCTGGGCAAGGCACTGCAGCGGCAGGGCCGGCTCGCCGAGGCACACGCGCAGCTCAAGATGGCGGCCGCCATGGACCCGCGCCCGGAGTACCAGGAGGCCCTCGGCGAGGTGCGCGTCCGGATGGCGACCGGGACGCCCCACCAGGACTGAACAGCCCGGCCACGGAACGTCACAACTCCCACACGATCGTGTCTTGTGAGCCTGGACGATGTTATTGTCAGGCTCCCCTAATCCAGTGAGGTTGATGTGCGACGTTGGCAGCTCCCCCTTGCCACCCTGCTCGGCGTGGCCCTGCTCACCGCCGGCTGCTCCGACGGCGGCGCCACGGTTACCGACGACGGAGCCATCGGCTCGGCCCCCAGCGGGCCAGCCGACCAGAACCCCGGCGGCACCGACAACCCGTTGATCCGCACCGCGGTCACCGAGTACACGGCCTACGCCGAGCAGCAGGCCGCCGAGCTCGTCCGGCTGACCCGCGTGTTCACCGACGCGGTGCGAGCCGGCGACCTGGCGGCCGCGCAGGCGGCCTACGCCCCGTCTCGGGAGCCGTGGGAGCGGATCGAACCGCTCGCCGGGCTCGTCGAGGAGATCGACGGCAAGGTCGACTCCCGGGTGGATGACTTCGCCAGCGTCACCGATCCCGCGTTCACCGGCTGGCACCGGCTGGAGTACCTGCTCTTCGCGGAGAACACCACCGAGGGTGGTAGCGAGTTCGCCGACCAGCTCGACGCGGACCTGGCGACGTTGCAGACCCAGCTCGCGACGCTGGAGGTGCCGCCGGTGGCGGTACCGGTCGGTGCCGCCGAGCTGATCGAGGAGGTCTCCCAAGGCAAGATCACCGGCGAGGAGGACCGCTACTCGAAGACCGACCTGTGGGATCTCGCCGCCAACCTCGAGGGCTCCCAGGCCGCGATCGAGCGGCTCGCCCCGGCGCTGCGCGAGGCTGACGCGGCGCTGCTCGCGGAGATCGAGAAGGGCTTCGCCGACCTGGACGCGACCCTCGCTCCCCTGCGTGTGGGCGACGGCTGGCAGCTCTACTGCCTGGAGAACGACCAGTTCCCGTCGCCACGGTGCACCGAGGTCACCGTGCCGGCGGCGACCGTCACCACCATGAAGGCGCAGCTCGCCGATCTCTCCGAGAACGTCTCGCAAACCGCCGGCGTGCTGGGCCTGACATGAGCGCCGAACGCAGGACCGGACTCTCGCGCCGGCGGTTCGTCACCGGCACGCTGGGGGCAAGCGCCGCCCTCGGGACCGGTGCCACGCTGGGCGGATGCGCCGCGGCGGCCAGCGACCCCACCACGCACGCAGCGAGGTTCGTGCCGTTCGACGGGGCTACCCAGACGGGGATCACCGCGCTGCCCGTACCGGCCCGAGGCCTGATGGCGGCCTTCTCGGTACAGGCACCGGACCGCGCCGGGCTCAGCACCCTGTTCACTGACCTCACCGACGAGATCCGCAGCCTGATGGGCGGGCACCCGCCCGCCGTGCGGGATCCGGCGTTCCCGCCCGTCGACTCCGGAGTCCTCGGCGAGAACCCGCCACCCGATGACCTGTCGGTGGTCGTCGGCGTCGGCGCCTCGCTGTTCGACGACCGGTTCGGGTTGGCCGACCGGCGCCCCACCGAGCTGGTCACGATGCCGTTCCTCGCCAACGATCGCCTCGATCCGGCCCGCTCGCACGGCGACCTGCTGCTCACGCTCGAGGCCGGGCACACCGACACGCTGCAGTTCGCGCTGCGTCAACTGATGCGCCGCACCCGCGGGGAACTGGTGCTGCACTGGCTCATCGACGGTTACACCCGTGGGTCCGGAGTCGCGTCGGCCGGTGGGACCCCGCGCAACCTGCTGGGGTTCAAGGACGGGACGGCCAACCTCGACGCCGGCGACCAGGCGGTGACCGACCGGCACGTCTGGGTCGACGCGGCCGACGGTGCGCCGGACTGGGCCGTCGGCGGCTCCTACCAGGCCGTCCGCGTCATCCGGATGTTCGTCGAGTTCTGGGACCGCACCCAGCTCGCCGAGCAGGAGGCGATCATCGGCCGGCACAAGGGCAGCGGCGCGCCGCTGGGCATGCCCAACGAGTTCGACGACCCGAACTACGCCGAGGACCCCGAGGGTGCCCGCGTCGCGTTGGACGCCCACATCCGGCTGGCCAACCCGCGCACCCCGGAGACCGCCGACAACCTGATCCTGCGCCGCGGCTTCTCCTTCGCCCGCGGCTTCGACGGCGCGGGGCGGCTCGACCAGGGGCTCGCGTTCGTGTCCTACCAGCGCAGC
This sequence comes from Mycobacteriales bacterium, assembly GCA_038257875.1. Classification (GTDB taxonomy): domain Bacteria; phylum Actinomycetota; class Actinomycetes; order Mycobacteriales; family Pseudonocardiaceae; genus Pseudonocardia. Next base: position 13,603 of record JBBSQN010000077.1, read on the forward strand.
CTGGAGCAGGGCTTCCTCGCCGTGCAGGACCGGCTCAGCGGCGAGCCGCTGGAGGAGTACATCCTCCCCGAGGGGGGCGGGTTCTTCTTCGCACTGCCCGGGGTGACCGGCCCCGACCGCTTCCTCGGCGACGCGATGCTCGGCTGAGCCCGCTACTGCACCGATCCGGCGGCGGTCGCGTAACGGTCGGCCGCCGCCCACACGAGGCGGGCGTAGGAGACGGACCGGTTGTAGGTGAGCACCCCGTCCCACCAGCCCGCACCGCTGGCCGTGTCGCGTCCGCCGGTGCACAGGTACATCGCCGCGGCCACGGCGGCATCGTCGAGCTGGTGGGGGTCGCGCACCCCGTCACCGTTGCCGTCGGCGCCGTAGCGCGCCCAGGTCGTGGGCAGGAACTGCATCGGCCCGACGGCCCGGTCGTGGACCGCGTCGCCGTCGAGGACGCCACCGTCGGTGTCGCGGACCTCCCGCACCCCGCGGGAGCCGTCCAGCGGTATCCCGACGATCAGGGGTCGCGCGACGCCGTCGGCGTCGAGGTCGGCCCGGCCGAACCGACCGTGGTCGGACTCGACGCGGCCGATCGCGGCGAGGGTGCTCCAGGACAGCCGGCAGTCCGGCGCCACGGCCCGCTGGGCCAGCTCGGCCGCGCCGTAGGCGCGCAACGCGCGGGCCGGCACGGTGCTGCGGGCGGCGGCCCCCGCCGCCCACGCGTCCAGGTCGATCCCGGCAGCGAGCGGCGCGGGACGCGCCACCGGAGTGTCCCGGGCGACGTCGGCGGGTACCAGCCCGTCTCCGCGCTGCGTGCGCTCGCCGGGGCCGCCGATCCCGTCCAACCCCACGAGCACTGCGCCCACCGCGAGCCCGACGACCATCAGGATGAGCGCCACAGCCCCCGGGGCAGGATGGGCGGTATCGCGGCGGGGCACCGGGCCAGGCTATCGGCGGGCACCTGAGCAGACCTCAGCACGATGCCGTGCCAGGACAGGCGACTCGCCGTGCTGGTTCGTGGGACTCGCCGGGCTGGAGAGGGGATCTCGGGGCGGCGGCTCGGCGCCTGGCCTGCTCACGTGGGCCAGTAGTGTCGCCAGGCGGTCGCGTCGAGCGCGTGCGGATCGAGCCCGGCTGCGGACGCGGCCTGCTCGGCACCGCGGACGGCGTCGCCGAACCGGCGCGCGGCGCCACGCAGCTCCGCCTCCGGGTCGATACCCGCCAGCCTGGCCGTCGCCGCCAGCCCGAACAGCTGCTCGCCCACCTCCGGACCGGCCGGCAGCAGCTCCGCGGGCAGCCCGGCGCGCGCGGTGCGGCTGGTCAGCTTCGCGGCGAGCGCCATCGCCGGTTGCCCGAGCGCGACGCCGTCGATACTGGACTCCCGCTGCTTCTCGACGCGTTTGAGCTCCTCCCACCGATGCTCCTGCGCCCGCGCCGTGTCGATCCGCTCCGCGCCGGCGAACACGTGGGGATGGCGGCCGACGAGCTTGGCCACCAGCTCGGCCGCAACGTCGTCGATCCCGAACGGGTCGGCGTCCTCCGCGGCGATCCGGGCGTGGAACAGCACCTGCAACAGGACGTCGCCGAGCTCCTCGCGCACCGCGTCCCGGTCGTCGTCCTCGATCGCCTCGTACAGCTCGTAGCACTCCTCGACCAGATACTGCAGCAGCGACGCGGGGGTCTGCTCGGCGTCCCACGGGCAGCCGCCGGGGGAGCGCAGCAGGTCCATGACGGCGACGGCGTCCAGCAGCGCCGCGCCCGCCGGCTCGGCCACGGTGACGACCTGCTCGGCGTGCTCGGCCATCGGGTGCTGCGGGTCGGTGGTGAGCAGCACCTCGTGCCCGAGCGGACGGTGCGCGGAGCATCCCTGCGCGCGCACGGCGCCCGTCGCGACCAGCACCTCGTCGGGCACCGTGGCGTCGGCGACGAGGACGGTAGCCGCGCGCAGGGCGGGAACGGCCGCCGCGGGCAGGACACCCACCCAGCGCACCGGCAGCACGACGACGGTGCGCGGCACCGCCGGTCAGCCCGTGGCGGCGGGCGCGGGCGGCAGGATCGTGCCCACCATCTGCCCCTCGGCGACGACGCGCTGCTGGATCGGATCCCACTCGCCGTAGCGGGGGTTGACCCGGATGCCGAGCTCCGCGCCGAGCGGCTGGAGCAGTCGCTCGCCGATCGTCACCAGCTGGGACCGGCTGATACTGCTGACCGCCGCCGGATCCGAGGGCACGTCAGTGCGCCGGTCGGTGACCCGGAAGACGATCCAGGTGCTCTGCTGCGGGTTGGGCTGGAAGGCGACGACACCGCCGACGGGCGTGCCGAACAGCACGGTGCCAGCAGTGTCGGGCATGGTGACCGCGTCGAAGACCGAGCCGGTCTCGGCGGTCTGCCGGTCGGCGAGCAGGGCCTGCGCGGCCGGGCCGCCCGCGACCAGCGCCTGCGCCTTCTCCTCGGCATCGGCGCGGGACGTGGCACCCACCAGGTCGGCCGTGACGGCCAGTCCGCCCACCGAACGCCGCGCCAGCTGCTCCGCGATGAGGTCGTCGCGCACCCGCTGACGCAGGCCTGCCAGGTCGAAGAAGGACATCTCGAGGATCTCCTGGGCGCCACCGTCCTCGGCGAGCCGGGCATCCACCTGGGCGTCGGTCACCACGATCTTCTCGGTGGCGGCGCGGCGCTGCAGCAGGACGTGGAGCACCTCGCGGGTGACGACGTTGCGCGCGAGGTCGGGGGGCCCACCACCCTGCGCGGTCAACCGCGCGAGCTGGTCGGTCTTGGCCAAGGCGACGTCGAGCTTCGACTGGACGCGTCCCAGCGGGACCGCCTCGGAACCGACGATCACCGCCGAGCCCACCTGGCTCGGCCCGCCGCACCCGCCGATCATCGCACCGACGATCACCACGGCCGCTACGACGCGCCTCACCTGCCTACGCACGGCGACCACCTTCTCACGTGGTCCCCCCGCCGCAACCAGCGCCCGGGGACCCGAGGTGTCGGCGGTGAGCACCGACAGCGTCCAGGGGACCGCAACCCCATCGGTGCGTTCGTCTCACCGAAACGCGGATTTTCGGGAATCGTCGGGCACATCGTTGATCACACTGCTACCATCGCGTTCCGCCGTGGCCCCAGCTGCGGCTCCGCTGCGTTGACTAAGGACGTTTCACACTGATCAACGGACAGCGCAGCGTCCTACCCTGAGTAGGCCCGCGGCACCCGCGGGTCAGGCGAACGCGTCGCGGGTCAGCCGGCGAGGCGGAAGGAGCGACGGCACATGGCGCTGCATACGACCAGCAACGGATCGGAGCGCTCGACAAGCGAGCTGCTCAGCCAGTTCTCCGAACAACTGGGCCGACTGGTGCGCGACGAGGTGCAGCTCGCCGTCACCGAGATGCGCAGGCGAGCCAAGGGATCCGGCGCCGGCGTCGTGATGCTGGCCGTCGGCGTGGTGCTGCTGCTCCTCGGTGGCGCCGCCGCGATCGCCGCCGCGATCGCCGCGCTCGCCCTCATCCTCCCGGTATGGCTGTCAGCGCTGATCGTCGGCGTGGTATTGCTGATCATCGGCGCCGTGCTGGCCGGGTCAGGACGGGGTCGGCTGCGCCGCACCGGGGTCCCGGTGCCGCAGGACGCCCTCGCGGGCCTACGTGCAGATCTTCGCGTCGTCGCTCGGGGGGCAACACGATGACCACTGCGGCATCTAACAAGACACCCGAGGAGCGCCAGCTGCGCGCCAACCTCTCCCTGGCGCGCGAGGAGCTCGCCGACACCGTCGCCGCGCTGGCCCACAAGGCCAACGTGCCCTCCCGGATCGAGCAGCGGGCCACCCAGAAGGTCCGCTCGGTGCTGGTGAAGCTCGAGCCGCTGAGCAAGCGGGCCGATGCCCTCATGCTCGTCGGACAGTCCATGGCACCCCGGTTCAGTCAGCTCATGGCCTTCGCCGGCCAGCAGCGTCCGCAGAATCCGGTCGGCGCTGTCCTCACCGGAGTGTTCGTCCTGCGCCTGCTGCGCGCGCGCAAGCGGCGCTGAACACTCGCGCTGGTGGCCCGCACCTTCTGGTATGAGCCACCAGCGCAGGTCAGCGCACTCGCGGCGACTGCAGTGGCGGTGCTTTCGCGAGCACGACGCTGCCGGTGAGTGCCGCCGCCAGCCCCACCACGAGCACCCACCACCACCCGGGGCGCACGGGGTCACCGAGCAGCCAGATCCCGACCATCCCCGGCACGAGCACCTCGGACACCAGGAACACCGCGGTCACCGCACCGACGTCGCCCCGCCCGAGCGCGGTGGTGTAGCCCACGAGGCCGACCATCCAGAACCCGACGACCAGGTACGTGGACGGCTGGCCGAGCAGCAGCGCCGGATCGAGCCCCGCTCCGGTATGAGCGTGGGCCGCCCGCACCGCGAGCGCGCTGCCACCAAAGCCCATGCCCGCCACCAGCGCGAGCGGCCAGGCCCGTGCCCCCGTTCGGAGCACCAGGACGGCCACACCCAGCAGCAGCACCGCAGCCAACAGGACCACGTCGACGGTGCGCGATCCGAGCACCGGTCGCTCATCCCCCGCACTCCCTGCCACCAGCACCAGACCGGCCAGGCACGCCCCGACCGCGAGCCTGCTGGTCTGGGGCAACCGGACCCCCGCCAGATACGCGCCCGCCACCGAGGTGAGCGCGATCGCGCCGCCGATCACCGCCTGCACGGCGAACACGGGCAGCTCCCGCAACGCCACCACGGCACACAGCCAGGCCATCAGGTCCACGCCGAGCCCGGCGAGGTAACGGGGCTGGACGGCGACGGGCCGCGCCCGGGTGGCGCGCCGGGCCCCCGCAGCCTGCAGCAGCGCACTACCACTGCTGAGGATCATCGCGACCGTCGCCGCGAAGATCCCGATCAGCACACCCACCAGCATGCCGTCCCCGCAAGGCCAGCACCGCGCCGACCCCGCTTCCCTCAAGACGCAGCCGCATCACCGGCAGCCTGCGCCCGAGCGGCGAGTCGGTCCAGCCGACCGTCTCACCGCCCATCCGTTCGTAGAAGCCGGTGGCGTAGGGCTCGGCGTCCCACTCCATCGCGGTACCGCCCGCCGCCGCCGTCCGGGTCACGGCGTGCTCGAACAGCAGCCGGCCGGTCCCCCGTCCGATCTCGCCGGGCTCGAGCCACAGATCGTCGAGGACAGCAAGGTGACCGCGGTGGAGCAGCGTGTAGAAGCCGCGGACCTCACCGTCGCGCACCGCCACCTGGACGTCGTTGGCCATTACCACCTCCGGCGTGAGCCCGACGGTCCGCGCGAACCGGGCGACGAAGGCCGCTGGGTAGGGCCAGTGCGCCTTCGAACGGATGGCGAGATCGGCGAGGGAGCCGGCCTCCTCGGGACGCGCCGGGCGGATGAGCACGACGTCATCCTTCCCCGGACGAGCGACCCGTGTCGTGCGCCGCGCGCAACCGAGCGGGTGCCTTCACCCGCCACGCGTCCTCGATCAGCTCCGCGAGCTGGCCGGCGTCGACCCGCTCCAGGTCGACGAGGATCGCGCCGTACCCGTCGTAGTGCGGGGTCGTGAAGAACGCGGGATCACCGGAGGCGAGCAGCGCGGCCTTCTCGTCGAGCTCGCACATCACCACGAGCCCGCCCTCGGCCTCGGCACGCAGCCGCGCGAACCCCTTGCCGGCCACTTTCAGCGACGGTGTCCGGTACCAGGTCGACTCCTCGACCCCCGGCAGCGCCGTCCCGATGGCGACCACGTCGTCCCATGTCGGCATGGCGACCATCGTGGCAGCTCAGCCGGGTCGCCCTCACCTCGGTCCGGCGACGGGCATCACGGCGTGGAGGAATGGGCGATGGTGATGGAGCGGCGGGCCCACTCCACGAGCTGCGCGTCGTCGCATCGCACCGCCTCCGGGATCGACCAGTAGGGCATCGTGCCGTGCCGGCTCGATCCGGTGGCCTCGAAGCTCACGCTGGTAGGTTCGTCCGCCCGGAGGTAGGCGTCGCCTCGCCCGTCGACGATGGCGAACATCGTGCCCTCGTGGAACACCCCGTAGCCGCCGAACATCTTCCGTGACGTGACGTCGCCACACGGGACGAGATCGTCGAGCAGCCGTTCGACGGCGGCCGCGCCGGCTGCGGACTGGGGCTCGCCCTTGTCAGCCATGGTCAGGTCCCTCCTTCAGTTCGGCCGCCGGGTGGCGGCACCGTTCGGCAGCCGAGCAGTCGGCTCGGCACCCGGACCGCCTTGTCCGTGGTGACGGACCGCGGGCCGCCCAGAATGCACCATGCCGTCGGCGACACCACAGGCCCCCGGGGCCCGGATCGGGGTTACCCCGGCTCAGGTGGCCTCGATCACCGCCGAGGTGGTCGCGGATACCGGCTCGGTCGTGGATGCCGGCTCGGTCGCGGGCGACGGTTCGGTCTCGGGTGACGGTTCGGGTGTGGGCTGGGCGTCGGACGTGGGCTGGGGTGGCTCCGTCGCGGCGGGTGGTGAGCTAGCCGTGGTGGGTGCCGGGGCAACCGGGCCGCCACCGCCGCCCGTGTCGGGGCCGGGCGAACCGGCGTCGTCGGGCTCGGCGCCTGTAGTGGGCGCGACCTCGGCCGTCGTCACCTCGGCGCCATCGGTCCCGGGAGCCGTCTCGCCGGTCGGGATGACGGCGTCGGAGGGCCGCAACACGAGCACCGCGACGATGACAGCGACCGCAAGAAGCCCGCCGATCCCGAGGAGTAGCCCGAGCGGACGACGGTGCGGCTCCTCCGGATCGGCGTCGTACTCCCAGTCCAAGTCGCTCGGGGCCGGGCGGGCGTGGACCGGGCGGGCATTGCCCGGACCGGCCTGCGCGGGCCCGGAGTGGCGCGCGGCCGGGGGTGGCGGGCCGACCGGCCCGGCGGTTGAGGGCCTCGACTGCTCCACCGCCCGAGCAACGACCGGACCACCGACAGCTCCCGACCTGCGCGGCGGCGCTCCCGGCGGAGCCGGCCGGATCGGGGGCACCGGCGGCGCGGTCGCGACCACTGGCGGGACCGCAGCCTCCGGCCAGGACGCGCTCGGCCGGGGTGCGATGGCCAGGGCGGCACCCTTGGCGATGGCGTTCTTGGGATCGGCATCCACGGCGACGGGGCGCCCGAGCTGCTCGGAGACGAGCTGGGCGACCAGCGGAATGCGGGAGGAGCCCCCGACCAGCAGCACGGCGGTGAGCTGTCCGGGGGTGACCCCGGCAGAGGTCACCGCGCGGCGCAACGCGGCGACGGTCTCCTCGACCCGATCCCGGATGAGACCCTCGAACTCGCTGCGATGCAGCCGTACCGACGACTGCACCCCGGGCAGCAGCACCGGGATGGACGCCTCGGTGTCGGCCGACAGCGCCTCCTTGGCCTCGGTGCACTCCCGGCGGATCCGGGCCACGGCTGCCAGTACGGCCGGGTCGGCGGCGTCCAGCTCGTCGAACACCCCGGGCATCCCGGCGCGGACATGCTCGAACACCGCCTCGTCGAAGTCCACCCCACCGAGCCGCTCGATCCCCTCGGGGCGCCCGAGCAACCGGAAGGCGCTGGCGGCTCCGCCCTCCATCCCACCGGGCGGGCCCTCCCCGGGTGCATCCTTGCGCACCACGGCAGCGTCGAAGGTGCCTCCGCCCAGGTCGTAGACCGCGATCGTGGAGCCGGGTTCGATCCGCTCCGCGGCCGCGTAGTGCAGCGCCGCGGCCTGCGGCTCCGCCAGGAACGTCACCGACAGCCCCTGTCCGGCCAGCGCACGGCCCAGCAGGTCCTTCTTGTGCGCTCCCCACGACGCCGGATGCGTGAGCGCCAGCCGGGATGCCGGGCCACCCTCCCGCTGGGCGACCCGATCGACCACCCAGCGCACCAGGCGGGCACCCAGCTCCTCCGGCGCCCACGACCGCCCGGCCACGACCACCGGTGTCGGGTCCCCCACCCGCCGCTTGAACTCCCGCATCACCGCACCCGGATCGGTCGCCGCCCGTCGCTGCGCCGCCTCCCCCACGAGCATCGACCCGTCCGGTGCCGCACACAGCACCGACGGCACCGCACTTGCCCGGTCGCCCAGCGTCACGATCTCGGGCTCAACCCATCGTCGGTCCGAAGACCGGCAGACCGCAGCTGCGGTATACGTCGTCCCCAGATCGATACCGAGCTGATAGCTCATGGTCGTCCCCTCGCCCGGACGGTCGTACGGCATCGACCGGCTCGTCAACCGCCTCGTTCACCCATCGAAACATCAGGTCCACCCGACAACGGGAGCGGGGGGCGTCAACCTGAACGGAGGCGGGCTACAGCGTCTCGCTTGCGGTGACCGGGCCGCCGTCCGGCTCGCCCTCGGCGCCACCCGTCGGGGGGTCCACCGGCGGTTGTTCAGCCGGCGGCTGCTCGGCCGGTGGTTGTTCGACCGGTGGTTGCTCGGCCGGTGGTTGCTCGACCGGCGGCTGCTCGACCGGCGGGGTCTCGTCGGTGGTCGGCGGCTGCTGGGTTGTGGTCGGCGCCACCGGTGGCGGGCTGGTGGTCGGCGGTCGCGGGCTGGTGGTCGGCGAACCGGTCGGCTGGCGGGCCGACGAGGCGACGGCGGCGACCGGGATCGGACCAGCGGGTGCGGGGTTCTGGACGACATCGTCGGCCGGCTCGACGCCTGCCGGCGCCTCCGCCACCTCCGATGTGGACGGCGAGGCGATGGAGGCCGCCGAACCGACGGAGTCCTGCGGCCACAACAGCATGGCGGCGACGATCCCGACCGCCGCGATGAGGCCTCCGACGCCGACGAGCGGTCCGGCGGAGGGTCGGGACCCGCGGGGGGCAGCGGGCCGAGCGCTCCGAGCAGCCGGACGCGACGTTGCGGACGACCGGGCGACCGCCGTCGCCGGCACCGGGGCGAGCAGCGGTCGACGCGGCGGAGCGTCCGGCATGGCCGACGGCCGTGCCACACCTCCCCGCGGCCCGCCGTCCGCCGCTGCGGCGAACGAGCGCAGCGCGGGACGCACGTCGCCCGCGTTCCCCCCGCCGTCCCCGGGTACGGGTGGCACCACGACCGCGGGCCACGAGGAGTTCGGCCGTGGCGAGACCGTCAGGGCTGCACCGAGCGCGATGGCGTTCTTGGGATCGGCATCCACCGCGATCGGGCGGTCCAGCTCGGCCGAGACGAGCTGGGCCACCAGTGGGATCCGTGACGAGCCCCCCACCAGCAGGACTGCCGTCAGGTCGGTCGGGCTCAGCCCCGCCGACGCGACTGCGCGCCGCAGCGCCTCGATCGTGTCCCCCACGGCCGTGCGGATCATCGCCTCGAGCTCCGCACGCACGAGCCGGACCGTGGTGCGCAGTCCGGGAAGCAGGACCGGGATGCTGGCCTCCGTGTCCGCCGACAGGGCCTCCTTGGCCTCGGTGCACTCCCGGCGCAACCGTGCCACGGCGGCGAGGACTGTCTCGTCACCGGGATCGAGCGCGTCCGCGTCCAGCGCCGAGCCGAGCCCCGACCGCACGTGCTCGAAGACGGCCTCGTCGAAGTCCACCCCGCCGAGGTTCGCCAGGCCCTCGGACCGGCCGAGGAGCTCGAAGCCGCCCGAACCCTTGCGCACCACCGCAGCGTCGAACGTCCCCCCACCCAGGTCGTACACCGCAAACGTGGAACCGGGCTCCACACGCTGGCTGCTCGCGTAGGACACCGCGGCGGCCTGGGGCTCGGCCAGGAACGCCACCCGAAGGCCGAGACCGTCCAGGGCGTGGGCGAGCAGCTCCTTCTTGTGCGTCCCCCAGCTCACCGGGTGGGTCACCGCGATGCGCTCGGCCCGGCCGCCCTCGCGCTCGGCAACCCGGTCGACGACCCACGCGATCATCCGGGCCGCGAGGTCGTGGGCCTGATGGGGCACCCCGCCCACGACGATCGGGGTCTCGTCGCCGATCCGCCGTTTGAACTCCCGCACGACGCGGTCGGGCTCGGTGACCGCGCGGCGCTCGGCCGCCTCGCCGACCAGCAGCGACCCGTCGGCGCCGAGGTGGAGCACCGACGGCACCACCGCGGCACGCGTGCCGAGCGTGACCATCTCGGGGTCCGCGGCGCGCTGGTCGGTCGACCGGCACACGGCCGCCGCCGTGTACGTCGTCCCCAGATCGATGCCGAGCTGGTAGCTCATCACACCCCACCCGTTCCGGCGGTCTGCCCGCCCTGCCCGCCCTGCGGCGTGCCACTCGTCCGTCGACACGCTTCTTGTTGCTTCTATCGCTCCGGAGGGTGGCGCGGTTACGCCTGCTCAGGTCAGTGTTCGAAAACACTGTCCAGGGGGATCCCCTAGTCCCCTAACGGGAATCGCTCCCGCAGCCCGCAACGGGGTTCGACGAGACCCCGACAGATCCCCGATCCTTCACCATCGCCGGGTTCGTATCGTGCAGGGCACGCGCCGGACCACCCACACCTCAACCGCAGGAGTCGTGATGGCCGACCCCACCGCCTCGCTCTGGGAAGTCACACGCCTGGTTTTGGCCGATCCCGCGGCCAGCCCGCAGGAGATCGTCGAGGCACACGGGTTCAGCATGGTCGAGATCGCGGAGATCCTCCCCCTGTTCCTGGAGAACATACAGGCGGACTACGCCCGGACCGCGACCCCCGGGGAGGTCAGCGTCCCCGCACCGGAGCCGCATCCCGGCGAGAGTGTCGAGGACTTCGCGGCGCGCTACCTCACCGAGCTCCGAGAGAGCACCGACCTCGATCTGGTGGCCCAGGACGCACTCGGCCACCAGGGCGCCGACGACTGGCTCGATCCTGGACTCGACGACCTGCTCGACGAAACACCGACCGACGCCCCAGGTACGTCGATCACGACGGGGATCCCGTCGGCGAACGGGTCGGGGTCCGTCACCTCAGAGAACCCGCTGAGCGAGATCCCCGGGTTCGGGGCCGGCGGGCAACCGGACACGAGCATGAGCCCACTGGGTCCGGCGGTTCCGGCCGTGGACGAGGCGACCCATCTCGACCTCACCACCGACGACCCGTTCGGCCACGAGCCCCCGCCGGACGACAGCGGCCACATCGACGCCCACGACGGCGGCGCGGTCGATGGCGACGTGATCGACGGTGGCGACCCGTCGGCCGACGACGTGCCTGGCGACCCGACCGACTTCAGCTGACCTCCCCCGCCCGACACCCGCGGGACCGTGCGACGCGCCCTCCGCGGCGGCATCGCACGCCCGACACGGCCGAGAACTCGCCGACGCAACCGTGCTGGCGCGCTCGGCTCAGTGGTCAGCGCTTGAAGCGTAGTCTCGCCCACCCCGATATGGGCACCTATCGGGGTGGAAACCGGTCGTTCGGCACCGACGTGGGGCCATATCGGGGTATGAGGTGGTCGATGCTTAGGCGACGAGGGTAAGGCTGTTGAGCAGCTCTTGGACGTCGGGTCGGCGCTGGAACGGTCGGGCGACCTTCTGCAGGTCCATCGCGAAACCCTCCACCCGGACCGAGCGAATTCCGCTCGTTCGGACACCGAGGAACTCTCCCTTGCAGACCGCGACAGCCGCATCAGGATCCCGGCCACGCAGGTAGACCCCGGCAGCCATGAGATAGCTCAGTGCCCGGGCACGGGCGAGTTCGGGATCATGCTTCTCCGCCGCTAGTGAAATCCTCGCCCCCGCCTCCCGCGTCGCTCGCTGACCCCCGTTGTCCGGGTGATGCCACGCGAGTAGGTGCCATGCATGGCCCGTCGTACCGTACAGTTCCGCCTCGGTGAAGGAGGACATCCAGGGCTCCCGTTCCTGATCATCGGGAACGATCTGGCTGAACTCGTGTTCGGCGAGCCCGACCTCGCGTTCCAGCGCGCGCAGGTCGCCCAGGCGACCGTAGGCGCGGGCCTTCAGCGCGTGCAGCCTCGCCCTGGTGATCGGGGTGGCGTCGTCGGCGAGCTCCAGCCCGTGGCGCACCAGTTCGAGCCCCGTCTTGGGGCGACCGATGTGGACGGCCTGCATGGCCAGACTGGACAGCGCGTCGGCCTGCATGGCCCGATTCTCGGCCTCGGCACCGAGCCGGTAGCCCAGCGCCATGAGCCCCCGCCCCTGCTGCTCATGCCCACCGTCATGACAGTTGAACCCGGCGACGCCGGCCAGTCGAGCGGTGGCGCTCTGCCACTCTCGACGCACCACTGCCGAGGATGCGGGGACGCTCCTGTCGAGCTGATGAACCGCCCACCCGAGCTGGCCGATCATCGCATGCCGGGACAGGCCACCACCCGCCTTCTGACCCCAGGTCTGCAGTATCTCCGTTACCGCATGAAGGTTGGCGACGTCCTCAGCGGTGATACGACTCAGGGTGTCCGGATGCTGGTTGACCACCGCGATGGTGTGTCGCACCGAGTCCGGAAGCACCGTGGCTCCCGCCGACAGCGCGAGAAGCCAGGCCATGAACTGCCGTCGTCCGTTCACGTCGTCCTCCGCCGACTCGTAATGGGGAAGGTCCTCACCGCTGCCGAGAGTCGCCGCCGCGGGAAGCTGGGAGACCGGGTGTGCCACCGCGCCGAACAACTCCCGGACCGACAGCCCGATCGCACCGGCGATCACCATCTGATGGCGGGCGTCGGGGGAGTTCACCTCACCGTACTCCCACCGCTTCACGTAGTCCTTGATCCGCTCCCCGTCCAGCTCGCCCAACCCCAGGCGGGACGCCACCCGCCGCATCTCCCCGGCCATCTCCCGCCGTGACCACCCACGCTGGGAACGCTCGTTCCGGACCCGTAGGGCCCACTTCGGTATCTCCCGAGGAAGCTCGCTCACGACGCTGTCCCACCTCCGGTCTCCCTGACGACAGAGGTCGCGATGACCTCCCTCGGGCCCCATCGGCCACTAGCGGTACCTTCCCCCCTTTCATGATCATATCCTGTTGGTGGTGAGGTCGGGAGACGGGACTGGCCGGTCTAGCCGCGGAAACAGGTGTGTCGGTGATCGACAGTTCGAGGTGGAGGGTGTAAGA
>JBBSQN010000078.1:0-26496 GCA_038257875.1 Mycobacteriales bacterium
CCCGGGCACTACGACTCCTGCTCGACGAGCTCAACACCACCCCACCCCACATCCCCGGCGACCACCGCCCCATCACCTACACCATCACCACAACCTGACCGACCTCAACTACAACCCACACCCAACTTCCGGAGGTCTGAGTCCGGCTGCTCGTCGCCAACAGCGGAGCGGAGTCGATCCACTGGCAGGATGCGGTACTACCCCTGCTTGAGATGAAACCGGGTGGCAGCGACGACCGCCGTCTGGTGGCGGTCGTCGCGAGCGGACGCTCCCTTGTGGCCACCCGGAACGCGATCGACGCGCTGCTCGCCGGATCCATACCGGTGGTTTCCGATCGCCTGACCAGTGACCGGCTTGCCACAGCCGACCCGTCGCCGAGCGTTCCGCTGGTGCGTGTCGCCCCACGCAACAGCGACCAAGCGGCAGCGTCGGCGGCCTTCATCAAACCGGAGACGGCTACTGCGATGATCATCCAGGACATAAATCCTGTGGACACCTACGCCGCATCGCTGGGTCAGGCCTTTAAGCAGAGTTACGTAGATTCCAGTCATCGTATCATCGGACGAATTGAACCCTATAATGGGGCGTTACCTGGGGTTGGAAACACCATGGGTGGGATTGTCCGGGATATCTGTGAACTTCGTCCGGACGTGGTCTTTTTCGCCGGCCGCAGTGACGCCTTGGGCGCGATGGTGCAGGTGCTTTCATCGCGAGTGTGTCCAGATTTTCCCGTTCGGATCATCACGGCCGACGACGCCGTGGACTTCGCCACCGCCGTAGTGCGTGGCGACCCGGCCTTGCGCGCAGGACTTAACATGAACGTCTCGGTCAGTTACACGACCCTCGCCCATCCGGCGGCCTGGGATGATGCTCCAGAATTTTTCGCCGCGCAGTCTGTCGCCGCATTACGCGACCCGTGCGAGTATTGCTATCCGCGTGTCTTTCCTGACGGAGACCTGAATGATGGTGCCGCAATCATGGGGTTCGACGGGTTGTTGCTCGTCGTGCGAGCTGTGCGCAGCAGCGACGGTAGCAACGACTCCCCAGCGCTGTTGACCCAGTATCTCCCACGAATTCATGACGAGGAGTCCATTCCGGGGGCGAGCGGCTGGATTTCTTTGTCCGAGACCGGAGAGTCGACCAACAAGGCTGTTCCGATCCTGCGCATCGCTGGCGACGGCCAAATCCAGTTCATTCAGCTCGCCTCGTCGACCGGAACCCCGTGCGTGCCAAAAGTGACGTTGTGCTGAAATCTGTGGTGGAGATTTATTAGGACCTGGAGGTCTGAGCCTGGTGCGGTGGACTATTCCACGTGTGGCCCGCCGGACTGCCGCGACGCGCAGGTGGCGACCGACCGACGGGCCGGTGGTAGGTCACGTATTCTGTCTGACCGCGCGACGGGTCAGGTCGTGTCCTTGGCCCGTTGTCGCGTGGCGGTTCCGGCCGCGGTGTCGGCGATCAGGAACAGCACGAGGCTCGCGCCGAACACGGGGAGCAGCCAGCTGACCATGACGGCCGCGAGGGCGAGCGCGAACAGCATGGGCCGCGGCGTCGTGCGGAGCACACCACGTCCTTCCAGTGGGCGAGGCCGGCTGCGGGTGGGGCGACGTTGCCACCACATCCGGTATCCCCAGAAGATCACGGTGAGGATGCCGAGGGACATCGCGGTCATAGCGATCTGGTTGGCCAGGCCGAACAGCGTACCGGTGTGGGCGAGGATGCCCAGGGTGGTGAGTTGAGCCAGCACCGGTTAGTCGGTGAACCGCAGTACCTCGGTGACCTGCCCGGTGGAGGGGTCGAGCGCGATCTTGTCGCGGTGCAGCGGGACGCTGCTCGAGGTCTCCGCGACGACATACGGTGTGCCGGGTTCCGACGGTGGGGTCGGGAGGGTGCCTGTGGCCAGTTTCGGTGTCCGGGCGTCGAGGGCGGTGAGCACGGTCTGGAAACGCTCGCCGGCGAAGCTCGACCAGGTCAGCCCGGTCAGGCTGATGAACACCAGCGCGACGGTGAGCCAGATCCCGACGCTGCCGTGCCATTTCATCATCCGCGCGCACGAGCCTGCTCGGTGGCTGCACGGTCACCGGCCGTGTCTGCTCGACCGTGCCGACGTGGACGAACCGGCGGCCGCCGTCCCGAACCCCATCGCCGCGTACGCGGCTGCGATTACGCCCGGCCCCATGAACAGCACTCTCCACCTGATCGAGTGATGACAGGCTAACCCCTCGGACCCGCGAGTCGGTACGAAATGGCGGGTGAGAAGGACGTTCTGGGTTGTCGCGCCCCGCGCCCCGGACGAGACTCTGGCCGATGGCCGCCGCCGATCGTGCCCGCTGGCGGCTGGTCGACGCGCTGTGCGCCGCGGGCCGGGTGCGGACTCCGGCCGTCGAGGACGCCTTCCGGGCCGTTCCGCGGCACCGGTTCCTGCCCGGAATCCCGCTCGACGAGGCCTACGCGGACCATGCAGTCGCCGTGCAGCGCGTCGGCGGCCTGCCGACGAGCTCCGCGTCGCAGCCGTCGATGATGGCGATCATGCTCGAGCAGCTCGACCTGCGGTCGGGGCACCGGGTGCTCGAGGTCGGGGCCGGCACCGGGTACAACGCGGCGTTGATGGCGCGGATCGTCGGCCCGGCCGGCGCGGTCACCGCTGTGGACATCGACGCAGACCTCGTCGCGGCCGCCGTCAAGAACCTGACCACGACCGGCACGACCGGCGTCGAGCTGCTCTGTGCCGACGGTGCCTTCGGCCACCCGCCCGGCGTGCCCTACGACCGGATCGTGCTCACCGTCGGCAGCGTCAATATCCGCTCCGAGTGGGTCGACCAGCTTGCCCCGGACGGACGGCTGCTGCTTCCGCTGGCAGTTCGCGGCAGTCAGCTGTCGGTGGCGCTCGACCTCGGCGCGGACGGCCTGCTACGCAGCGACTCGGTCCGCAGCTGCGCGTTCATCCGGCTCCGCGGGGTGGGCGCCGTCGCGGAGCCACGGGTGCCGCTCACCGAGGACGGGATCGCGATTCGCCTCTCGGATGACACCCGCACCCCGGTGGCGCCCGACGCCGTGCTCACCGCGCTCGGCGCACCCGGCCCAGCTCGGCCCACCGGTATCAACGTGGGTCCCGCGGACGTCTGGGACGGGCTCGGGCTGTGGATCGCGCTAGCCGAGCCCGCCGTGTTCCGGTTGCTGCTGACCGGTCGTGCGGCTAGGTCTCCGCTGGCCGCGGAGCTCTTTGCTCTTGGCCCCGACCGGGGGACCGTGGCCCTCGCCGCGGGTGGCGGGCTCGCGGCACTGGTCGTCGAGCCGGAGTCGGCGGGCTGGGTCGGGCCGTTGGGGGTCCGGTCGTTCGGCGCCGACGTCCTCGCGGCCGACCGCATGGTCGCGCTCGTCGAGGGGTGGGTGGTGGCCGGTCGACCGAGCGCGGCCGATCTCCGTTTCGTGGTCATCCCGCACACCGTGGCTGCGGGCCCGGTGCCGCCGGGGGTGACCGTCATCGACAAGGGGCACGTGCGCCTGCTCGTCAGCTGGGCAGGCCAGGAGTGCGGGCGTCAGCCATAGACCTCGGCGAGCGCGGAGAGTACGAGGTCACGGGCGGTATCAGCGGAGCTGACGTCGATCAGCACGTAGTAGGCGAGGCCCTCGGCGAGCGCGACGAGTCCAGCGGCTGTGTCGTCGGGATCGGCGGTCGCCGGGATCCGTCCGGCGTCCTGGTCCCTGCGGATGAGCAGGGCCAGGGTCTGGTGCAGGCGGGCGTAGTCCTGTCGCAGTCGAGCGGCGATCGCCTCGTCGGCGAGCGCGCGGGCGGTGAACGACTGGCGCACACGCATGTGGACGCGCGTGGTGGGGTCGTAGGGGATGAGCTCGGTGAGCACGACGGCGAGCACGGCCCGTGGTGAGGCTGCCTGCGGGTCTTGGCCGATCTTGGCGTTGATGCGGGCACTGCTGAGGTCGTTGCCCCGGTCGAACGCGGCCTCGATCAGCTCCTTCTTGCTCGGGAAGTAGTGCTGGACGCGGCCCGCTGAGACGCCGGCCCGCGCGGCGACCTCACTCAGCGACACCGCCGGGAGACCTCGTTCGGCGACGATCTCCAGCACCGCGTCGGCGATCTCCCGACACCGATGCTCGTGCTGAGCACCAGGACCACGGGCACGCCGACCCATCCAGCACCTCCAGTTTCTCGATGTGATCGTATCGGATTGACCGGCCACCGTAGCGGCACTAGCGTCCATGCTGAATCAAAGCAATCCGATCACATCGGTTTAATCCGGAGGGCGAGGTGACGATGCGGCCGCGAACCCCAAGCCGGGCGATGTCCTGGGCGGTGCTCCTCCTCTCCTGCGCCGGAGAGTTCATGGTGGTGCTCGACATCTCGGTCGTGAACGTCGCATTGCCGTCGATGCAGGCGGCGCTGGGCTTCGATCCGGCACGCCTGCAGTGGGTCGTGACCGGCTATGCGTTGACCTTCGCCGGCTTCCTGCTCCTCGGTGGCCGGCTCGCCGATCTCTACGGGCGCAAGCGGATCTTCGTCCTGGGGCTCGGACTGTTCTCCGCAGCCAGCCTGGTGGGCGGTCTGGCGAGCACCCCGGGCACGCTGATCGCCGCACGCGCGGCACAGGGCCTCGGTGCCGCCGCCTCGCCCCGGCCACCCTGACCCTCCTCACCACCACTTTTCCCGAGGGACCCCCGCGGACTCGCGCCCTGGCAACCTGGACGGCAGTGGCCTCCGCGGGCGGTGCGGCGGGCAACCTCCTCGGCGGCACGCTCACCGAGTACCTGTCCTGGCGCTGAACCCTGCTGATCAACGTTCCGGTCGGCGCGGTGGGCATCCTCCTGGCTGCCGCCGTCCTGACCCGGGACCAGGCACGGGAGCGGGAACACCGCCTCGACGTCACGGGGGCCGTGCTGGTGACGCTGAGCATCGCGTCGCTCACCTACGGAGTCACCCAGACCCAGACCCGCGGCTGGACCAGCCCGGTCACGGTGGTGGCCCTGGCCATCGGGATCGTCGCGTTGGCGGCGTTCGTCGTGGTCGAGGCGCGGTTCGCTCGCGCCCCGCTGATACCGCTGCGGCTGTTCGGTGTGTGCGCGATCGCCTACGGCAACGTGGTGATGCTGCTGGCCGGCGCCTGCTTCATGACGATGTGGTACTTCCTGTCGCTGTCCATGCAGAACGTCCTGCACTACGGAGCCCTGCAGACCGGTGTCGGCTTCCTCCCGCACACCGTGGTGACCATCGTCGTCGGCGCCCGCCTCACACCGTGGATCATGCAGTACGTCGACGGTCGCACGTTGATCATCATTGGTGCCGTCGTCGCGGGGATCGGCTTCGGGTGGCAGAGCCGCCTCACCCCGGACAGCGGCTACCTGTCCGGGATACTCGGACCGGCGATCGTCATCTCCGTCGGTGGCGGGCTGCTGAACACCACCAAGCAGGTCGGCGGCGCGCTCGGCCTCGCCGTGCTGATCGCCGTGGCCGGAAGCCACCTGTACACCCCAGCGACCCTCGCCGCGGGCTACGGTCGCGCGTTCCTGACTATCGCGGCGATCCTCGTGGTCGTCGCCACGGTGGCCCTCGCCCTCCCGGCCGCCGAGCCGGCGGAAGCGCAGCCGGCTCGGTAGGTGGCGGTCTGCTTCGGCTCGTGTTCATCCCGCCAGCGCCAGCGCGAACGGCAGCACCGTGGGCGCGCCGGCCCGCCGCAGCAGCCGGGCGGCCACGGTCATCGTCCAGCCGGTGTCGATCAGGTCGTCGACCAGCAGCACCGGTCCGTCGATCCCGCCGAGGTCGGGTGGCGCGCCGAAGCCGCCCCACACCGAGGCGAGCCGCTGCGCGGAGTTGGCGTGCTCGCCGGGACGGGCGCCGGCCGGGGCGAGCGTGCCCAGCAGCGGGAGGCGACCGATCTCGCAGATCCGCCGGGCCAGGTGCTCGAGCTGGTGGGGCCGGGTGCGCGAGCCGACGCCGACCACGCCGACCGGGCGCTGCGCCCAGCCCCAGCCGGCCAGCACCCGCACGCAGGCGTCGAGCACGTCCGTGGGGACCGGGGCGTCCTGCCCGCCGACGAGCTCGCGCAACCGGGTGCCCCAGCCGATGTCGGACAACCGCCCGAGCACCCGACCGCTGTCCGCGAGCTCGCCGGCGGGGATCCGGCCCGACACCGGCACCTCGAGCGCGGCCATCCCGCTGGGCCACTGCTTGCGCGGCGGCACCTCCACGCCGGGCCGGCTCAACCGCTCGCCGGCCGCGGCGGCGGCACCCGCGTCGACCTCGGGCGTCCACGCGGAGCCCGCACAGTTGTCGCACCGCCCGCACGCGGTGGCGTCGGCGTCGTCGAGCTGGCGACGCAGGAACACCAACCGGCACCCTGACGTGGCGAGGTAGTCGAGCATGGCCTGCTGCTCGGCGCACCGCGCCGCCGCGACGCGCCGGTGGCGTTGTTCGTCGTAGACCCACGGCGCACCCGTGGAGATCCATCCACCGGCGACCCGCTTCGCGGCGCCGTCGCTGTCGAGCACCTTGAGCAGCATCTCCAGCCGGGTGCGCGAGAGGTCGACGCGCGTCTCGATCGCCGCGGTGGACAGCGGCTCGGGGCCCAGGACCCGCAGCGTCTGGCGCACCAGCGGCTCGGCCGGGAAGGCGAGCGAGGCGAAGTAGGCCCAGATGTCGCGGTCCTCCCGGCCGGGCAGCAGCACGACCTCGGCGCGTTCGACGGCGCGGCCGGCACGACCGATCTGCTGGTAGTAGGCCACCGGCGACGCCGGCGCGCCGAGGTGCACCACGAACCCCAGGTCGGGCTTGTCGAACCCCATGCCCAGCGCGCTGGTGGCCACTAACGCCTTGACCCGGTTGGCGAGCAGGTCGCCCTCCGCGGCGAGCCGCTCGTCCGGGTCGGTCTTGCCGGTGTAGGACGCGACCGGGTGGCCGCGCTCGCGCAGGAACTCCGCAACCTCCTCCGCGGCGGCGACGGTGAGCGTGTAGACGATGCCCGCGCCCGGCAGCGCGTCGAGATGGGCGGCGAGCCAGCCGAGCCGTTGCGCCGCCGTCGGGAGCGTGACGACCGAGAGCCGCAGGCTCTCCCGGTCCAGCGAGCCGCGCAGCACGAGCGTGTCGGCACCGTCGGAGCCCAGCCCGAGCTGCTCGGTGACGTCGGTGACCACCCGGTCGTTGGCGGTGGCCGTGGTGGCCAGCACCGGGAGGCCCGCGGGCAGCTCGGCGATCAGCGCCCGCAGCCGCCGGTAGTCGGGCCGGAAGTCGTGGCCCCAGTCGGACACGCAGTGCGCCTCGTCGACCACCAGCATCCCGGCGCTCGCGGTGAGCTGGGGCAGCACCCGATCGCGGAAGTCGGGGTTGTTCAGCCGCTCCGGGCTGACGAGCAGCACGTCCACCTCGCCCGCGTCGACCGCGGCGTAGGTGCGCTCCCAGTCGGCGGTGTTGGCCGAGTTCACGGTGACCGCCCGGATGCCGGCGTGCGCCGCGGCGTCGATCTGGTTGCGCATCAGCGCCAGCAGCGGCGAGACGATCACGGTGGGGCCGGCCCCGGCGGCCCGTAACAGCGCCGTGGCCACGAAGTACACCGCCGACTTGCCCCATCCGGTGCGCTGCACCACCAGTGCGCGGCGGCGCTGGGCGACCAGCGCGTGGATCGCCGTCCACTGGTCGGATCGCAACCGTGCGGCCGGTCCGGCCAGCGTGGCCAGCACGGCCTCGGCCCGGTCGCGGAGGTCCTGCTCGGTCGTCGTCACGGGACCCATGGTGGCCGACGGCACTGACAGTCCCGAGACCAGGAGGCCCCGATCCGGCAATCACCCCTGGTCGGATGTACCGGGTGCAGGGCAGGATGAGCCGCATGAGTCTTCGAGGGGAGGCACAGCACATGACACGGCTCGACGGACCGGATCTGGACGCCGAGTTCGTCGAGCTGCCCGACCTCGCGTCCCGACGCCTCGGTGGCGCGGTGGTCGACGCCAGCGACGACTTCTTCGCCGACCGGGCCGCGCTCGTGATGCCGGGGCCGGTGCAGCCCCGGACCGAGTTCGGCTATCGGGGCATGTTCTACGACGGGTGGGAGACTCGCCGCCGCCGCGAACCCGGCTCGGACCACGCGATCGTCCGGCTCGGCATCCCCGGCATCGTGCACGGCGTCGTCGTGGACACCTCGTTCTTCCGGGGCAACTACCCGCCCGAGATCTCCGTGGCGGCCACCGCGTTGGAGGACCACCCCGGCCTGGCCGAGCTCGCCGCCGCCGAGTGGACCGAGCTGGTGGGGCGCTCGCCGGCCAAGGGCGACATCGCGAACGTCTACGACGTCGACGACCGGCACCGCTACACGCACGTGAAGCTGACCATCCACCCGGACGGCGGGGTGGCCAGGTTCCGGGTGCACGGCGAGGCGGTGGTGGATCCGCGGCTGCTGCACGGCACTGTCGACCTGGTCGCGCCGGACAGCGGCGGGCTGCTCGTCGGGTGCTCCGACATGTTCTTCTCCTCTCCCGCGAACCTGCTGCTGCCCGGGCCCGCCCGATCGATGGGGGAGGGGTGGGAGACCGCGCGGCGCCGCCGCGGCGGGAACGACTGGGTCGTCGTCCGGCTGGCCGGGGCGAGTCGGCTGCGTGACATCGTGTTCGACACCGGCCATTTCCTCGGCAACGCGCCCGGTGAGGTGCAGATCAGCGGAGCGACGATCGGGCAGGCCGACCCCGACCCGGCCAGCCTGGCGCAGCGCCTCTGGACGCCCCTGGTCACCCGGTGCCCGGTGCAACCCGACACCCCGCACCGGTTCCGGATCGGCCCGGCCGCCCCGACGGTGACGCACCTGCGGGTGGACATCTATCCCGACGGCGGGTTCGCCCGGCTCCGCGCGCACGGCGAGCTGATCCCGGCAGCCCACCAGGCGGCCGTCCAGCGGTGGCTGAACGCCCTGCCCCCGGCCCACCTGCGCCAGGCGCTCACCGGGGCTGGCCTCGACCGGGCGCTTGTCGCTGGCGCGGTGACGGTCCGGGACCGGCGCGTCGAGTGGCCGACGGAGCTGCTGGCCGCGTTCGCGCCGCCGTGAGACATCCGCCCCGCGCCGAGTGTGTCCGAACAAATTGATGCTTATTTTTCACTGTGCGGTTGTGGCCCAGGTGTGGCGCAATCCTGCCCGTCACGTACGACTCGTCCGGATGCTCGCCGCGGAGTCGGTGACGCTCGTCCCGCTGGACGGTGCCGAGGCTCGGGCTGTCGGACACCTGTGTGGAGCGACCGGAGCGGCTGACATCGCTGCCGCCGGACTGTGGTCGCTGGCGCAGCCGGACTCGGTGGCCAACGAGTACCTGCACGCGGTTCTCGGCGCCCTGTTGTTGATCTCGCCGTGGGTGCTGTCCTACAGCGACCTCACCGGTGCGGCCTGGACGTCCTGGGTCGCCGGGGCACTGACCATCGTCGTGGGGCTCGCAGCCCTGCCGGCGGCGAACGCCGAGCACCGGGGCCTGGCCGGTCAGAGCTGATCCGCCGGTAACCGGCACGTCGATTGAAGGCACGGCCGCGGCACCTGGAGCCGCGGCCGTGCCGCACGTCAGGATGAGCCGGTGAGAGACAGGAACGACACGTCACGCTCGCCGCAGACACCGCAGGCGGGGGAGCCGAACGCCCGCGACCGGATCCTCGCCGCAGCCGAGGAGCTCTTCGCCGGCTCCGGGTTCGACGCGACGCCGACCTCTCGGATCGCTGAGCGCGCGGGTGTCCCGAAGGGCCTCGTGCACTACTACTTCAAGCGCAAGCCGGACCTGCTCGTGGCGCTGGTCGAGCGGCTGCCCACGGAGTGGGTCGACGCTGCCCGCGTGGTAGTGCCCGGGGACGTCGCGGCGAGCCTGCACCGGCTCGTGGACGTGCTCGACCGGGCGCTGGACTCCTCGGCGATGCTCTCGCACCTGCTCTGGCGGGAGGCCGACACCCACCCCGCCGTGCTGGACCTGCTGCGGGCCCGGTTCGACCTGCTGGTCGAGCAGATCCGGGCCGTGATCGCCGCAGCTTTGCCCGGTGGCTGCGCCGACGCCGACGTCGACAGCGCCGCGCACCTGCTCGCCTCGGCCGTCAGCTACCGGCACTCGGTGGCTCGCCACGCCGAGGACGGCCAGCAGACCATGCATCGAGAACTGCGCTTCTTCGCCGACGCGCTGGCTGCTGGCGCCGGCGCACGCTATTAGTGCCGTTCGTTCGATTAGTCTGCGCGCGTGCAGCGCAGGATCGGGGTCATGGGCGGGACCTTCGATCCGATCCATCACGGACACCTGGTCGCAGCGAGCGAGGTCGCCGACCGCTTCGCCCTCGACGAGGTGATCTTCGTTCCCACCGGGCAGCCGTGGCAGAAGGCGCAGCAGGCGGTCAGCTGCGCCGAGGACCGCTACCTCATGACGGTGGTCGCCACCGCGTCCAACCCGCGGTTCTCGGTCAGCCGGGTCGACGTCGACCGTGCCGGGCCCACCTACGCCGTCGACACCCTGACCGACCTGCACGCGGTGTTCCCCGACGCCGCGCTGTTCTTCATCACCGGTGCCGACGCGCTCGCCCAGATCCTGTCCTGGCGCGACATCGACACGCTCTACCGCTTCGCGCACTTCGTCGGCGTCACCCGCCCGGGCTACGCGCTCGGTGACGACCACCTGCCCGAGGGCGTCGTGACACTGGTCGAGGTGCCGGCCATGGCCATCTCCTCGACCGACTGCCGCCGTCGCGTCGCCGAGGGCCGCCCCGTCTGGTACCTCGTGCCGGACGGTGTCGTGCAGTACATCTCCAAGCGGCGCCTGTACCGCGATGCGGACAGCTGATCCGTCGTCCGCGTGTGGTGTCTGCGCACCGCGGTTCGGCGCACGGTAGTGTTGCCGCCTCCAGCAGTGGAGCTACCGAGGAGGTGAGACCCATTACCGCTCGTTCAGGCTGGGTGCTCCCACCTCACGGCCGTACGGTTCATCCGACGTAGGTGACCGCGGGAGCGCCCATCGGCGTCCCGAAAGGTTCCCGTGCCAACCTCTCCGTCACCGCAGCCTCGATCCGTCATTATCACCAGGCTTCGCGCCGCCGGTTGTGTCTTCGCCGAAGACGAGGCGCGGTTGCTCCTCTCCGCGGCCCGCACGCCGGCCGATCTCGCCGCCATGGTGGAGCGGCGAGCCGCCGGCCTCCCCCTTGAGCACGTCCTGGGCTGGGCGGAGTTCTGCGGCCTGCGGATAGCCGTGGACCCCGGGGTCTTCGTACCCCGCCGCCGCACCGAGTTCCTCGTCCATCAGGCCGCAGCCCTCGCCGGACCCCGAGCTGTCGTCGTCGACCTGTGCTGCGGCTCGGGCTCGGTGGGCGCCGCGTTGGTCGCGGCACTGGACCGGGTCGAGCTGTACGCCGTTGACATCGACCCCGCCGCGGTGCGGTGCGCCCACCGCAACCTCGCCGACACCGGTGGCCAGGTGTACGAAGGTGACCTCTACGAGCCGTTGCCCGCTATGCTGCGGGGCCGTGTGGACGTCCTGGTCGCCAACGCACCCTACGTGCCCACCGAGGCGGTCCGGCTGATGCCCCCGGAGGCCCGCCTACACGAGCCGCGGGTGGCGCTCGACGGTGGCGCGGACGGTCTCGACGTCCAGCGGCGGGTGATCGCTGCGGCGCCGCTCTGGCTGGCGCTCGGCGGCTACCTGCTCGTCGAGACGAGCGAGCGCCAGGCGCCGCAGACCGTCGAAGCCTGTACCCGCAACGGGCTGATCCCGCGGGTGGCCAGGTCCGAGGAGCGCAACGCCACCGTCGTCATCGGAACCAGGCCCGCCCTCCAGAGTGGATCGGACGGCGGCGCTCCATGAGGACGGCGGGGTGTGGCATGATACGCGCCGTGACGGACCGGATCGTCGGCGCGGGTGTGGCTCACCGCTGTCCGGGGTGCTGTCGCTGCTGTCGCAGCTGAAACCCCGATCCGTCCGCCCGGCCGCTTGCGGCCCCGCACCGTCTGCGATCACAACCTTGATCAGCTCCCCGGATCTGCGCGGTCACACCGTCCTCGCGCTGCACGCCCACCCCGACGACGAGGCGATCTTCACCGGCATCACGCTGCGGCGCCTGGCTGACGCCGGGGCACGCACCGTTCTCGTCGTCGCGACGGCGGGGGAGCTCGGTACCCCGCGGGTGCCGCTGCGCCTCGGCGAGACCATCTGCGCGCGGCGCATCGCCGAGCTCGAGTGCGCGGCTGAGTTGCTGGGCGTCTCGCGGCTGGTGCTGCTCGGTCGCCGCGACTCGGGCCTGCCCGGCTGGTCGAGCGGGGCGCACCACCGCGCGCTGGCTGCCGCCGACCCGGTGCGGCTGGCGCGGCGCGTCGCCGAGATCGCCGACAGCGAGGGCGCGGCCACGGTGATCCACGATGACGAGGACGGCATCTACGGCCATCCCGACCACCATGCGACGTACCGGATCGGGGCCACCGCGGCCGAGCTGGTGAACGCGACGGGCTACCGCATGACGGTGGACCGGGAGCACCTGCATGTGAGCGCCCGCGACCGACACCTCGTGCACGGTGCCGCCCGCGCCGCCGCCGTCGGGTTCGGCCGGGTGACCGCGGAGATCGGCCTGGCCGTCACGGGGGACGCCCGGTCCCTGGCGTGCAAACGCGCGGCGATCACGGCGCACGCCAGCCAGATCGCACCCGAGGACGTGCCGGTCGAGGGTTTCGCCGGCACCTACGGCTTCGAGTGGTACCGGCGCAGCGGCGCGCCCGGCGTGCTCGACGCCCTGGGTAACGCGCACCTGCTCGCCGGGGCGGGACCCGCGGTCACGCCGGTCATCGCCGTACAGTGAGAACTCGTGGCCGCACCCAGCGCCGACCCCGTCGCGCTCGATCCCGTCGGCCAGGCTCCCACGCCCGCTGATCACCGATCCTGGCCCGCGTTCGGCGCCCGGATCCTGGGCTCGGTCGGCGGCGGTGTATTGCTCTACCTCAGCTTCCCGCCGCGCACCCTGTGGTGGCTGGCGCTGCCGGCGTTCGCCCTGCTCGGGGCCGCCCTGCACGGCCGCGGGACCAGGGCGGGCTTCGGTCTCGGGTTCCTGTTCGGTCTCGGGTTCCTGCTCCCGCTGCTCGCGTGGACCAGCACCTTCGTCGGCGCCCTGCCGTGGGTCGCGCTGGTGGTGGTGCAGGCGCTGTTCGTCGGCCTGGCCGGATCCGGGACGGCGCTGGTGTCCCGGCTGCCGGCGGCCCCGGGGTGGGCCGCCGCGGTGTGGGTGGCGAGCGAGGCGCTGCGCGCGCGGGTGCCGTTCGGCGGGCTGCCGTGGGGGCGGGTGGGGTTCGGCCAGCCGGACGGGCCGTTGCTGCCGGTGGCCGCGATCGGGGGCGAGCCGCTGCTGTCGTTCGTGACGGTGCTGGCCGGGCTCGCGCTGGGGGAGCTGCTGCGCAGGCTCACCGCCGGCCGCGGTACCCGGGCGGGTACCGGGCCCGCTCTGCTCGTGGTGCTCGTGCTCGTCGCCGGTCCGCTGGCGGCGCTGGTCCCGGCCACCGGCGCCGGGCCGGAGCGGACCGTCACGATCGCGACCGTGCAGGGCAACGTGCCGCGGCTGGGACTGGACTTCAACGCCCAGCGCCGCGCCGTGCTCGACAACCACGTCAGCGTCACCGAGCAGCTCGCCGCCGACGTCGCGGCCGGCACCGTGCCACGGCCGGACCTGGTGATCTGGCCGGAGAACTCCAGCGACATCGACCCGCTGCGCAACGCCGACGCCACCGCGCAGATCGACCGCGCCGCCCGCGCCGTCGGCGTCCCGATCCTGGTCGGCGCCGTGCTGCGCAACCCCGACGGCATGACGACCAGCAACTCCGCGCTGGTGTGGGAGGCGGGTGTCGGGGTCGTCGACCGCAACGACAAGCGCCGCGTGCAGCCCTTCGGCGAGTACATCCCGTGGCGGGGGTTCTTCCGGCTGTTCTCCCCCTACGTCGACCGCGCCGGGTACTTCGTGCCGGGGTCGGGTTCGGGCGCCGTCGATATGGCGGGGGTGCGCGTGGGCGTGGCGATCTGCTGGGAGGTCGCGTTCGACGACCTGGTGGCCGACAGCGTCGACGCGGGTGCGAGCGTGCTCGCCGTGCCGAGCAACAACGCCACCTTCGGGCTCACCGAGATGACCTACCAGCAGCTGGCGATGTCGCGGGTGCGGGCCGTGGAGCACGACCGGTCGGTGCTCGTGGCGACCACGAGCGGGGTGAGCGCCACCATCACCCCCGACGGGACCGTCACGGCGAGCACCCGGCAGTTCACCCCCGACGTCCTGGTCGATCAGACCACGCTGCGGGAGACGACTACGCTGGCTTCTCGGCTGCGATCGGTACCCGAGTGGGTGCTGGTCGTGGTGGCGGTGGCGGCGATCGGTGTCGGGGTCATGACCCGGCGTCGTGCGGGGAAGGACGAGGATGGCTGAGCCCACGGTGCTGGTCGTGATCCCGACCTATAACGAGCGGGACAACCTCGGTCCGGTGCTCTCCCGGCTGCATGCCGCGGTGCCCGCGGCGGACGTCCTGGTGGTGGACGACGCGAGCCCGGACGGCACCGGTGAGCTCGCCGACGCGATGGCCGCCGACGACCCGCGGATCCGGGTCCTGCACCGCACGCAGAAGGCCGGGCTCGGCGCCGCGTACCTCGCCGGTTTCGCCGTCGCGCTGCGCGGTGACCATCAGGTCGTCGTCGAGATGGACGCCGACGGGTCGCACGCCCCCGAGGACCTCCCGACGCTGCTCGCCGCCCTCGACGACGCCGACGTCGTGCTGGGATCGCGCTACGTCCCCGGCGGCGCGGTGCGCAACTGGTCCGTGCACCGCGAGTGGCTCTCCCGAGGCGGCAACCTCTACTCCCGGCTCGCGCTGGGGGTCCCGATCCGCGATATCACCGGTGGCTATCGGGTGTTCCGCCGCCAGGTGCTCGAGGAGCTCGACCTCGACGGGGTGGCCTCGCAGGGCTACTGCTTCCAGGTCGACATGGCGTGGCGCGCGGTCCTGGCCGGGTTCCGGGTGCGGGAGGTGCCGATCACGTTCACCGAGCGGGAGCGGGGCACGTCGAAGATGAGCGGCGCGATCGTCGCCGAGGCGCTGTGGCGGGTCACGCGCTGGGGGGTGGCCCGGCTGCTGCTTCGGCGACGCGCGACGCGCGCTGGCGCCGTCTCCCGCACGTAAGCCACGATCCCGAGCAACACCGCACACACGGAAAGAGCCGGGCCGCCCGCTGGGGCGATCCGGCTCTCCGACGGGGCCGCGCGTCAGGCGATATCGGCGCGACGTTCGGCCAGCACCTCCAGGCGCTCGGCCAGCAGCACCTCGAGGTCGGCCACCGAGCGCCGCTCGAGGAGCATGTCCCAGTGGGTGCGCGGAGGCTTGACCTTCTTCTCTTCGGGCTCGCTACCGTCGACCAGGGTGGAGATGCTGCCGTGGAGGCGACACTCCCAGGTGGGCGGGGCTTCGGCGTCGTTGGCGAAGGGCACCTCGAAGTCGTGCCCACGCGGGCACGCGTAGCGCATCGACTGCCGCGGCGCGAGGTCGTGGTTGCGGTCGGTCTCGTAGCTGACAGCCCCGAGCCGGCTGCCACGGAGCACGCGGTCGGCCATGCGTCATCCTCCCGTTCATCGGTCGAGAGAGCATCCCTCGACCACTGCCTCCGGGTGTAACGTCTGCGTTGCAGCAGTTAGTTCCCGCCGTCGGGACGCCGCCGTCGGGTGTCGTCGACACTGTCGGCGCATGACGGACATCGGAACGTTGGTGGCCCGGCCCTTGAGTGTCCCTTATCCGGCGTGATTGCACACGTCGGTGTGACGTGTCAGCGGACTGTGACTTAAGTCACCGTCACGGGTGCGGGTATTTACGCAAGGGTGGCCTTCATCGGTGGCCGCACCGGCCACAGTGCCAGCAGGCCGACGGCGAGCACCAGCAGGATCCCGAGGATGCCGGCGCGGTTGGAGCTGAACAGGTAGGTGAACAAGCCCACCAGGGTGGGGGCCAGGAAGGAGACCGCGCGACCGGTGGTGGCGTAGAGCCCGAACAGCTGTCCCTCCTGACCGGGCGTGGCCAGCCGGGCGAGGAACGCCCGCGAGGAGGACTGCGCGGGCCCCACGAACAGCGTCAGGAACAGCCCGAAGATCCAGAACATCGTCGGCCCGGAGACGAACAGCAGGATCCCCCCGGCCACCAGCATGCCGACCAGCGAGCCGACGATCACCGGCTTCGGGCCGAGCCGGTCGTCGAGCCGGCCACCGACCAGCGCGCCGGCCGCGGAGGCGACGTTGGCGGCCACGCCGAAGACGAGCACGTCGCCCGCGTCGATGCCGTACACGGTGACCGCCAGCACCGCGCCGAAGGTGAAGATCGCGGCGAGGCCGTCGCGGAACAGCGCGCTCGCTCCGAGGAAGTACACGGTGTGCGGATCGGCGCGGTAGAGATCACGCAGGTCGGCGAACAGCTTCCGGTAGGAACCGACGACGCCGAGCCGGGAGGGCTGGGCCGACCGCGGCACCTCGGGCACCCGGAACACCAGCGGCAACGCGAACACCAGGAACCACCCGGCGGCGACGAGCGCGACCACCCGGATGTTGAGTCCCTCGGCGGTGGGCACCCCGGCGAAGCCGCGCGTGTCGCCGTCCCCGGCGATGAGACCGAGGTAGACGCCCAGCAGCAGCACGATCCCGCCGAAGTAGCCCATCGCCCAGCCGAACCCGGAGACCCGACCGATCGTCGCGGGCGTCGAGACCTGGGTGAGCATCGCGAAGTAGGAGACCTCGGCGAGCTGGAAGAAGATCGATCCCAGGCCCAGGAGCAGCAGGCCCAGCCACAGGAAGTGGTAGTCGTCCTTGACGAGGAACAGGCCGGCCATGGCGACGACCGTCAGCGTCGTCCAGGCCCCGACCGACAGCTTGCGCCGGCCAGCGCTGTCGGCCCGCTGCCCGATCACCGGGGCCATCAGCGCGATGAGGAAACCGGCCGCGCCGATCGAGTAGCCCAGCCAGCTGTTGGCGCTGACGTCCCCGGGCAGGTCGTCGCCGACCGCGTCGGTGAGGTAGACGGAGAACACGAAGGTCAGGATCACCGCGTTGAACGCCGCAGACCCCCAATCCCACAAACCCCACGCAACAGCCCGTGCGCGGATAACGTTGTTCCCACGGCGATTTCCGCTCACGAGGGCAGCCACTCGCCTCGGGAGCGGAGCACGTCGCGCAGCAGGTCGGGACGGTCGGACAGCAGGCCGTCGACGCCGAGGTCGAGCAGCTCGGCCATCTCCGCCGGATCGTTCACGGTCCACACGTGCACCTCCCGGCCGCTGGCATGCGCCGCCCGCACCAGCGCGGCGTCCACCACGGTCAGGACGCCGAGGCGGCGGGGGAGCTGGGCGAGGTTACCGGCAACCGGGGGAGCGGGCAGCCGCGACAGCGACCCCGGCAACGCGTCCAGCCAGGCCCGGCCGCGCAGCCCGAACGCAGAGCGGTAGGCCATCGACGTGCACAGCCGCGCCCCACCGCCGGCGCGGGCGCGGGCCAGCCACCGCTCGGTGAACCCGCCGACGCACACCCGGTGCCAGGAGTCGGTGCGCTCCAACAGCGCGAGCACCGGGTCGACGACGGCGTCGGACTTGAGCTCGATCGTGATCCGGGTGTCGGGCAGCTCGGCGAGCACCTGCTCGAGCAGCGGAATCGGCTCCCGCCCGCCCACTCGCACGTGAGCCAGCGCCGCGACGGGCTGGGCGTCGATCGGCCCGGTGCCGTCGGTGGTGCGCTCCAGCGTCGCGTCGTGGTGCACGACCGGCACACCGTCGGCGCTGGCGTGCACGTCCAGCTCCAGGTAGTCGAACCCCTCCTCGACCGCCCTGCGGAACGCAGCGAGGGTGTTCTCGCAGCCGGCGAGGTCGCCGAGATGCCAGCCGCGGTGGGCGTAGGCCCGCGGGTACGGGCCGTCGAGATAGGGATGTCGGGTCGTCACGGAGTGAGCCTGCCAGGGCGACAGGATCACCCGCGACGGGGCAGCCGTTGTGGCTCGGTGAGCAGCGGGGCGAGCAGGTCGCCGTACTCGGCGATCCGTGCGGGCAGCTCGGCGGCGGTGAACACGAGGTCCTCGGGACGGCGGCAGGCACACACCTCGTCCCACGTCACGGGCGTGGCGACGGTGGGCCGCGCCCGGCCGCGCAGCGAGTAGCTCGCGATCGTCGTCTTGTGCGGGTTGTTCTGGCTCCAGTCGAGGAACACCTTGCCGCCCCGCCGCGCCTTCGCCATCACCGCCGTGACACGGCCAGGCGTCTCGCGGGCGAGCTCCTCGGCGAGGCCGCGGGCGAACTCCGAAGTCCGCTCGGCCCGCGAGACCGTGACCGGCAGGTAGAGTTGCAGCCCCTTGCCCCCGCTGGTGCGCGGGTAGGCGACCAGCCCGTCGCCGGCCAAGCGCTGCGCAATCCGTTCCGCGACACGCGCACAGTCGACCACCGTGGCGCCCGTACCGGGGTCGAGATCGAACACGACCAGGTCCGGCAGCTGGTGGCCGCCGCGGGGCCCGAGACGCCATTGCGGCACGTGCAGCGCCAGCGCGGCCAGGTTTGCCGCCCACGCCAGCCCCTCGGCGTCGTCGATGAGCGGGAAGTCGGCCGTCTCCGACCGGCCGCCCGGCGTGTCGACCCGCGCCGTGCGAACCCAGCCCGGGGCATGGCGCGAGACGTCCTTCTCGAAGAACGACGGCCTCTCGACGCCGTCGGGCCAGCGCACCATCGTGACCGGCCGGTCGCGCAGGTGCGGCAGCATGACCTCGGCAACGGCCAGGTAGTGCGCGAGCACGTCGGCCTTCGTCGTGCCGGTGAGGGGATAGAGCACCTTGTCCGGGTTGGTGAGCGTGGCCCGGCCGACGCCGGTGGCCGACGCCCGGGACCGGGGGGCCGGTCGCCGCGGTTCTCGGACGACGCCCGTGGCGACC
The DNA here is from genome assembly GCA_038257875.1 of Mycobacteriales bacterium. Lineage (GTDB taxonomy): Bacteria > Actinomycetota > Actinomycetes > Mycobacteriales > Pseudonocardiaceae > Pseudonocardia. The sequence goes on from JBBSQN010000078.1 coordinate 18,906, forward strand.
TCCACCCAGTGCCCACCGGCGCGCCCCGGCTCATACGCCGAGGAGGAGTCCTTGGCGATGACGTGGGGGAGTCCCTGCTCGGCCGCCGCGGTGACCACCTCGGGGCCGCCGCCGGGGAAGACCGGCGCGAGCCGCCAGTGCGGCCCGTCGAGCGGCAACCCCTCCAGCAGCCCCCGGCGCTCCCGGAACGGCAGCGGACAGGCGTCGCGACCGTCGAGGTGGAGCAGGTCGCCGATCCACAGGTCGGCCTTGTCGGGCGGGCCGACCAGCTCGCCGTCGAGCAGCGCCTGGGTGGCGCCCAGCGACGGCCCGAGCCCGCGCAGCCGCGCCGCGGTGAGCTCCTCGCCGTCGGCGTCGGTGACCCGCGCCCGGCCGCTCTCCACCCGGACGAGCACGCGGCGGCCGCCGAAGCCGACCTGCAGCCACCAGTCGTCGCCGCGGGGGAGCGGCCCCGGTGTCGGGAGCATCGGCAGCGCGTCGCGGGGGAGGGGGTCGCGGTCGGGGGCCGGGTCGGAGCGACGCAGGAGCCAGTTGTCCTTGCCGGCCTCGCGGTCGGTGCGGATGAACACGAACCGGCCGCGGGCCCGCTCGCCGTGCAGCCGGACGATGACCTCGCGGGCGTTCCACTTCTCGGTCTCGAAGGTGCCCGCGTCCCAGATCGTCATCGCGCCGCCGCCGTACTCGCCGGCCGGGATCTCCCCGGAGAACTCCAGGTACTCGATCGGATGATCCTCGGTGCGCACCGCGAGGCGGACGGCGTCCGGTTCGGTCGGCAGACCCTTCGGGACGGCCCACGAGGCGAGCACGCCGTCGCGTTCGAGGCGGACGTCCCAGTGCAGCCGGCGCGCGTGATGTTCCTGGATGACGAAGCGGTTACCCGGGCCGGGACCAGGGTCGCCCGGGGGGACGGGCTCGGGCGTGCGCCGTGCGTCGCGCTTGCGGCGGTACTCCTCCAGCGGCACCGCAACAGGCTAGCCAGCCCACCAGGCGCGTGTCGGGTCTTGCGCCCGACCACCTCCTACTGTCAGCATAGCCTCGCCTGGACAAAGGAGTGCCTGGTGTATATTTGCATCTGCGCAGGAGTCCCTGACGTCGAGATCCGCTCGTGCATCGCTCGCGGTGCCAGCACCGTCGAGGAGGTCGGCGACGCCTGCGGTGCCGGCACCGGCTGCGGTTCGTGCCATGAGGAGATCGACGTCTTCCTGGCTGCCGAGCACGCTCCGTCCACGCTCGTCGGGATGCCGCTATCCGCTTGATGGCACCCTGAGGGCGTCCTGACCTCGGCTGAGGTGATCCTGCGTCGATCACGATCGGGGTCCGCCGCTACCGTCGAGAGGCACTGAACGCCGACGAAGCGAGGACTGCGATGCGTGGCGACCCCGAGATCATCGAGCTGCTCAACGAACAGCTCACGAGCGAGTTCACCGCGATCAACCAGTACTTCCTGCACGCCAAGATGCAGCAGAACTGGGGCCTAACCAAGATCGCCGCTTACACCAAGGCCGAGTCGATCGACGAGATGCGACATGCGGAGAAGATCACCGACCGCATCCTGTTCCTCGAGGGCCTGCCCAACTACCAGCGCCTGTTCTCGCTGCGGATCGGCCAGACCGTCCGCGAGCAGCTGCAGTCCGACCTGGCCGTCGAGCTCGAGGTCGTCGAGCGGCTGCGCCCCGGGATCATCATGTGCCGGGAGAAGGGCGACGCCACCACGGCGAACCTGTTCGAGGAGATCCTCGCCGACGAGGAACACCACATCGACTACATCGAGACCAACCTCGAACTGATCGACAAGCTGGGCGAGGAGCTGTACCTGGCCCAGCTTGTCGATCAGCCGCCGAACCCGGGCTGAGCCCGGCTGCCGCGCCCGTAGGGTCAGCCTGGCAGGTGTTATCCCGACGCCTGCCAGGCCCGGCGGCGCTCGTCGTGGGAGCGGTACGCGTTGACCTGGGCCAGCCGCCGTTCCTGCTCCGGAGTGGCCTGGTGCAGGGCGTGGGCACGCTCGGCGTCGGCGAGCTCAGCGGCCGCGGCGCGGCTGTGCATACGTTCGGCGTACTCCTTTGCCGTCAGCGGCGTCGGGTCCTCGGGGACGTCGTGGTGGTACGGGTTGTCCAGGGGTAGGGCGCCGGTGAGCCGACCGTAGGAACCCATGATCAGCAGCACCGCACCGACCGCGAGGCTGAATATGACGTTGGACAGCTGGAACGCCAGCATGTTCATCGGCGTCCCCAGCACGAGCACGTTGCCCAGGCCGGAGAGCAGGAACAACCCACCCAGCACGATCGAGATCGTCGATGCCAGCTGCCCGCCCCGGGCGGCCGAAGCGATCAGCATGAGCCCGACGAGCAGGGAGATGACCGCCAGCAGCCCGTTCGAGGACAGCCCCACCACCGGGACCCCCTCGGTCGTGATCAGCGGTATCCCCCGGTTGATCCCGAGCACCGCGAACACGGTCAGGAACACCCCGATCGACGCCGCACCGACGCGGTGTACGGTGTGGACCGGATGCGGTCCGGGTCTGGGATGCAACACGCCCATGTCGATCACCCTCAGGGACTCCGTGCCGGGCACGCGGCGCCCGGCCGCCATCCGGTCTATGGTGCCGTATCGCCGCGCGGTACGCGACAGAATTCAGCCGGTCCATTCACACCACGCCGTCCGTCGGAGAGGTCCGGCTCAGCTGTACATCAACGATCCCGGCGTGGTGAGCACCTCGCCCGTCTCGAGCCACGTCTTCAGGCCGGAGAGGATCATCGGCCAGCCGCCGTAGAGCTCGTCGTTCGCACCCTCGCGCAGCTCGTCGTGGGTCACGGTCAGGCGGCAGGAGTCGCCTACGGGCTCGATCTCCCAGGTGACCCGCGAGGTGCCCTCGCTCTTCACCTCGTCGCTCCAGAGCGCGACCATGCTCTGGACCAGCCGGCGCGGCGGGTCGACCTCAAGGTTTTCCCCTTCCCCCAGAAGCCCGGGGGCTGCGGGATGCGCCATCTCATAGCGCGAGCCGGGCGTCCAGTCCGAGCTGATCCGGGAGCCGAAGTTGTACTTGCTCCTGATCTCACCGTCGGTGATCGCCTCCCAGAGGCGCTCCGGGGTCGTGCGAATGTAGATCTCGAAGATCTTTTCCATGGGACTCTCCAGTCTGTTCCTCAGGCCGCTGAGCGCAGCCGCCCAGGGCTCGGCGTACTTGCTCACCCATCGGTCGTGGACGAGCCGGATGGGGACCGGGTTCAGGAAGTGCAGCTTCTCGCGGCCTCGCCGCCTGCTGACCACCAGACCCGCATCCTCGAGCTGCCTCAGATGCTTCATCACCCCGAAGCGCGTCATCGCGAAGCGCTCCTCGAGCGCGCTCAACGTCTGCCCGTCCTCGCGGAAGAGCTCGTCGAGCAGGCTCCGCCGCGTCGGGTCGGCGAGCGCCTTGAACACCTCGTCCACGTTGCCACGATAGGTGACTTTTCAGTCACATGTCAAGCAGGTTGATCATTTGTCTGCGGCTTTGGGCCCCTTGGGCCCGTCGGCGTCGGTCTTGTTGTCATAATCTACGCCGTCTGCGTGAGGGGCTTCGCTCGTTCGCGGACAACTCGGCTGTGCCAGCGGCGGCCAAAGGCTCCCGACGACTGGACTACGACACCGGCAACGAGCGGTGGTGCCCGAGTTCCAGAAGCTCGCACCCCGCAGGAGGCCGCCCTCCAGTGAGTATGATCAGCCACTCCCCAACGATCATCTTATCAACCGATAATCGTAGTTATGACAGTTATCATGGACTTCATGACCACACGGCCCGCAGACTCCGACGCCCACGAGATGGGCATTTACAAGTGCTACTTCGATCTCATCGTCGCCGGAACCAAGACCACCGAGATCCGCGTCAACGACCCCAGCCGCGCGAAGATCACAGTCGGCCACCTTATCCGCTTCCGCTGTCACGACGAGGAAGTCCTCACCCGCGTCACCCGGGTTACCCGCTACCCCGACTTCAACACCATGTTCGACCACGAGTCCGTCACCAGCGTCAACCCCACCGCCACCCGCGCCGAGCAGCTCGCGGACATCCGACAGATCTATCCCCCGGACCGGGAAGCATTGGGAGCGGTGGCCATCGGCATTGCGCTCGTCGACGCGCCCCACACCGGCAGCGCCGCCGAGCGTTGACGATGTCTTCGCGTGATCGTCGAACCCTCATTGCAAGATATATAACCCATTGGGTATATTGTCGTCTGTGGCCGCGACCTGGGGTGCGTTAGCTGACCCGAACCGGCGAGCTCTGCTCGATCTCCTGCTGGAGCGACCTCGGTCGGTGAACGAACTGGTCGAGCGGCTCGGGCTCAGCCAACCGGGGACATCCAAGCACCTGCGAGTGTTGCGGGAAGCCGGCCTGGTGTCCGTACGCAGGGACGCACAGCGCCGCCTGTACGCGGTGGAACCGGCACCACTGGCAGCGCTCGACCACTGGCTCGCGCCCTACCGCCGCCTCTGGAGTGACCGCCTCGACGCCCTCGAGCGCCACCTCGATACAACTGCCACCGATACGACGGGATCCCACATGGCGCACCCATCCCGACCAGCTGATCGACACACAGTCGAACCGGATGCAGACTACTGGTGATCGCTACGAGACCCGCCTTTCCGCCCCGGGAAGGGCGATTCCCCGAATCTCGCGGCGATCACTCCGGCGGGCGCGTCCTCCGTAATCCGGTGGATCTGCGTGGCCGGGTTGGTGCACCGTGGCGAGGTGGTACGCAACGACGAGGGCCTGGCCGACAGTGAGGTGGAGCGCTTCGTCGCCGACGGGTTCGTGCAGCTGGCCAGCGCTTTCCCGCGCGAGGTCGCCGACGCTGGGCGCGCGCTGCTCTGGGCGGCCACGGGCTGCAATCCTGATGACCCCGCGACGTGGACCCAGCCTGTAGTGCGGCTGCCCGGATTCGGCGACGAGCCGTTCCGCGCAGCCGCGAACACCCCCCGGCTGCGCGCCGCGTTCGATCAGCTCGTGGGTGCGGGCCGGTGGGTGCCGCGGGCCGGGCTGGGTACCTTCCCGATCCGGTTCCCGCACCCCGACGATCCCGGCGACGACGGCGTGGAGTTCTTCGCGCTCGCCCGGCGCGCGGTCCCGGCGTCGGAGCACCGACCGGTCGTCACCGCGACTGGTGCTGCGGGTGACGTCTACCTGTGCCACCCGTTCCTCGTCCACGCAGCACAACGCCACCGGGGCGTCCGGCCGAAGTTCATGGCACAGCCCCCGCTCGACCCGATCGGCGAGCTGGATTTCGACCGTCCCTACCCGTCCCCGGTCGAACGGGCGGTACTGCGCGGTCTGGGCCGGACCTGAGCGGTCCGGTCCCGCGTGGGCCCGCTCACCCCGTAGCCACGCCACTATCGCGTCTCCGCCGGTAGACCAGCAGCAAGAGCAGTGCGGCAACTGCGGCGAGGGCCTCGCCGACGGTGCTGAGCGTCTTCTCGGGATACCAGCTCGGCTCGTACATGTTCGGCAGCGGGCCCAGTACCCCGATGTTGACGTAGCGGTAGATCACCACCAGGACGACACCGCCGGCGCCCACGAGGAACGCCACCAGCGCGGCGATGCGGGAGCGGAGGAACAGCACGAGCAGAGCCGCGACGACGGCCAGCGCTGCCTCGACGCGGAACAGCGCGCCCTGGCTGATCACTGCTACGTTGCGGTCGTAGCCCGCGGCCAGATCGAAGTGGACGTAGGCGTCGACGAGCAGGCCGGCTGCGGCCACCACCCGTAGCGCCAGCTCGACCGCGCGTGGAGTCTCCATCAGATCAGGCCTCCGTTCCTCGGCTACCAACCCGCTACCAGACGGTGACCGCGATCCTCGTCACGGCGATCATGCCATCAGCCCTGGCGCCACCGGAAGACCGATCTCACCCGGCCCGAGTGGTCAGCGCCTCGATGCCGTCCAGCAGCCGTTCGAACCCGAACTCGTGTGCAGTGGCCATCTGGTCGGTGGTCCCGCGGTCGAACCCTCCGCTGTTCCACACGCGGGTCATCGTGGGGTGGCGCTCGACGTCGAAGTACTCCTCCCACAGCTGGGTCCGTTCCTGCCACCACGCGTCGTGGGACTGGCCGGTGCTGCGCTCGAGCTCGTCGCTGTCGGTCTCCAGGCTGGCCGTTGTCGTGACGAACGCGGTGATCGCGAGCGCGGCGGTGTTCAGCTGCTGCGGGGTGAGGCCGGTGTCGGCCAGCGTGGAGAGCACGTACTCCCGCTCGGCCAGCATCCCCGGACCGATCGGCGGGCGCACGGTGGAGACGTGGCGTAGCCACGGGTGGCGGCGGTACATCGCGCGGGTCCGCTCCGCATAGAGCGCGACCTGCTCTCGCCACGGCTCCGGACGCGGTTCGCTCGGCCCGGGCAGGGCGCGCTCGGTGAGAACCTCGTCGACCATCAGGTCGATGAGGTCGGCCTTGGACGGCACATAGGTGTAGAGCGTCATCGTGCCGACGCCCAGCGAGGCCGCGACCCGGTTCATCGACATCGCAGCCAGCCCGTCGGCGTCGGCGAGGGCGAGGGCTGCAGCGACGACGGCGTCGAGCGTGAGGCGCCGACGACGGCCCAGCCCGGGTCGGCTGTCGTCGGCGGCGACCGGTCGGGTATGCCGCCACAGCAGGGGCAGGATCCGGTCTGGATCTGCACGACCACTGTGCTCGACTCCCATCGCCGACCTCCTCCCCCGGTTCGACGGTCAGCCCGTGGAACCTGATCCTCCTTTTCCGTAGACCATACGCTTACACTTCTCGTATCCAATACGGGAAGGGAGGATCGCGATGACGATCCTGGTGACGGGCGCTACCGGAAACGTCGGCCGGCTCGTGGTCGACCACCTGCTGAGCGCGGGCGCGACCGGGGTGCGGGCGCTGACCAACCAGCCGGCGAGAGCGGCGTTGCCGTCGGAGGTCGAGGTCGTCGAGGGGTACCTCGGCCGGCTGGAGACCGTCCCGGCGGCGCTCGACGGCGTCGACCGGATGTACCTCGCGCCGGTTCCGGGGACGGTGCGGGAGGTCATGGCGCTCGCCAGGCAGGCGGGTGTCGAGAGGATCGTCGACCTGGCCGGTGGGAAGGATACCTGGTGGCACGCGATCGAGGAGGCGGTCGAAGCGTCCGGCATCGCCTGGACCCACCTCGAACCCGGCGAGTTCATGACCAACTCCCTGACCTGGGCCGAGCAGATCCGCACCACCGGTACGGTCCGCGACGCCTATCCCGGCGCCGCGAACGCGCCCATCGACCTCGGCGACATCGCCGCCGTGGCCGCCACCGTCCTGCTCGACGACGGTCACACCGGCATGGCCTACGAGCTGACCGGCCCGGAGACGATCAGCCGCGCCGAGATGGTCCGGCTCATCGGCGTGGCGCTCGGCCGCGACATCCCCTACGTGGAGCTGACCCACGAGGCCGCTGTCGAGCAGCTGTCCTCGACCATGGGCGAGTACGCGGCGTGGTACTAAGGAGAAACTGGGCTAGCGGACTCTCTGCCATTCTGCTATTATTTGGACATGAAGATCCGTCGCCTTCCCCGTCGGGAACTCCCGGACGTTCGTAAACAGTTCATCCGGATGATCGACGATAACGTGCACCCA
>JBBSQN010000079.1:0-26004 GCA_038257875.1 Mycobacteriales bacterium
ATAACGCTGTTAGAACAGCGTTATCCGCGCACGGGATCTGGGGTCAGTCCTCCTCGGGTCGGGTCGCTTTGCGGACGTAGAGCAGGCGGTCGCCGCGTTCCAGGGCGTCGACGGCCGAGGCGTCCACCCGGAACAGGTCATCGCCGCGCACGACACCGAGCACGATGTCGGACAGGTGCCGCGGTGACCCGCCGACCTCCGACTCCTCCACCGCCCGCTCGCTGATCGCGAACCCGGCGTCGGGGGTGAGCAGGTCCTCCACCACCTCGACCACGCTCGGCGTGGTCGTCGCCATGCCCAGCAGCCGGCCCGCCGTCTCCGCCGAGACGACCACCGAGTCGGCCCCGGACTGCCGCAGCAGGTGCACGTTCTCCGACTCCCGCACCGAGGCGACGATCCGCAGCTTCGGGGCGAGCTCGCGGGCGGTGAGCGTCACCAGCACCGCGGTGTCGTCGCGGTTGGTGGCCACCACGATCGCCGCGGCCTGCTGCACGCCGGCGATCCGCAGGATGCTCGACCGGGTCGCGTTGCCGGTGACGGTGACCAGCCCCAGCGCGGACGCCGCGTCGAGCTGCGTGCGGTCGGTGTCAACGACGACGATGTCGGTGGGCTCGGCGCCGTCGCCCAGCAGGGTGTCCACCGCGGCCCGGCCCTTGGTGCCGTAGCCGACGACGATGGTGTGGTCGCGCACGCGGGTCCTCCAACGCTGGATCCGGAAGGACTGCCGGGACCGCTCGGTGAGCAGCTCCACGGTAGTCCCGACGAAGGTGATGAGGAAGATCAGCCGCAGCGGCGTGACGAAGATCGTGGTCAGCAGCCGGGCGGTGTCGCTGACCGGCACGATGTCACCGTAACCGGTGGTGGAGACCGAGACCGTCGAGTAGTAGAACGCGTCGGCGAGACTGATCGGGGTGTTGCTGTTGTTGTCGAGGTAGCCTTCGCGTCCGAAGTAGACGATCAAGGCGGTGGCCGTGAGCGCTCCGAACGCCACCAGCAGCCGCCGCACCAGCGAGCCGACGGGGGTGACCCTGGAGTCCGGCATCCGGAGCGGGCCGACCAGCGACGGATCGGCGATGGGTCGGAGGCGCCGATCTCTCATCACCGCGCGGAGACTAGCGGTCTATCGGAGGGCCTGCTCGAAGTCGTCGATCAAGTCTTCGGCGTTCTCGATGCCGGCGCTCACCCGGATCAGGTCGTCGGTGATGCCGATACGAGAGCGGTCCGCCGAGCTCATGCCCGCGTGCGAGGTGCTGGCCGGGCGGGTGACGAGGGTCTCCACCCCTCCCAGACTCGGGCCCACGTAGGCCAACCGCAGGGCCTTGAGCAGGGTCTGCGCCGCGGGCAGGCCGCCGGTCGGGCGCAGGCTCAGCATGCCGCCGAACCCGGACAGAAGCGCGCCGGCGTGCGCGCGATCCGGATGATCGGGCAAGCCGGGATAGCTGACCTGCGCGACCGCGGTGTGCTCGCGGAGAAACCGCGCCAGCGCCATGGCGTTCTCGTTCTGCGCATGCACCCGCACGGCCAGCGTCTTCAACCCGCGAGCGAGCAGGAAACCCGCATGCGGGTCCAGGCTGCCGCCGTAGTGGTTCAGCGTCCGGCGCACCTGGCCGATCAGCTCGGCGTTGCCGGCGACACAGCCGGCCACCAGGTCCGAGTGGCCGTTGAGGTACTTCGTCGCGCTGTGGAAGACGAGGTCGAAACCCACCGCAAGCGGCCGGAAGTTCACCGGGCTGGCGAACGTGTTGTCGATGACGCTGGTCAGGCCCTGCTGCCGGCAGAACTCCGCGACCTCGCGCAGTCGCCCGACCCGCATCAGCGGATTGGTGATCGTCTCGACCAGGAACGCCCGCGTGCTCGACGTGCGGGCCGCCGCCCAGGTGTGCGGACGCTGCGGATCCACCGACGTGTAGCTCCAGCCGAGGTCCGCCGCGTGCTGGGTGAGGAAGTCGTGGGTGCCCCCGTAGAGGCAGTCACTGACCAGCAGGTGATCACCGGTACGGAGCAGGCTGTGCAGGACCGCGGTGACCGCCGCCATCCCTGACGAGGTCGCCAGCGCTTCCTCCGCACCCTCCAGCGCGGCCACCTTGTCGTGCAGGTACGTCTGCGAGGGCGTCGAACTCAGGCGGAGGTACTTGATGTCGTGGTAGCCGGTGTCCGGTTCGACGGCGTAGACCGTGCTCTGGTAGATCGGGAACACGACGGACCCTTCGGGGCCGGGTCGACGCTCGCCGGCATGGACGGCGAGCGTGTCGATGTGCTCCTCGTCGCTGCTGTGCACGGGAACCTCCGGTGACATCGAGAACGTTACGGGTCACTGCGGATTATGGGCGAGACGCGCGAGACTGACCGACGTGAGCGGGCCCCTCCTGCACCTGACCACCCCCACCCAGTGGCGGGCCGCACTCGCCGCCGGCGTCCTCGCGCCACCCTCGCTCACCGACATCGGATACGTGCACCTCTCGACGCCCGCGCAGGTCGCGCTGCCCGCCGACCGCCTGTTCCACGGCCGCACCGACCTGCTGGCGCTGATGCTGAATCCCGCGCGGATCGGCGTCGAGATCCGCTACGAGCCCGGCGTGCCCACCGATCCGGAGTCGATGCGCTTCCCACACGCCTACGGCCCGGTGCCCACCCACGCCGTCACCGCCGTGGTGCCCTACCGTCCGCGCCCCGACGGCGGGTTCGACGCGCCCACCGTGCCCGCTCCCGGCCCCGCCGGGCGACTCGCCGGCTTCGAACCCTCGCTGCTGCGCCGCACCGCCACCTCGGAGATCCCGGTGACCGGCGGCGTCGCAGTCCTGACCGCCCCGGTGCCGGAGTCCTACGAGCACAACCAGCTCCTGATCGACGGCGCAACCGGCGCGGACGAACTCGCCGCCGACGCCGACCGGACACTGGGCGAGGCAGGAATTCCGCACCGCAGAGCCCTGCTCGTCGGCGCGGACCTGGCCCCGACGGCGGCCAGGCTGGCCGAGCGCGGCTGGGAGGTCGAACAGCTGGTCGGGATGGCTGCCCCCGCAGGCGGCGAGCCCGACCGCCGCGTGGAGCACGTGGACCGGGAGGCGCTGCGCTCGATGTGGGACGCCGAATGGCGGCGCGGCGCCCCCGAGCACTGCCGCCTCGAGGAGGCCGTCCTCGACGTGCGCTACCTCGCCGTCCGCGACGCCGGGGCCGTCGTCGCCTCCTGCCTGCTCAAGATCGACGGCGGCACCGCCCTGCTGGACATGATCGCCACCGACCCACGGCACCGGGGTCGCGGGTACGGTGACGCGCTGCTCAGCACGGCCGGCGCGGTGGCCGCGAACGCCGGCTGCGACCTCGTCGTGCTGGAGGCGGCCGCAGCGGACTGGCCGCGGCACTGGTACACGCGCCGCGGGTTCGCCGAGGTCGAGCAGGCGTGGACCGTCGAGCTCACACCGTGACCCACCGAGGCTGAAAGGAAACATCCGATGACGACGGGAAGCCGTTACCAGACGGTATGGGAGAACTACTGGAAGAGCCTCAGCGGCGAACCCGGTGAGATCTTCTGGGACGTGCCGCCACCCCAAGCAGCAGCGCTGGACCTCGCCGTGTTCGCCGAGCACGTCAACCCCGTTCTCCCGATGATCGACATTGGTTGCGGCAACGGCACCCAGACCCGCTTCCTCGCCGAGCACTTCCCGACCGTGATCGGCACGGAGATCTCAGCTCAGGCCCTCGCCCTCGCCACGGCGAACGACCCGGACGGCCGAGTCCGTTACCGCCCGCTCGACCTGCTGGATCACCGCGCCGTGGCCGCCCTGCACGCCGAGACCGGAGACGCCAACCTCTACGTACGCGCGGTGCTGCACCAGCTCGACCCGGCTGACCACACTGCCGCCGTCACCGGTATCGCCGAGCTCATCGGCGATCGAGGTGTTGCCACCGTGATCGAGCTGTCCTCGATCGCAGAGCCGTTCTTGGCCGGTCTCCTCGGCGGGGAGGCACCGCCACCGCCGCTGGCCCGAGTTCTGCAGCACGGGATCACCCCGGGCCTTCTCGACGAACACGACATCGACGCGCTGTTTCCGTCGGACCGCTTCACCGTGCTGAGCAGTGGCCCCGCCGCGATCCGCACGTGTTCTGCCGCTCCAGACGGTGGCCAGGTCATGGTGCCGGCGTTCTTCGCCGTGCTCCGCAGCCGGCAGTCAGGCACCGCTACCCACGGCGGGCAGGGGTAGGTGGAGGGAGCGCAGAAGTTCGGCGAGCCCTCCCTCGGCCCGGCCCTGCACCCGGGAGCTGGTGAGCACCCGCAGGTCGGTGGGCTGCACGAGGTGGTAACCCGCCTCGCGCAACCGTCGCCAGAGGCCGTGGTCCTCCCCGGCGCCCGCTGCGGGGAAGCCACCGACGGCCAGGTAGGCATCGGCTCGGATGCCGAGGTTCGCCCCGTAGACGTGCTCGTGACAGCGGCCGTGGAGCCCACTCGCGACAAGCGCTCGGTACCGGACGAGCGCCTCGGCGGACAGGTGCCGCAAGCAGGTCAGCTCGGCGAGTCCGGCCACTGCGTGCGCGCCGGAGGCGGCGTGGCGCAGGTGCGCCATCGCCCAGTCGGGCGGAACCGTGGAGTCCGCGTCGGTGCTGAGCAACCACGTCCGGTGCAGGGGGTGTGCACCCAGCCGGGACAGCACCCGGCGCAGGCCCAGGTCCCGCAGCGCACCGACCTCGGACGCAGGGACGCCGAGCATCCTCCCCCGGCCCGACGCTGCGCGGGTGACGTGCACCGCTTCGGCCTGCGGCCACTCGGCGATCAACTCGGCGACCCGCTCCGGGGTGCGGTCGGTGCAGCGGTCCAGCACGACGGTGAGCGCGCTCGCCGTATCAGTGGGCAGCCGCTGCAGAGCTCGGCGCACGCTGTGCAGGCAGGCGGTGATGTGGTCCTGCTCGTCACGGGCCGGCACGACTACCCCAACCGCGATCACCGACGTCTCAGGACGAGGAGCACGAAGTCTTCGTCACGGTGTTCCACCACCGGCTCGAGCTCCGGACGTTCGCACACCATGCGGTGGGTCGCCGCGGCGTCCCGCGGAGCCTCGGCGGGCCAGCCGCGCCAGTGCACCACCACGACATCGCCGCCGGACTCCAGCGCGGCGAGTGTGCGGTGCAGCGTCTCACCGACGGCGGCGTCGTCGAGGTAGTAGAGCACCTCGCTGAACACCGCCAGATCGATCGGTCCGGCCGGCACGGCGGCAGGCAGTGCCGCCTGTTCCACCCGCACACCGGTGGCCGCGGCGGTGACCACCCGCGCCCGCTCCACGGCGTCCGCGACCGGGTCCGAGGCCAGCACCGCAGCACAGCGAGCGGCGAGCTCAACGGTCAGTTCGCCGGTACCGCAGCCCGGTTCGACGGCGCTGCGGTAGCGCTCACGAGGGAGGCTCGCGAGGACAACGGAGCGTTTGCGCCGCTCGTACCAGGACGTCGCGGACCACGGGTCGCCGCCGTCCGCGTACAGCTCGGCAAACCGGTCGACCGGCGCGGCAGCGCGGCGGGGTTCGCGGAAGAGCAGCTCCACGTCCCGGTCGGCGTGGGCGAGCACCGCCGCTGACAGCACCGGCGGCGAACCGTCCGGGGCGGAGGTGATCTGCGTGGTGAAGCAGCCGATCGCCGCGCGCTTGGCAGCGCGCGTGGCCTCGTCGAGCGCCACCAGCTGCACCCGGTCCCAGCGAACGGCGGGGTCGTCGGGGCTACCCCAGGCCCACATCCAGATCGGGTAGGACCATCCGTGGGTAGTGACGGGGGCGGCGGCCGCGGCCGCCCGCCCCACTGCGCGATGATCCGGATGGGGATCGCCGGGCCACGGTGCCAGGTAGGCGTCGGCGTGGGCGAGGACCGGCGTGAGAGCGCGCTGCAGCGCATCGGCATGATCGGCCAATGTCGAGTCGGGCAGACCCAGGTGGTGCACCGGCACGTCAGCAAGTCCCGACACCGCCAGTGCCGCGCTCAGCTCGCGGCGCCGAACCCGGGCCAGTTCGCTGCGGCCGGCTGCGTCCCGGGCGGGAAAGGCCGCCTCGCCGTCGGTAGCCACGACGAGGGTGAGCTCGACCCCAACGCGATACAGGGACTGCATGGCTCCACCCGCACCGAGGGTCTCGTCATCAGGATGGGCCGCGACAACGACCACCCGGCGGTGAGCGGCGGCGTCGAACAGTGGGGGGCGGTGCCGCTGCAGCGCGGCAGTCCACTCCGCAACAGGCGTGACCGGCCGCTCGTCACCGGTCGAGCTCCCCTCTTCGGCCAGGCTCTCCGCCTCGGCGGTCATGGAGCTCGCCGAGCGGCGAGCAGTTGCGCACCGAGTGCGGCGTGATCACGCTCGCCGTGGTGCTGACGCACGTACAACTGGAGGTCGGCAAGTGTCCGGGCCAGGGCAGCATCACGGCTCAACGCGGCCGGTCCGACCATGCGGGGCACGCGGTCGACCACCTCACGGCACACCCGCTCGACGGCCGAACGCAGAGCGGCGAGCGCGAGCCCGTGGTCGGCGTCGGGCGCGGCGTCCACAGCCACGGCGGTGCGCCCCAGGAGCGCGTCGGCCCCCTCGAGCAGGGCATGGAGCTCACCGAGGTGTGCGAGCTGGTGAGCGTCCGGAACAGTGGGCAGGTGACCGAGTGCCCGGTGGAGCAGACCGGCGGCGCCGCCCCACCAGACAGCGGCCACACCTCCTCCCCCGATCGCGAAACCGGGCCGCGCGGTATACCAGTCCGGCCCTCCAAGCACGGCGTCGCTCGGGAGGGGCACCCCGTCGAACTCAACGTCCAGCGTGCCAGCGGCGTCCATCGCCGGGGTCTGCCAGGTGTCCGACTGGGGTCGGACGCCCCGGTGGGCCACGGCCACGTCGACCAGCAGCCGTCCGGTCGACCCACCCCCGATCGGATCGGCGACGACGAGGGCGCGGTCGAGCCAACGGGCGCCGGAGCAGAAGCGCACCGTGCCGGTGAGCACGAGGTCGTCCCCGCACAGGTACAGGCCGGCGCCAGCGCCGCCGGAACGGGCCGCCCACACGCCGTAGAGAGCGCCGGCTGCCGGTTCGCGGCCCGCGTCGGCCAGGATCGCCGCGGCGTCGGTGTGCCCCTCGGCGAGCCGGGCGAGGGCAAGATCGTGCCCGCCCCACTCGGCCAGGGCCGCCCAGCGCCGGGGCGTGCCTCCGCCCCCGGGCCGCGGCAGGTCGAGCGCGCCGCCAACCAGCAGCGCCCGGAGCTCGACCTCCACACTGGAACCACTGCCGTGCCGCGGGTCCAAGCGCAGGAGTGACCGCACGCTGCGATCCTCTCCCACTTCGGCGGTCGCCGCCCGCCGGAGGCTCGGGGACGCCGGGAAACTTGACTCATTCCATGAAGCGGAGGAGGGTGGGCACGCCATGTCTTTCGCCCCCGTCGACCCGGATGGCGCCGCGCTGCACGCGTTGCGCGGTGCCGGGCTGCGCGTGACCAACCCGCGGCGCGCCGTGCTCACGTGGCTGGCCGAGCACCCGCACTCCACCGCGGACGCGGTCGCGGCGGGCGTACGCGAGCAGCTCGGTTCGGTGTCCATCCAGGCCGTCTACGACGTCCTTGCCGCGTGCACCGAGGCAGGTCTGCTGCGGCGCATCGAACCCGCCGGGCATCCAGCTCGGTTCGAGCGTCGCGTCGGGGACAATCACCACCACCTCGTGTGCCATCGCTGCGGCCGCACGGAGGATGTCGACTGTCTCGTCGGAACCCGGCCCTGCCTCACGCCGGTCGACGACCACGGCTTCGTCGTGGACGAGGCTGAGGTGGTGTTCTGGGGCGTGTGTCCCGAGTGCATGGCGGCGGAACGTTCCGTGGGAAGAACCCACCATTATGAGGAGATACAGCAGTGACGCAGACACAACCCGAGGCCACGACCACGGATGCCGGTATCCCGGTCGAGAGCGACGAGCACTCGCTCACCGTCGGCCCCGATGGACCGATCCTCCTGCACGATCACTACCTCATCGAGCAGATGGCGCAGTTCAACCGCGAACGCGTGCCCGAGCGCCAGCCACACGCCAAGGGTGGCGGCGCCTTCGGCCGATTCGAGGTGACCAACGACGTCAGCGCCTACACCAAGGCTGCGGTGTTCCAGCCGGGCACCACCACTGAGATGCTCGTACGGTTCTCCACCGTTGCCGGTGAGCGCGGCAGCCCCGACACCTGGCGCGACCCGCGCGGATTCGCGCTGAAGTTCTACACCTCCGAGGGCAACTACGACATGGTCGGCAACAACACCCCGGTGTTCTTCATGCGCGACCCGATGAAGTTCCAGCACTTCATCCGCTCGCAGAAGCGCCGCGCGGACAGCAACCTGCGCGACCACGACATGCAGTGGGACTTCTGGACGCTGTCGCCGGAGTCCGCGCATCAGGTGACCTGGCTGATGGGTGACCGTGGGATCCCGCGCACCTGGCGGCACATGAACGGATATTCGAGCCACACCTACATGTGGGTCAACGCGCAGGGTGCGAAGTTCTGGGTCAAGTACCACTTCACCACCGACCAGGGCATCGAGTTCTTCACCCAGGACGAGGCCGACCAGATGGCCTCGGCTGACACCGACTACCACACCCGCGACCTCTATGAGCATATTGCGGACGGCGACCTTCCGAGCTGGACCCTCAAGATGCAGATCATGCCGTTCGAGGACGCCAAGACCTACCGGTTCAACCCGTTCGACCTGACCAAGGTGTGGCCGCATGCCGACTACCCGCTCATCGAGGTCGGCCGGATGACCCTCGACCGCAACCCGACCGACTATCACACCGAGATCGAGCAGGCGGCGTTCGAGCCCAACAACCTCGTGCCGGGGATCGGCCCGAGCCCGGACAAGATGCTGCTGGCCCGGGTCTTCGCCTACGCAGACGCCCACCGGTACCGCATCGGCGCGAACTACAAGCAGCTGCCGGTGAACGCGCCCACATGCCCGGTGCACAGTTACAGCAAGGACGGCGCGATGCGCTACCACAACGTCTCGGACCCGGTCTACGCGCCGAACTCCAAGGGCGGGCCGTGCGCCGACATCTCGCGCTCCGGCGAGCCGGCCGGGTGGAGCACCGACGGGGAGATGATGCGCGCGGCCTACACGCTGCGCGCAGACGACGACGACTGGCGCCAGGCCGGCACCATGGTCCGCGAGGTGCTCGACGACGCAGCCCGCGGACGGCTGGTCGACAACATCGTCGGCCACCTGCTCAACGCCGTGACCGAGCCCGTCCTGCAGCGTGCCTTCGAGTACTGGCGCAACGTGGACAAGGAACTCGGCAGCAAGATCGAGACCGGCGTTCGCACCAAGCAGGACGAGCTGGACCCGAAGGCCGCCGAGCAGGCCAACCCCGCCCGCAAGAGCATGCAGGCCAAGGCCTGAGAAACCACGATCGCCGGGGCCCGGCACCCGCTCTCAGGGTGCCGGGCCCCGGCGTGTTGCCGTGGCTCCGGTACTACTCCGCCATGACCACCACGGCGTAAGAACCCACGCCCACCAGTCGCGTACCCGCGACCTCACCCTCGTCGAGTACCAACGACGTGACTGCGCCGGACTCGCCGTCGAACTCCACGTCGGAGACCTTGCCCAGCTCGTCACCAGCGGTGGAGAGCACCCGCTTGCCGAGGAGGCGGTGGTCCTTGCCCGTCAGCGCCGCGACGTCCTCGTCCGCCTCAGTGATCTTGTCGGCGCCGGTGACGGTGACGGCGTCGGTACCGAACGCGGCGATGTCCACCCACCGGAGGGTGTGCCCGGAATCGGTCTTCGCCAACATCAGCGCGAGCACCGCCTGAGTCTTCGGATCCACGACGAACTCGTCGACCTTGCCCACGGTGTCGGCCGTGGACGTGCTGACGACCTTGCGCCCCTTGGCTTCGGAGAAACGCATCAGCCCTGCCCTCTCAGCTGCGCACGGAACGCCTCGACGGCGGCGCCGAACCCGGCGAGGTCCTGACCGACGAAGTCCTTCGCACTCGCGGGAACGATGAGGTGCTCACCCGAGGCCGCAACCGCGTCGGGCAACGGGATCAGCACCTTGGTGCCCTTGGTACCCAACGCCTGCGACGCCTCAACCTCATACCCGACGACATCGCACTGCCCGCTGTCAGCCCCGCTGACCTCGACGATGACGTCCACCACGGTCCCGAGGTCGGTCCCGGAATCGGTGAGCACCTGGGAACCGAGGACGTCGCCACCCGAGCCCCCCGTGGAGGCCGACCTGTCGAGCACACTCTGCGTGGGCTCCAACGCGTCCTCATCGGCGATCATCACCGCGTCGCTGCCCAGCGCCGCTACCGAACTCCAGGCCAACCCCTGCTTGAGGGGACCGGCGAACAGCCCGCGCCCGGCGAGGGTGAATCCACCGACCGCGCCGCCACCGGCCGAGTAGACGATGTCCTTGATCTGTGCGACGTCCTCCCCGTCGAGGGTGACGACCGGGCGCTTGGTGATCGCGCTGGTCCGCATCAGTCTGCTCACAACTCACCGCTCCCCGGGCCCGACCCGGCGGGATCGGCCGGGTCGACGATGACACCGCCCCGACGACGGCGGGCCTGGACGGCGACGACGACGCCGACGATCAACGCGATCACCACCAGGGCAACGATCAACCAACCCCACCACTGCATAGCGCACCTTCCAGCGACTCAGAACCCGACTCGGGCAGTCTCCCGCAACCGGAACCATCAACGCTGAGAAACTACCCGCTGCGACGTTCCCCACGAACGAGGCAAGCCAACGAACACAGTTCCGTACACAGGCACCACCGTCAGCGGCCGTAGCGTCCGTCATGTCCGGAGCTCCACTGAGCCGGGCGGTTCAGTGGAGCCGCCGTCTCGACTCACGCCAGCGCGACAGCGCTCCCGATAGTTGGGATCGAGACACCATACTCAGCAGCCAGCTCATTCGCGTGGGAACCGGCTCGCCTGCGTCGTCAGCAGGCCCACCTGTGGGTGGCGCCCTTGCTGGGGGTGCCGATCCGACCACTGGCAGCGAGGTCCTCGACCGGCCAGTGGGAGCTCCAGCAGATCCGGGCGACGGGCAGGTCTGGGGGTGCGTCGGACGGGTCCTGCTCGCTGACGAACGACAGGTCGACGATCAGCCCGGATATGTTCGGGGTGATCGAGGTGACGACCACCATGCCGTCGAGGGTGGATCGGTAGGCGTCCTGCCAGGTCTGCGGCGACTGGTCGGCGGCGCGGCGGGCGCTCACCGTGGTGGCCCAGGTCGCATAGTCGCGCCGGTTGATCGCGCCAAAGTGGCGGTCGAGCAGCACGACCACGCTGTCGGCAGAGGGGTCGCCGACGGCGGCTCCAGCGAGCTGCACGAGTGCCGTGCCCGGGACATCGGCGTCCTCGACCGGCCCGCTGGGCACCCCGCCTGCGGGCACCGCCGACTCCGGCGCCGAGGCGGCTTCCGTCGTAAGCACGGACCACCCGCCGTTCATCGCCATCGAGATGCCGCCACCGGCCAGCATCGTCACCAACACGAGGCCGACGACCAGCCAGGTGTGATCCAGCCCAGACCTGGAACTCACGTGCACCGTCCTCCGCGGTCTCGGGTCCACTCAGGCGACAACGTCGCGGTGGAATGCCCGTCTGCCGATCATTCGACGGCCGAGGCGGTGGCGTTAGCGCCAGCGCGGGACACGAGGGACAGCCGGTCGCGCGGTGACGAAGCCGACGACGACATCCACGGAGAGGGGCCCACCACTGCGCATCCTCGCCAGCGTGCCCACCTCGCCCGATCAGTTCACGATGAAGATCTGTTCGGGCTGCAGCTTCAGCTTCGCGACGCGGTCAGGCTCCACCGTCGCGTAGGGGCAGCCCGAGCACGTACTCGACGCGGTCGAAGCGGCCCCGGACGACGCACCCGCAGGTGCGGGCCGGGTGGGTACTGGGTCGGTCCCGCGGTGTCGACGATGAGCCCTCGCTGTGGTGTCCTCTCGCTGTTGGGCCCCGTGGCACGGGTGGCCTATCCGATCGACCGATTCCTCCTGATGGGAACCGCAGCTCGGGCTCACCGACCCGCCCGTAGGGAGGCCGCCATGGACGCGATCCCTTTCCTGAGGGTGCCGACGTCGTCCACGGTCCGGGCGGAGGCCTCCGGCTCGTCCGGGGTCAGGGTGCGCGCCAGGCAGGCGCTCGCGCCGGACCCGAGCCCGCGCACGACGAAGCGGATTCCGAGCGACCGCGCGTGCGCCGCGTCTACTGCCGTGTCGGTCTCGTTGCCCACGTCACCATCGCCGAACACGCAGACGACGCGGTCACCGCGCATCGGACCGAGCTCGGCGATCGCGGCCCGCAGGGTCGGCCGCAGCTCGTTGCCGCCGGACGCCCGCGCGGCCCGTAGTCTGGTCTGCACCTCCGCCATGCTCGTGGTCGTCGGCAGGTAGACGTCCACGTCGTGGTGCCACAGCACAAGTCCGCAATGGTAGCCCGCCTGCTCGGCCTCGGCGAGGAAGTCCAGGCCACCCTCGATCGCGGCGACCAGCGGCGCACCTGTCATCGACCCGCTCACATCGATGCACAGCAGCGCCCGACCCAGGAAGTGGTACTGGACTTCCGGCAGATGTTGCCCGGGACGGTACTGCGTCACGCCGACCCCGGCGAACTCCCGCCGAACCCATGATGCGATCACGTCACTCCTCCTAACGGCGCTGGCGCATGTCGGCCACCATCGAGGCGATTCCGCGACGCAGGTCGCCGACGTCGTGGACAGTCTGCTTCGTCTCATGCTCGCCCGGCGTCAGCGCGCGAGCGAGACCCGAGCTGGCGCCCGAGCCGAGTCCGCGCACCACGAAGCGGATGCCGAGAGCCCGCGCCTGCATGGCCAGCTGCTCGGCAAGCACCGCGTCGCCGATCGCACCGTCGCTGAACACGCAGACGACCCGGTCACCCGACAGCGGGCCCAGCTCGTCGATCACCACCCGCAACGTCGGCGCCAGCGCAGTGCCGCCACCGCCGGTAGCGGCCCGGAGCCGGCGCCGCACCGTCGCGTCCGGGGAGCTCGTCGGCAGGTGGGCGACGACCGTGTCGTCCCACAGCACCAGCCCGCAGGCGTAGCGAGCCTGACGTGCCTCGGTGAGAAAGTCCAGACCGCCCTCGATCGCCGCGCACAACGGCACGCCCGACATCGACCCGCTCACGTCGATGCACAGCAACGCCCGGCCGCGGTAGTGCTCCTGGACGGCGGCAAGGTGCGGTCCAGGTCGGTACTGGGTGACCCCGATGCCGGCGAAGTCCCGCCGGACCCACGATGCGACCACGTCGGCTACTGTCGGATGACCATAGCGCTGGTGGTGGCTGAGAGCTGCTCCGCCGCGACGGCGTCGATGACGCCCTCCACATAAGCCTCGAGACATAGTGTCGTCCCGCCCAGCACCTCGCGGGCGGTGACGGCGAGCCTGCCGTCCGTCCCCACGCTGACGGTGACGTCCACCCGGGCCCCGGCCGGGAGATCGGGCAGGCCGGTGAACTCGCCGTCGAGCACACGACGGTTGTGGCCGAGCTCCTCCGACACCAGCGCACCCGCCTGCTCGAACACCTGGATCCGGACAGAGGACTGCTTGTCGAGGATGGTGGCGAACGGCGCTGTCGCGGTGGCCGGAAGCTGGGTGTTCGCCGCGACCACATGCTGCACGAACTCGCGTAGGCCGGCCGGGTCGTTGCTGTCACGCACCAACACCCCGACCCCGCGGGGCAACACGGCCACCGCGTGAGTGGACACAGCGGTGATCCCGCCACTCACAGGCTTGCGGGTGAGTCGGTCGGCGCGCACTGCCGCGCCGAGCGCAACGGCCAGCTCGGGGTCGGTCATGAGCGGGGTGCGGCCGAACCGGGTCGCGAGTGCCTCGGTCACGGCCGGGAGCCTGCTGGAACCGCCGACCAGCACCACGTCGTCGATGTGGACAGCCCGGCCCACCGTGGTCACCAGACGTTCGACGATCGTCATGGTCCGCTCGATCATGTCGCGCGAGACTGTGGCGATCATCTCCCGGTCGACCTCCATCCGCAGGATGTGCCCGCCGTGACGCAGGGTCACCCGATGGCTCTGTCTGCCGGAGAGGTTGCGCTTGGCGATCTCGGCGAGGCTCATCGCCTCCTGCACCATCGCGGCGTCGTCGGCCGGATGACCGGCGTCATCGGGGAGCTCCTCGGCGAGCCGTTCGAGCAGCGCGTCGGCGAGGCGCTCATCGACCTCGGCGCCACCGAGGTGGCTGTCACCGTCGGTGGCAAGGACGGTGACCGACCCCGAGGCGCTTCGCAACACCGTGCAGTCGAAGGTGCCGCCACCGAGATCGTAGACGAGGATCGTGCGGTCTGAGGTATCGGCGACGCCGTAGTGCAGGGCGGCCGCGACCGGCTCGGCCACGAGCTCGAGCACCTCGATGCCGGCCATCTCGGCCGCCTGCTGGGTGGCCTCGCGCTCGCGCAACCCGAAGTAAGCGGGCACGGTGATCACAGCCCGAACCGGGTCACCTGTGAGCGCGCCGAGCTCGGCGGCGGCGTCATCGACGAGCGCCCTGAGCAGCAGCGCCGACACCGACTCTGGCGTGTGGTTCACACCGTGGAACGCCAGCGGGTAGTCGACGCCCATCTGCCGCTTGATCAGGGAGACGGTGTTGTCGGGGTCGATCGAGCGCCGCTCCTTCGCCATGGACCCAACGACCACCTCGTTCGGGCCGAGAAAGGAGGCACACGACGGCGTGGTCAGCTCCCCCAGCCGGTTCGGCAGCACCTGAGGGCGTCCTGAGTCGTCGGCGACAGCGACGGCGCTGTAGGTCGTACCCAGATCGATTCCGAGGATCACAGCTACCCCACTCCTAGGAAGGTCAGGATCTCGGCCAGCACCTCAGGCCGCACCACCCACCATGCGGCCCCGGCGAGCGCGGCCAGCAATACCACGACCAGCACGATCCGGAACCCCAAGTAGTGCGGAGGGATGGGGGTGCTCACGGCGTCACCGGCACCTTCTGCTCGGCCACGGCCACGCCCGAGCGGCCCAACAGCCACAGCAGCGGCCGGGCGGGCGAGGTGCGGTCGGCCCATCCGTCGACGTCTGTGCCAGCCTCAAGCGAGGAGACCAGGAAGAACCGGACCTCGCCGAAGTCACGTGCGGCCCCGTCGAGCAGGTTGTCCAGCCCTTTCTCGCGCAGCCAGGTCTCGATCTCGCCGGACTCCGCGTCGACGTTCAGGTCCGCGGCCGGGGGTAGGCCGAGCAGCAGATCAGCTTTCACCACGGCCACGGCCAGCGGCTTGCGCGTGAGTGCCACACCCTGATCGCGCAGCCACTGGACAGTGACGAGGTAGGACTGCTCGGGGTGCATCCGCGCGGGCTGGGCCCTGCTCAACCGGGGCGCGAGCGCTCCGTGGAGGTCGTCGGCAACGGCCGGGACGGAGAACGGGTCGAGGACGAACACGAGCCCCTGTGCGTCACCGAGGAAGGGCAGTTCGCTGTTCTGCTCACGGTTGCTGAAGAACTCACCGGCCGCGTCGAACAGGTGCAGCAACACCTTGCGTCGGGCCACAGAGAGCCGGACAGTGACGCCGGCAGGTGGCTGGCTCGCGTCGGTCTTCGTCGTCTGCCGCCCCGACTCGACGACGGTGGTCGCTTCGCTGAACGTGGCCTCGCTCTCCGGTCCCACCGGTCGCAGCGAGCCCCCCACAGCCCTCAGGTGCCGGCCGAGCGCGACCATCCCGGCGAGCACGAGCCGGGTCTTGCCTGCGGACGCGGGGCCGAAGACCGGGACCAGCACGTCGGTCAACACCGCCGCGCCCACCCGCAGCTCGCGGTTGCAGTTCTGGCACACCGGCACCAGGCCCGCCGCGGCCTGCAGGACCGTCGTCGGTATGAGGTGGTCGCACTCGCACCGGCGGACGAACGCGCCCTGCCTACCCGCACGGATGTCGTGATGGACCACGCCACACCGACAGCGGTAAGCCGGCAACATGCTCCGGTGGTTGCACCCGGCGTGGTGGCAGGTCGCCCTGGCCCGGCGCAGCTGCCGCACGCCGAGGTCAACGCCGCGCAGGACCCCGACGACAAGCAGCCAGCCCAGCCACGCGACGGCCAGCACCACCCCGAGCAGCGCGTAGGCCGCGATGGCGGTCGCCACCGCGGCCAGGGTCAGCGTGATCGCCCCGACCAGGGGCAGCAACAGCAGCGGCCAGAAGAGGAGCACCACCGACCCCCCGCGCACCCACGCCGTCGTACGCGTCCACATCCGGTTGACGACGTTCGTGGTGTGCTCGACCGCGGTGCCGAGATCGGTCCGACTCTGGGCGAACAGGTAGTTCGGCCACGCGCCGTCGCGTTCGAAGTTCGTGCCCGTCTTCGGCAGCCGCTCTCGGACGTCGAACGGCGTGACCGTCGGCGCCGCGAACCGGTCGACGCGCAGCAGTGTCCCGACGAGCACAACGAGGGGCAGAAGTACGCCGACCGCAACCCCGGCGACGAGCGCGAAGGGCATGCCGGGGCCGACGACCCAGAACAACGCGAAACCGCAGGCGAACGCGTAGAGGACGATCCCGATGAGCACACCGATGGCAACAAGCATCGGTCACTCTCCCTGACCGGAGCGCTTGCCCGACCGGGAGAACCTGCCCAGACCCCAGCGCTTGGGCTCGACCTCCGCTACCCAGTCCCACCACTCCGCTCCGAGGTTCGCGGTCCGTGCAACGGCGGACCGGTCCTCCTTGGACATGGTGCCGACGAGCTCACCGAACCGGCCCTTCAGCACTTTGAAGTCCACCGTCTGCGTGTCGCTGCCCGACTCCCCCGTGACGAGGCTGAACGTGAACGCGACGGCGTGGCACTGCGCCGAGCTCGGCGGGCCCGGCGGCCGGGGCCAACAGGCCTCGAGCTCGGAGTAGATCGGTTTCAGGGTCTCCCGCGAACAACCCGACAATACCCCAAGCGCCCGGCCGCGCGGTGCCCCGACCAGCGCCTCGACCAGCCTCTCCGCCCGCAGCTTCAGCAGCGGCGCCCCCGCGGCGTCCAGTGCGTTGGCGACCTCTGCCTCCGGGCGACGGGACTTCGTCGCCCGCAAGTCCCGGATGATCTCCTCCACGTCGGCTTCCAGCTGGCTCAGCTCGGCCAGCTTCTTCGACAGCACGTGCCCCTGCTGCCGGATCGACTTGGTGATCCACAGGCCCGCTTCCGTGATCGCGGTCTCGCGTTCGAGCACCACGGAGAGCTGGGTGACGACGGACGACGACATCGAGATCCCGAGCTCCGCCAGCCCGCGCACGAACGCCTCGGCCTCGGTCAGCGGCGGCGACCGGTGTCCGAACAGTATGTTCCAGGCGATCGTGCTCGGGGCGATACCCTCGGCTCTGCTGCTGGCAGACGTCGTCTGGACGTGCCGCATGAGCTTCTTCCGCTGCGAGGCGTCGACGTTGCCGTAGGCGGTGGTCATCAGCAGCTCGTCGAGCGGATCCGCCGGCTCCTGCGCGTCCTGCCACAGCGGCTTCCACCAACGGTCGCGGACCAGCTCCACCGCGCGCTGCTTGCCGGGCCCCTTCAGCGAGCTGCGCAGGACGTCGCGCACCCAGTCCAGCGCCTCCGGCGGCGCGGGCCACCGGCCGGGCTCGAGCTCGGGCTCGGGGCACTCCAGCCACCACAGGGCGAACTCGTAGGCCGCGTCGCGGAACTGCCCGACGAACGGCGTCACGTCGTGCCGGGCGGCAAGGGTGAGCAGCGCCGGGACCTGGTCGGGGCGGGCGGCGCGCAACGCGGCCTCGACCTCGGCACGGCTCTGCTCGCTGTCCTCGACCGGCAGGACGTGGAGCTGCAGCAGCGCGAACCGGTTGACGACACGCAGCGCCGCCACCCCGTCCGACCCGGCCAGCACCTCATCCACCTCGGCGGTGAGCAGCCCCCGCCGGATCGGAACGGCCGCGGTCGCCCACCCACGGGATCCGGCCGCGTCGGCGAGCGTACGCAGCACCGGTGCCGGCGGCCGCGCCTCGAGTACCGCGTCGAGCACCACGTCGCGGGCGATGTGGATCGCCTCCTCCGGCGCCGTCCGCAGCCAGTCGGCGGCCTCGTCCAGCCGGGTCGGGTCCGAGAGCCGCTCCCCCGCAGCCATCACGAGCGCGACGTAGCGGTCGGCGGGGGTCGAGCCGGCGGTGCTGGCCCCGTCGGTCCGGGCGCGGGCGAACTGGCCCGCGAGCTCGACCGCGTCGACCACGTCGTAGGCGTCCTCGGTCAGGAAGCGGGGCACCCAGAACTGCGCCGCCGCCGTGGGCTCCACGGTGGTGTGCCGGTCCCGGTCGAGGTCGAAGACGACCAGCCCGCTCCCCGACCCGGTGTCCGCCCAGCGACCGGCCCACTCCGGGTGCAGCGCGATGATGTCGTGCCTGCCGTACTGGGCGTCGGCCACGAAGATCTTGAACGTGACTCGCAGTGCGTCGGGGCGAGGCAGCAGGAGGGTAGCCGCGGCGATCCAGCAGGCCGCCACCTCCGGCTCCGTGCTGACGAGCACCACCGTGCGCCGGTTCTCGGGGTCGGCGAGGTGCTGCACCGCGGAGAGCAGCGCGACCAGCCTGTTCTCGCCGTCGGGGGTGTCGCGCACGCGGTCGCGCACCGTCTCGGTGTCGAGCGGGCCTGCGGCCGGGTGCGCGGGCAACGCAGCGAGCTCGGTGCCCGGGTCAGGCTCGGTCGCCCACCACGGGGCGTCCCACAGCTGGGCGGGCCGGACCAGCCCGTAGTCGGCAAGGTCACGTGTGACGACGGCGTGGGTGAACTGGTTGCCCTGCCGCGTGCCGTTCGCCTCCTGGCCGAGGTAGCGCCCCGCCGCGGTCGCGAAGACACCGTCCTCGGCGGTGTGGGCGAGCGAACGCGGGTAGTCGTCCACCGCGCGGCGCTCCCGCATCCATGCAGAGGGCGGCTCGTAGAGCGCTGTCCGCTGCACGAGCGGCATCGCCTCGGTCGCGACGCCCGACGTCGCGGCCTGGAACTGGAACCCGGCCCCGCCCTGCAGCCCCTGCCCGGGCAGGCAGTCGGTGTAGTAGAGGGAGCCCATACCGCTCATGTCCGGCTCCGGTCGATCACGCCGAAGCGGTTCAGCAACCACAACAGCGGCTCCTCGACCCGGAACGGCTGCACCCCGCCGGGGTCGACCACGTCGGCCGCGTAGTCGGGTGCCGCGCCCAGCGCCGAGACAGCGAAGTAGCGGTACTCGGAGTAGTGCAGCGCCAGGTGGGCGTCGATGTCATCAGCGCCGTACTCGTGCAGCATGGCCTTCACCAGCTCATGCGTGCCCTGGCCGACGGTCTCGTCGTAGCCTGGCCGCGGGTCCGGCTTCGTCATCAGCGGGTGGTTGCCCCCGAGCACCGGGAAGAAGGCGTCCATCTTCGCGAACACGACGGCCAGCGGCACCTTCACCTGCTTCTTCGCCCGCACCTGGTGCGTCGTCCGCAGCAGCTCGGTGATCATGCCCAGTACCTCGAGCGGCGGCGCGGCGTCCCGGATCTTCTCGGGCGGGACGTCGATTCGCTCCAGTGCCCCCGGCATCTGCCAGGGATCGAGCAGCACGATCAGGCCCTCCGCGACACCGAGGTAGGCCTGGGTGTGCACCCGGTCCTGGTTGGTCAGGTCCTCGCCAGCGGCGTCGTAGAACGACAGCACCGTGGTGTCGAAGGTCTGCATGCCCAGCCGGCTGCGGGGTTGACGCCACTCGATGACGACCGGCGCCCGCATGCCGTCCACCGCCCCGGCCGTCGTGTTGAAGAGCTTCCCGTCAGAGAACAGCTGTTCCTCGTTGCGCTCCAGCCACTCCCGCGGCGAGCCCGCGCCGCCCTGCTGGTCGCCGGTCATCCGGATGTCGGCCTGGAACCGGCGCCGCACCGCGGTGCGCAGCTCGTGGTGCAGGACGGCCATGTAGATCGTCTTACCCGCGCCCTTGCCCCCCACCATCCCGACCAACGGGCTGCGGCTCTCGGCGAAGGTCGACGAGAGCGGGGTGTGACAGAACGGGCAGGCTCGCACGCCGGTGACACCGCCGCAGGTCGGGCAGGGCGCCTGGCGCGGCGAGCCGAGCAACCCCTTCGTCTCGACGGTGAAGCACGGGTACGACGGCACGCTGACGTTGGTCATCCGGCTGCGCGCGGAGTCGACCGCCTTCGTGCAACGCGTCTTCCCGCCAGGCGCACCGCGACCGAGGCACTGGTAGGCCAGTGATGCCTGGTTGATCTTGTTGTAGCAGTACGGACAGGCGACAGTGGCCATCTACGACACCTTCAACTGGCCGACGGGCGGATCGACGAGCAGGGCGGGAGCAGGCTCGGCAAGGAAGCAGCGCAGCCAGTACGGCTTGCGCAGCACACCGGGGACGGGGACCTCCGGCAGCACCACGGGCACACCAGCCTCCACCACGACCGACTCGCGGAGCAGCTCGATGCCCGCGTCCGCGGACAGGGGCATGACTGCCCCGGACGAACCGACGAGGATCAGCGTGGCGCCGCGCACCGCCTCAGCGCCCGACAACGTGACGGTGCACTTGACCCCGCCGGCCAACCGGTGACCGCGACGGCGTAGCTGGTAGCTCAGCTGAGGTGGCCTGTCGTCGACCTCCACCGAGATCGCGGGCGAACGGACCTCGTCACCGGATCCCAGCACGACGGCGCTGACCTCGACGCGGGTCACACCCGGGACGGACCGAAGCTCGCAGCCCCCCTCCTCGCGGTACTGCTGCAGCGTGATCCGGCGCCGGCCGCCCGTCCACGCCACCTCGGCCGCGCTCACCTCGTCGGGCCACAGCCAGGTGACGCGGATGTCGTCCCCGAAGCGCTGGGCCCGCACCCGACGCACCGGGTCGAAGAGGTCGATGGACGCATCCTGGCCACGGAGCCCGCCCTGCGGGCCCGTGGTGAAAGGCACGAACCAGGACCGGCCGGGGGGCACCGACGCGACGAGCGTCATCGACTCGCCCTTCCGGGAGAGCTGCCCGTCGAACTCGGTTCCGTAGGTCTGCAGCTCCACGGGGGCGACGAACTCGCCGTACTCCCACGGGCAGGGCTGATGGGAACGCCGGATGACGATCTCGCTGCCTGGCCGCTGCTGCCACGACAGCCGCACCGTCGGCGAGCCCCCGCCCGCGGCCGTGACGGTCAGCGAGGTAACCGGTTTGGCCTCCAGCCGGGTCGCCCCCCGCTCCACGACCAGTGCGGACCGCATCGCGGTGCCGCCGCTCGCGGGCAGGTAGCTCGCGACCAGCGTGTAGTAGTACTGCACGCCGTCCACGACCGACTCGTCGCGGAACGCCCGGTTGCGCTCGACGGCTACCGGCTCACCGGCTCCGTCCGGGGTCTCGGTGGTGCGCCGGACCTCGACGGTCGCCACGTCCGGGTGCACCCGCCAGCGGCCGGTCACGACGCGGTTCCCGCCCTCGATCACGACGTCGGTGACCGGCGGGACGACCTGCACGGCCGCACAGGCCGGGCGCGACCACCGGCCGCTCGCGACGCGGGCGAACACGGCGTAGTGCACCCTCCGCCCGACCGGGGGTGCGGCGTCTGCCGTCGCGTGCCCGGCCTTGACCGGGATCTCCGTGCCGTCATCGGGGTCCACGGGATCGCGACCGTTGCCACGCACCACGCGGAACACGGTGGCCTGTCCGTGGTCGGGCGCCGGGCGCCACGCGACGCGGACGCCGCCGCCGTCGGCGCTCGCGGAGACGCCGAGCACCGGTGCCGCCGGCACCGTTGCGAGCTCCTCGGCCAGCCCAGGTAGGTCCGCGGCGAGGCTCATCGCCTCGCGCAGCCGTGCGCCTGCCTGCTCATCCCGTCCGGCGCGGAGGTCCTCGGCCGCGCCCGTGCGCAGGTTCTCCACCTGCTCGCGCTGGCGCGTCACGGCCGCGCGCGCCGCGTCGCCGTCGGCGCCGGGCAGCGCGGCCGCGCTCTGCTGCGCGGCGACGAGCCTCCCCTCG
Source organism: Mycobacteriales bacterium (assembly GCA_038257875.1). Lineage (GTDB taxonomy): Bacteria > Actinomycetota > Actinomycetes > Mycobacteriales > Pseudonocardiaceae > Pseudonocardia. The sequence goes on from JBBSQN010000079.1 coordinate 21,920, forward strand.
GCCAGCAGCTCGGCGACGGCCGCAGCCGGGTCGCGCCGCGTACCGCCCTCGGCGAGGAGGCTGACGATGATGCGTCCCGCGTCAGCGGGCTGCAGCTTGCTGCGGGTCAGCAACGAGAACAGGGTGCGCGCAGGCGCGCCCTCGGCATGCTTCTCGCGCACCACCTGGAGGAGGTGAAACAGGGCCAGGGAGGTCAGGTCGACGCCGGCTTTGCCCTCGGTCACGAGGATGCCGACAGCCCCCCGCTCGGCCCGGATCTTGGTGGTATCGGGCATCTTGTCCAGCTCGAGCATGCGGGCGGTGGCGGCCTCGTGGGTCAGCGACACCCTCCGCCCGGCAGGCGTGGGCGTCACGGTGAGACCGCCGAGCAGGCCGAATGAGGTCAGCTCCGGGAACAGCAGCTCCGGAATGCTCCCGACCCCCGCCGCGAGAAGCGCGTTGGTGAGCCCCTTGAGCTGCCCGCGCATCCCGGCCGCGGTCGGCAGCTCGACGGGCTCGACGACGGTCAGCTCGGCTTTGCGAGTGGCCTGGTAAAGCTCGGCGTCGCCGACCGCGCCGTGTGCGGCGGCCGCGGCCCGCAGCTGGTTCCGGGTGATCACCCCGAGCGCGCCGTGGCTCTCCCTCAGCAGCGACGCGACCTCGTCGATGGCACTGCCGAGCTTGCGGCTGCGCTCCGCGCGCCACGCCCGCCAGAACTCGGGCGTGGCGGGGTCGTGCGAGGCCAGGAGCTCCTCATGCTCGCGGATCAGCTGCTGGGACACGAGACCGAGCGGCCCGGCCCGCATGGCCTGCTTGTTCCACAGCCGCACCACGGTGTCGATGCGCTCCCGCAACGCGGACGCGTCCATCGTCACGTCGACCGCGTAGCGGTTGAGCAGGTCGTCGGGCAGGTGCGGCAGGTGGCGCCGCAACGGCTTGAGGACCTCGTCCTCGTAGGCCCGGGGATCGAAACCTGACACGGACGTCAGCTCGAGATCGAGATCTTGGAGGAGGCGTCGATCGCGTCACCCAGCTGCGCGGCCGACAAGCCGACGGACACCTTAATAATCAGATCCTGGCCGGTGCTCCGTTCGGTGGCCTGCAGCTGCAGTAGACCATCCTCGTCGATCGACATGACTATGTCGATCTTAGCCAGGTCTCCGACCGGTTGCGGCGGGATTCCGGTGATCGTCCCGGCACCGTCGGTGAGCGGGTTGTTGGCCGAGAGCTCCTCGCTCACCACGGTGCCCGCCTGCTCATAGAGCGCGATCTCCACCTCGGTCTGGTCGTGACGGAGGGTCTGGGCCGTGAAGCTGCGGTCCCCGGTGGGCAGCGCGTCGTTGGCGAAGGCCAGGTGCTTGATGAACTCGCGGTTCTCATCGGCAGCGTCCTGCAGCCGCACGCCGAACGCCTTCGGGAGCACGCTCTGGGTCTTCTTGTCCGACAGCTGCTTGACCATGGCCTCCGACAGCCCGTACTGCTGGGCCACCTCGGTGACGACCTGGGCGGCCTCGCGCTCCCCCTCGGCCACGGTGCTCGCCTTGGCCTTGACCTCCTCCTGCATCCGGTACACGACTCGGGACAGTGCGAAGAGCGCGGCACCCTTCGCGACGGCGAGGTCGGGGTCGTGCAGCTTGGGTGCCCAGCCGAACTCCTTGACCAGCCGGTCGGCGACCATCGGCATCCGCGTGGACCCGCCGACGAGCAGTACCTCGTCGATCGTGGCGCCGGGGGACTTCTCCTCGAGCGTCGCCAGCGTGCGGCGCACGATCTCGATGCTGCGGTCCAGAAGGTCGGCGGTCATCGTCTCGAACTCGGCGCGGGTCACCTCGACGCGCGCCGCGGCACCCGCGAACTGTAGCTGTACCGGACGGCTCTCTCGGAGCGAGAGCTGCTTCTTGACCTCCTCGGCCTTGTTCGCCACCTGCTGGAGGAACTCGCCGTCCTCGTCAGGTGCCTCCGCCGGCGAGGCCTCGGCGACGAACCGCTGCAGGAAGTGGTCGCGCAGCCGGAGGTCCCAGTCGGCGCCACCCAGGTCGGTGGCCCCGTCCGTGCACAGGACCGTGATGTCGCTCGCGCTCACCTGGATCACGGTGGTGTCGAACGTACCGCCTCCGAGGTCGTAGACCAGCACGGTCTTGTCCACGCCACCGCTCATCAGGTCGTAGTGCACGGCCGCGGCCACCGGCTCGGGCAGGACGCCGACCACGTCGAGGCCGGCGATGAGCCCGGCCTTCTTCGTGGCCTCCTTCTGCTTCGCGCCGAAGTAGGCGGGCACGGAGATGACGACCTGCTGGACCTCGCCGTTCGTGTACTTCGCTGCGTCGGCGGCGAGGCTGCGCAGGATGAACGCCGAGATCGACTCCGGAGTGTGGACCTGCCCGTGATACTCGTACTCCAGTACCTCGCCCATCTGCCGCTTGATGAGACTCACGACGCTGTCGGCGTCGATGACCGCGAAGTCCTTCGCCGTCTGACCGACGACGACGTTGTCCGCGGTCTCGAACTGCACGACCGACGGCGTGGTCTCGGCGTTGTTGTCGTTGCGGCACACCGTCGGCCGCCCGGTCTCGTCGATGTAGGCGATCGCCGAGTAGGTGGTGCCCAGGTCGATGCCGAAGACCCGGCCCGCCCCATCGGTGGCGTCAGCCATCCGTGTTCTCCTTCGTACCGGTCTCGTCCGCGGTCACTGCGCGGTGGAGGGTTATCCTGGCCGGAGCGACGACCTTCCCACCGTCGATCTCGGCATAGCCATCCTGCATGACGGCGGCAATCGTGCCGTCGAGCTGTGGATCGTCGACCTCCACGGTCCCCGTTACCTGCTGTCGTCCCGGGACGAACGGGGCGCCCGGTTCCCGGGGCAGGACGGCGACACCGCAGCGCTCCAGCGCGTCCTCCACGACGGCGGCGAACGAGCCGAGCAACGTGGCGACCTGCGGCCCAGTCATCTCGGCCGGCACGGTCTCGGCCTGCCGGAGCAGGTCGTTGCGCAGCCGGCACAGGTCGGTGACGACCGGCCGGAGCCGGCCGGCGCGCTCGACCGACCGCAACCTTTCGATGTCCGCATGCTGGCGGTCGATCACCCGCTCCCTGGCTGCGGCCCGGTCGGCCTCGAACGCGAGCCGCTGCACCACCTCGGCCAGCGCGGCTTCGATCCCCAGCAAGTGCACGGCGACCTCAGACGGGCGCTCCGCTGCCCGCTGCTCGGCCGCAGGCTCATCCGGCAGCTCCCCGCCGACCAAGCCTGGTTCCGCATAACCGTTGCCGCTCGGGAGAGGCGTCGACGGTGTGTCGCCGGGCGGCTGCGGGGTGGCTCCGTCACGTGGATCCTGGTCTGGGCGCATCTGCCGTCGATCTCCCTGTTCGTCGCAGGTCGGATGAGGGCGTCGGGGCGTCGGCCGACTCCGGCAACCGCGCCGCTCATGGGGTCAGTTCGGTCAGTCGTGTGCGACCGTCACGTCGGCACCTGTCTGCGAGCCTCTGACGGACGGCGGAACGGAACCTCCGATCGTGGCTGCACCGTCCGCGACCAGTATCACACCTCGTCGCCGGGTTCCCGCTGGGAGTAACGTTGCAGCGGCAGCACCCTGTCGCAGGCGTCCCCCGACACGCAGAAAGCAGAGCTCCTGCACCATGCACCTCGAAGAGGCGGAGCCAGATCAGCCGGATCACTGGTCCTCGTTGCTCCCGTGGGTGTGGCTCTCCCAGCGGGCGGAGAGCAATACTTGAAACCTGTGGATGAGGATGATCGAGAAGGGGTCGTACCCCTCCCGATCATCTCGGAAGCTCCTCAAGTAAAGACCGGCGGTGCAACGCCGGTCGGGAAGGTACGACCCATGCTCAACGTAGTGCCCGAGCCCGCCGGCGGCGAGCGTGCCGGCGGGGTGTCGTTGGGTGCGCCGTCCTCGACGATCGACCAGATCGTGCGTGAGGGCGCCCGCCGGATGTTGGCCGAGGCGTTGCAGGCCGAGGTGGACGCCTACATCGCCGAGTTCACCGCCGAGCGCGACGAGCACGGCCGGCGGTTGGTGGTGCGTAACGGCACCCATCAGCCCCGCGAGGTGCTCACCAGCGCCGGAGCGGTCGAGGTGACCGCGCCGCGGGTC
>JBBSQN010000080.1:0-25814 GCA_038257875.1 Mycobacteriales bacterium
ACTCTTGCGTCGCCGCGACCACCGCAGCAGCGTCTCACGCTCCACATCAGACAAGATCAACGGCGCCTTCGGGCGTCCTCTTCCAGCCATCCCATGATCATACCAAAATATCTAGCGAATTTCAGGCGCAGGACACTAGCGTGTCAGCGTGGTCTTCGACGTCGAACGTGCTCGGCAGGACACCCCGGGCGTGGGTCGGGTGGCCCACCTGAACAACGCGGGGGCGGCGCTACCACCGTCACAGGTGACCGAAGCCGTCATCGCCCACCTACGCCGGGAGGCCGAACTCGTCGGGTACGAGGCCGCCGACGCCGCAGCCGAGCAGGTCGCAGCGACGTACCCGGCCGTCGCTCGGCTGATCGGCTGCGACCGGGACGAGATCGCGGTAGTGGAGAACGCGACCCGAGCCTGGGACATGGCCTTCTACTCCCTGTCGTTCGAACCGGGTGACCGCATCCTCACCGCCCACGCCGAGTACGCGAGCAACGTCATCGCCTTCCTGCAAGTCGCCAACCGCACCGGCGCGGTAGTGGAAGTGGTCGATGACGACGAGCACGGCCAGGTCTGCGTCACCGACCTGCGCCGGCGCCTCGACGACCGGACAGCCGGTGCGGTGAAGCTGGTCGCCATGACCCACGTACCCACCCAGGGCGGCCTGGTCAACCCCGCCGAACAGGTCGGTGCGGCTGCCCGGGAAGCCGGGGTGCCCTTCCTGCTCGACGCCTGCCAGTCGATCGGCCAGATGCCCATCGACGTCGATCGGATCGGCTGCGACCTGCTTTCCGCGACCGGGCGCAAGTTCCTGCGCGGCCCGCGGGGTACGGGCTTTCTCTACGTGCGCCGCTCGATCCTCGACCGTCTGGAGCCGCCGTTCCTCGACCTGCACGCCGCCACCTGGACCGCGCCAGAGCGCTACGAGATGCGTCCGGACGCACGGCGCTTCGAGACCTGGGAGACCAACTACGCTGGCAAGATCGGTTTGGGTGTCGCCGTCGACTACGCCCTGTCCTGGGGGCTCGACGCCATCGAGGAACGCGTCACCACTCTCGCAGATAGCCTGCGCGCGCGGCTGCAGGCCGTCGCTGGTGTGCAGGTGCACGACCAGGGCCGGCGCCACTGCGGCATCGTCACCTTCACCGTCGACGGAGTCCCCGCCCGCGACGTGCAGCGTCACCTCGCCGAACGGGGCGTCAACACCCAGCGTCTCCGGCGCTGGCTCGGCCCGTCTGGACCTGCCCCGCCGGGGCCTCGACGCGCTGGTACGCGCCTCGGTGCACTACTACAATACCGACGACGAGCTCGACCGGCTCGTCGAGGCGCTCCCCTCCGCAGCGTTGGAGACGTCGAGCTGATCGGTTCAACGGCCACAGCAGCACCAACGTGCCGTGCAGCTGGTCGGTGACCGCGGCCAGGCGACGTCTCACCAGACTTGCACCGATCGGGAATCTCAATGACGATTAGTGCATGATCGAACGTGATCTCGCCCCGCTGCTGCTTCGCTCTGCGGGCTGGTACCCGGTTGTCACTGTCACGGGGCCGCGTCAGTCCGGCAAGACCACCCTGGTCCGAGCCGCGTTCCCGCACCTGCCGTACGTCTCGCTCGAACCGCTGGACGTCCGAGGTGCGGCCCAGGAGGACCCGCGTGGATTCCTGGCCGACCACCCGGACGGAGCCGTGATCGACGAGGTCCAGCACGTACCCGACCTGCTCGCCTACCTCCAGACCGAGGTCGACGAGCGTCCCGAGCCCGGTCGGTTCGTCCTCACCGGATCCCAGCACCTCGGCCTCTCCCGAGCGGTGACGCAGTCGCTGGCGGGACGCACCGCCGTCCTGTACCTGCATCCGCTCTCCTACGCGGAACTGCTCCGCTTCCCGCAACCGCCGACGGATCTCTGGCAGACGGTGTGGGCCGGCAGCTTCCCGCGTATCTGGGATGCGGAAATCCCGGCCGACCGCTGGCTCGCGGACTACGCGACCACCTACGTCGAACGTGACGTGCGCCAGGTGCTCGGCGTAGGTGACCTGTCGACCTTCCGGACCTTCACCGAGCTGTGCGCCGGGCGAACGGCGCAGGAGCTGAGCCTCGACGCCCTCGGCAGCGACGCCGGCGTGGCACGCGGCACCGCCCGATCGTGGCTGTCGGTCCTCGAAACGACCTTCCTCGTCCTGCGCCTGCCCGCCTGGTCCCCGAACGCACGCAAACGAGCGATCAAGGCGCCGAAGCTGCACATGGCCGACACCGGTCTGGCATGCCACCTGCTGGGTATCCGGACACCCGAGCAGCTGCGACTGCACCCCCTGCGGGGCGCTCTCTTCGAGTCCTGGGTCGCCACCGAGATCCGCAAGGCACGGACGAACCGCGGGGTGGACGCCGGCCTGGCGCACTATCGGGAGCCCCGTGGCGTCGAGGTGGATCTCGTGGTGACCGAGTCCCTGCACACGACCCTCGTCGAGGTCAAGTCCGGAGCAACCATCGCCAGCGACTGGTTCGGCCCGCTCCGCGATCTGCTCGGCCGCGACTGGGACCCGGCCGCAGCGCCCTCCGCCGTGCTCGTCCATGGCGGCGAGCTCACCCAGCGCCGCCACGGGGTGCAGGTACAACCCTGGCGCACGCTGCACGAACTGTCGTGGACGACGCTGGACTGACTGTGGGTATGGATGTCCTGGCGGCCGAGCGCGGTTCCGCGGTGTCCTGGCGGCTCCCCAGTACCGCATTGGTTCTGTGGGATTTGATCACGACGCGGGTCGACGACACACCGTCCCGACGATGGTGATCATCGGACGGGAACCGACAGTCGTATCCCACACGGTTCCCGGTCCCACAACGCCGATCTCCCCAGCACCGACCACCCAGCCGCATCCATGATCACGTTCTCGGGACACTGGACCGGACCCAGTACGGTCGCCGGAACTCGCCGCGCGTCGGCACGGCTGGAGGACCACTCAACCCATGCACCCCGATGACGGCTTGGTTCGTGCCAGTGGGATCGGCGAGATGCTGGTCAGCTCCCGCTCGCTGGCCAAGTACCGGGCCATGTTCACTCTTACCGACACCGACCTCACCCGGCGCATCCTGGACTGCCCCACCGGGACCGCCAGCTTCACCGCCGAGGTCAACGCACGCGGTGGGGACACGACGGCGTGCGACGTGGTCTACGCCGACCACAGCGCCGACGCGCTCGCCGCTCGGTCCGTGGCCGAGACCGACCGCGGCAACCGCTACGTGCGCACCCACCTCGAGCAGTACCGGTTGACCTTCTTCGCCGACCCCGACGAGCACCATCGCTCCCGCAGCGCCGCAGGCACCCGGTTCGCTGCGGACCTGCGCACCCGTCCCCAGCGCTACGTGCCCGGCCGCCTACCTGACCTACCGTTTGCCGACGCCGCCTTCGACCTCGTCGTCAGCTTGCACCTGCTGTTCAGCTACGCCGACCGGCTCGGTTTCTCGTTCCCATCGCGAGGCGATCCTCGAGCTGGTACGCGTCACCCGCGACGAGCTGCGCATCTTCCCGCTCGTCGCCATGGGCAGCGCTCTGCCCTACCCCCACCTCGACCAGTTGCTCGCCCAACTTCACAGCCACGACATTGCTGGCCACGTTGTCGACGTGGACTACGAGTTCCAAGCAGGCGGCAACCAGATGCTGGTCTGTCGCCGCGCCGGCTCCCCGCGATGAGGAAGCATCATCTGGCGGCGAAGGAGACTCCGGGCCTCCTCGCATTGGGAGTCGGTGGCCGTCACGAGGGGCGGCCGCACGTGTGGGGGGAAGCCGGGGAGCCGAGCGGCCAGAGCGGCCTTGGTGAACGCGATCTCCGTCAACGGCGAGGCATGACGGGCATCGGTCCACCGGTCGAAGCCCACCTGCAGCTGGCGAGCGTGCTCGAGATCGCCGCCCTGGACGGCGCCGGCGATGCGGAGGGGAATCTCGACGACCGGGCCGCCACCTCCGGTCACGATGCCGTCGGCGCCGATCTCCGCGAGGTGTGCAGCAGCACGGTCGTCGCCGACGAAGACCTGCATGTCCGGCCTCGCAGCCTTGAACTGCCGCGTGACGTCGCGGTCCTTTCCCGAGTCCTTCACACCCCGCAGCAGCGGAAACTCGGCCGCCAGCTGCGAGACGACCGACGGTGTGATGGCGGTCTGGGTATGCCGGGGGAAGTTGTAGAGCAGCAGGGGAAGATCCGACCGGACGAGCAGCTGCCGGAAGTAGGCGCGGACACCCTCCTCCGGCGGCGAGGCGAAGTAGTACGGGGCGATGACCGCCACGTAGTCGGCGCGGGACCGCGCATGATCCAGAAGGTCGAGCGCATCACCAACCGAGGCCGATCCGATGTGGGCGATGACCTGCCCGGACCAGTGCTCGCGGCAGAGCTCCAGGACGGCACGGCGCTCGGGCACCGTCATGGTGAAGAACTCACCCGTCGTCCCGTTGACGAAGATGGTCCTGACCCCCGCCGCTGACAGAAACGCCAGGTAGCTCCGCAACGCACCCTCGTCCACGGCCCCCTGCGCATCGAACGGCGTGACGACCGCGACGATCGGCGAGACGATCATCCCGTCACCTCCAGAGAGCCGTGGAAGTAGCTTCCCTTCTCGCGTGGATCATCAGCATCAACCCGGCGGCGGGCTACGCTCAGGAACATGTCGCCCACTCGTACCCTGACCGCTGCGTTGCACCAGGAGGAGGACTGGTTCGTGGCGCAGTGCCTGGAGGTCGACGTGGCGAGCCAGGGCCGCACCATCGCGGAGGCCCTCGAGAACCTCGGTGAAGCAGTCGGGCTGTACCTTGACGAGGTCGACGATCCCAGCCAGTACCTCACCGGGATGCCGCTGGTCACCTCCTTCCAGGTGTCCGGCGCCGCGTGAGCCCAGCGCTCACGGACCTGCCTGTTCGCAAGGTCATTGCCGTGCTGAAGGCTGTCGGGTTCGTCCACGTGCGGACCACCGGCAGCCACGCCGTCTTGAGGCTTCGCCATCATCGGTTGATCAGCGGAGCCCCAGGACCCGTCGAAGACCGGCGTCGAGCTGTTTGAGCAGATCAGCCGGGAGGTGACCGACTGGGTGATCCACATGCGCGCGGTCGACGCAGACCAGCGCGGTCACGTTGACGACCGAATCTTTCGACAGACCACAGGTCGCGGCGGGAAGGAACACGTTGCCGGGCGCCGCCGCGAGCGCGGTGTTGCTGGTGATCACGACACCGAGGGTGGTGGCGAGTCGGCTTCGGTTGTACGGGTCGGCCTGAATGATCGCCAGCGGCCGCCGCTTTCCGGGGCCGCTGCCACGCGGTTCTCCGAGATCGGCCCAGCAGATATCGCCGCGGCGGGTCACCAGTCCGCACCCAGCACGCTGAACGTGGTGCGCGCGTGCTCGGCTGCATCGACGTTGCTCTGGTCGGTCCCACCAGCCGCGTCGAGTGCGGCGTTGATCCGGTCGGTGATCGAGTCGGCGTCGAGCTCATCGAGGTAGCGCTCCGCCGCCCGGGCGAAGATCTCCGATCGAGAGACGCCCAGTCGGGTCGCCGCATCCTCGACCCGGGCGAACATGGCGTCTGGTAGCGAGATGGCAGTCTTCACGCCCTGAGTATAACCAGGTATGACTGAGCTGTCCGCTATGCGTGATCTCCCGAAACTCGCCCACCAGCAACGAGCACCTGGATCGACCGGTACTGGAAGCGAGGACGCTCGACTGGCCGCAGCTGCCTTGACGTCGGCGGCGCAGTCGCGCGCGGCAGACCAGTGATCTCGCTCATATACTCGCTGTACGTCCCAGCTGGCCGCTGGTAGCAGCCGGGCCGGGTCCGAGGGAGAGCGGTGGGGTCATGGAGCCGGTGACGGTGATCGTGGGTGCGCTGGTGGTGGGTGCCGTGGCGGGGGTGACCGCCGTCGCCACGAGCGCGGTGCAGGACGTCTACGCGCAGCTGCGGACGTCGGTGGGTCGGCTGTTCCGGCGGCGAGCGGCCGGGGTGGACGAGGCCGGATCGCAGGGCGGGAAGTACCGGGTGGACCTGCGGGGCGCCCAGGGGGTGCAGGTGGGCGAGCACAACGCCCAGACGATGACGTTCACCAGCCCGCCGACCGGCTCCTGAGCGATGCCCGAGCCTGGTGTCGGCGGGGTGACCGGCTACGAGGTGGACGCGCGTGGCGCGCAGGGCGTGCTGGTCGGCGACCACAGCGTTCAGAACATCCACCAGCACGGGCGGCGCAGGCGCTGCCGTGGCGGGTCTGGTTCGCCGCCCCGGTGGTGGTGACCGGTGGTGTGGTGTGGGCGGGCGTCGGGGCGGTGGTGACGGCGGCGCCGTGGGCGGGGGTCAGCGGGATCGTCGCGGCGGTCGTGGTGTTGGGGGGCTTGACCGGATGGCAGGCGACGTGGAACAAGCGCGACGCCCGCGCCGCGGTGTGGGAGCCGCTGGACCCACCGGCGCCGGCTCCCGGCTCGCACACGCTGCGCACGCTGGTCGCACCCGAGCAGGCGCTGGCCCCGCTGGAAGCACGCACGTCCGAGAAGAAGCGGTTGCTGTCCTGGTGCACCCAGGACACCGAGCCTGCCGTCGCCCTGCTGGGCGGGGCCGGCGGAACCGGGAAGACCCGGCTGGCGGTGGAGCTCGCCCACGACCTCGCCAGGCCGTGGGTCGCGGGCCGGTGTGTCCCCGGGAAGGCCGCGACGGTGCTGGCGGCGGTGGCCGCCTGTGGTGAGCCGACGCTGATCGTGGTCGACGACGCCGACACCGAACCGGGCGTGGCCACCCTCGCGCACCAGGCACTGACCCAACCCGCCGGGCGACGGCGGGTGACGGTGCTGCTGCTGGTACGCGACGCGGCGGCGTTCGGCCGATGGCTGGCAGAACAGCTACCCGAAGCACTGGCCGCACAGCTGCCGGCCACGGTCCTGGAGCCGATCGGCGGCAGCGGAGACCGACGGCGCTAGTTCGGTCGCGCCGTGGCTGCCTACGCCGCAGCCCACAACGTGCCCCAGCAGCCGGCATGGGCCGATCCGATACTCGGGCCGGTTGGTGCGGACGGTGAGCCGATGGTGCTCACGCAGATGCGCGCGGTCCTGGCGGTCCTGGCCAAGACCCCGGAGCAGGCGGCCCGGATGCGCACGACCGGGCTCGACGACATCACCGATGAGGTCATCGCCCACGAGAGACGCCGCTGGGTGCGGGCTGCGCGCCGACCCGGTGGGGACCCTGACCGCGGAGGCGCAGGAGGAGGCCCTGCTCGCGATGACGCTCCACGCCCCCGGCTCGATCGACACCACAGTCAAGGCGCTACGCCGCCGAGTAGCCGGTGGGAATTTCACCCCCCGGCTACTCGGCGCGCTACGCCGGACGCCGCAGTACGAGACCCGCGAGGAGCACCTGATACGCAAGATCGCCGTGTGGACGCAGCACCTCTACCCCGGATCGAAATCCGGGGTGTGGATGGACCAGCCCCCGGACTTCGTTCTGGATGCGCTGCTGACTCGGTGCACCCGCACGCTGCGAGTCGCACTGCATTGAGCAGCGATCCGTGATGCCAGAACCATCTTCGCGCACGACGACAGCATCGACAACCAGACAGTCCTCGTCGGCTGGCTGACTAGCCTCGGTAACAGTTTGTGGGAGGTGGGTGAGCACCGCGGCGCCCTGACCACGCACCGGGAGGATGTCGCGCTGTGGCGGGCGGGCTCGCCGAGGCCGAGTCCGCCCGCCACACCCCCGCCCTCTTCACTCCCTGCACAACCTCGCCGTCGGCTTGGCGCGGCCAATCAGGCCGCGGATGTGCTCGCCTGCCGTGGGGAAGTTGTGGCTCCAATAGCGGCGCCTAGTGCACAATGCCACTAACTTCACGTTTCTGCTGGTCAACGGCTTGCATGGGCATGCGGAGGGGTGTCGTCAGCAGCGAGTTGGCCTGTGATATGGGTCGCCAAAGCGGATCTTAAGTTCCGGGACATTCATGATCAAATTTGATGATCCGAGCTTTTGACCTGCGAAAACCTTAGCTTAGTGGCATTGCGCCTGGTGCAGTCCCAAACCGACGCGCATCATCCAGAAGAAAGCAGTCTCTCGTGCTCATCGAGCACTCGTTGCAGCTCAGGCAAGATATGCTGAGCTGACGTGGTAGCATCTTGGAGAGCCTGATAGTTTCGAATAAAGCATTCTCTGTAAAACATCCCATCTCCTGCATTTTCTTTCGATTTCTCTAGCCTGAATACTAGATCGCCAATAACGTTATCCGCGTACTCTGTAGAGCTTAACAACGCTACCGGACCCACCCTAAGAGTCCGACCGCTTGATGTATTTAACGCCAAGCTCAATCGATAAAGCGACGGATAGTCGCCTTCATTTCTGCTCTTCGGGCCCACGGTAATTCCAAGACGATCAAAGGATGCCGCCGAGACTTCGAATGAAAGGTCGGAAGTAACGGTGAGCGGCAACACGCTCCCCGGAGCGACGCCGATGTCGTACAGTCCTGTAACGGTCACGGGTCCAGCACCCACTGAGCATCTTTCGATAGCACTCAAATACGAAAATTCCGCAGTTGCCGATTCAATTAACGCTGCCCCGTTTCCACGATTTTCAAGTGTGACCTCGATCGTCGCGTCATTCTGGCGAATTACTTCTGATGGCTCGTCGAACTCTGGCGGAAACTCAAGACTGGTTTCCACATCTTTCAAAGTATTGACCTCAACCCTCACAACTCGGAGATCTGACGCCGTTGTGGAACCATTCGGCGCGATGTATGTGATGGCACTCAGGATGAGAGTGCCAACTCCAGCAATGCCAGCAAGGACGGTAAAGGCTGAGACCCAGCTCGACTTGAAAAATGAGAATCGACGGGCTTTGGGCTCGGGACCGGTCGGCGAAACAATCTCTGACACCGTTAAGGGTTCATCCGATAGAAATCTTGGCTCAGATTCATCCATCTCGAAGATGGTTTCAGGACCTGCCGCAGATTCCGACGGAGTTGAGCCTATGTGAGATTCACCCATTGGTCGAACGTCGTGGTTTTCCTCGACAGGCGAAGGTTCTTGATCTGTCATATTCGCTCACCCTCCGGTCTCGGGAATCACTTGCCCGTCGCCAGACTATCGGTTCCGCGAAACGGTACGTTACCGATCAGGCCCAGCGGGTGTTGACGTGGCTCCATCGACCTAGAACCACCTGGCGCAGTCCGTGGGCAGGAGCCACCGCGGCACGACGCTATCTGGACAGACACTGTCCACCACCGAGATGTCCAGGCTGCTCGATGACCTCGGCTGGGGCACGCTGCGGGTCGCGCTACATCGGGCAGCAGTCCGTGACGCTCACACCACCGTCGAGCACGACACCAGCACGGACAATTAGGCGGCCCTCGCCAGCTGGCTGAACAGCCTCGGTAACAGTCTGTGGGAAGTCTGTGAGCCTTGCGAGGCACTGGCCCCGCACCCGAGGGAAGGCCATCGCGCAATGGTGGGGCTGGCCAAGGCCGAACGCGCCCGCCACACCTGACCTCGCCCGCTCCCTGAACAACTTCTCCATCGGCTTTGTCACGACCGATCAGGCTGCGGAGCACTCGCTTGCCGGTCGAGATCGCGGCTCGACAGTCGCACCTGGCACAGCCCCGAGCCAGCGCAGCGCACACCATCAGGAGCAGCACCGCGCCGTATGCGCCGACTTGGCCCATGGCGCGTAGGCCCCCGATGGGCGGCGCACCGACATGGACCGCACCCGCAGTTAGGAGGCGTAATGCAATAAATAAACCATGAAAAATAGTACAAAATAGCATCTTCGCTGGTCAGGGCACTGGAGCCCCCTCCGAAACAAATAACTTATTTCGTTACGGCTACTTAGGGGCGATTGGGGTGCCGCTGTGACGGGCGGTGGATTAGAGCGAGCGGAGGTCGAACTCGCCGACGGTGATGGCGGTGAGGAAGGCCGACCACTCGGCGTGGTGGAAAACGAGGGCGGCGTCGGCGGGGTTCTTGCTGTCGCGCAGGGCGACCGCGTCGGTGCTGAGCGCGACCTCGACGCACTCGCCGTTGGGCAGGCTGAACGAGGACTTACGCCACGGGCCGAAGGTGCGGTCGAGGTGGTGACGCACCGGGCCGTCGGAGACGCTCATGCGCTCAGGCCATGCCCTTCTGGTGGTCGGACCGCCACGCCGCTAGAAGGACGAGGCGAGGTCGAGAAGCATACGTCGGGTCTGCTCCGGTCCGATTGCCGCCGCCTTCTGCTGGTCCCACAGCGTCAGGAACCTGTCTGTGCGCTTCCGGTCGCTGATGTACTCGCCGCCAGCATCGTAGTGCTCGACGTACACGATGCTCACCGGCGTCCGCACGGCATAGCCGAAGATCGTGTAGTCGCTTGACCGGCCCAGGTAGTAGCCGACGCTGAAGGGCACGACCTGCAGGTCGATGTTCGGGCGGTCGATCGCCTCCGCCAGCCGCGTGATTTGGGCTGCCATGATCGTCGGGCTGCCAGTGACGCACCGTAACGCGGCCTCGTCGATGATGAACCAGAACTGCCGGTCGGTATCGTCCAGGACGCGCTGCCGGGCGAGCCGATCGGTGGTGTCCCGGTCGATCTGTTCGGGCGTCGGGGAAGGCCGCCAGACGCGGAACAGGGCGCGCATGTAGTCCTCGGTCTGAAGCAGGCCGGGGATCACCATCGAGTTGTAGGTGCAGTAGGTCCGGCACGTGGGCTCCATGTCGACCAGGAGCCGGAGGTGCTGGCGGAAGCGGGTGCTGAACGCGCCGCGCTTGGTACGCCTTCTGCCCTCCTGGTACAGGTCCATGGCGTAGGCGCGGTCGGTCTCGTCGGCTCCGTAGTGATCCAGCAGCGCCTCCAGATCCAGCGGCTTGACGCCACGGCCCGCCTCGATGTGCGCGATCTTCTGCTGGGTGCCGCCCAGCACACCGGCCACGTCCACTTGGGTCATGCCAGCGAGCTCGCGCTGGCGGGCCAGCTCGTGGCCGAGCAGGGCCTTCATGACCGTCGGTGGCAGTTGTTGCTGCTCAGGCACGTGCACCTCCACATCCAGATCGTGATCAGACGATAGCCGTCCCTTCGGACCGCCTACCCACCCCTTGATAATGCGTGTACACGAGTTATGGTTCTCATGGACTGTCGTCGAGCGAGGAACAGGTGATGATCATCGTGAGCACACACGCTAGCGCCCTACCCTGGGGCTGGTCCCTCCGGACCCTCCCCGACGTGGGAGGTGCTGAGCCGCAACCCGGCTCCATGTGGGCGGCCCGGCACTGGCTGGATCCCGACCCGAGACAGGCCGTCGGCGCGAACCATCGCGACGCCGCAACGGCGTCCGAGTTGCTGCGCCGCGCCGTCGGCTTGCCTCCCTTCACGGCCGGCGCCGAGCCGATCTCCAGCCGTCCCAGCGACCGCAGGGACGACCGGCCCCGGCCGCCCCGCCGTCGGCGGCGAGCACATGCCATCTGGGCTCGGCTGGTCCCGCACGCGCATCGGGCCGTGCCGTGCCGAGACCTCGACGGCCGCCGGACCCGGCTGCACGTCCACCGTCGCCCGGACGCGGTGGTGCTCTCGTTCTCGGCGCCGGGCCCGCTGACGTTGACGTCGCGACAAGCGCGCCGGTTACGCACGATCCTGACCATCGACGCGAGCCAGCAGGGAGCCGGCCGATGACATCCGCCTTCAACCCGCCCGCCGCGAACCACGCGAAGACGCTGGCGATCACGTACTGCTACGGCCCGGACCTGCGGGGAGAAGGGCCCTCGACCGGGCAGCCTGCGCTGTTCATCCAGATGGCCGGTGACGACGCGTCGAACCCGGCCCGCGACACCCTGCTGTCGTGGGACGGGTCGCGGGCGGACCCGACCGGGTACAGCCGGCGGTTCTCCATCGACGATCTGGTCAGATGGGCCCTGGGATCGGCCGGACAGCTCGTCGTGGTGACCGGCGGTGAACCGCTGGACCAGCAGGACAGACTCGTCGTGCTGGTGAACGAACTGGCCCATTTCGGACGGCAGGTGGAGATCGAGACCAACGCCACGCTCGTCCCGACACCCCGACTCGTCGCCGCGACCCACCTCTTCGTCGTGGCACCGAGGCTGTCCAGCTACGACGACACCGACGCCGACGCGAGCGGCGACGAGCGGATCAACCCGGCTGCTGTCGAGGCCTTCGTCTCCTCCGAGCAGGCGGTGTTCACCTTCGCGGTCGCCGGCGAGGCCGACCTCAACGAGATCAGCGCGCTGGAAGATCGCTTCAGCCTCTACCCCATCTGGGTGACGCCAGCGGGATCGACGCCGGAGAAACTGCTGTCGACGATGCCCTGGCTGGCCGACTCCATCCTCGACCGAGGCTGGCACCTGTCGAGCCCGCTGCGCATGCTGTTCCACGGCGACCGCCCGCCACGCGAGCCGTTCCCGTCCGCCAGCAGGCCATAGCGGACCCGGGATGCTCAGCCTTTGAGCAGTTGGGAGGCACGCTGGGGGGACACGCCGAGCACGGCGGCGACGTCGGCCCCGGACAGGTTGCAGCGGGTGTGCAACTCCCGCGCGACGCGGCAAGACATCTCCGCCGCCGTGCGCTGCAACTGCGCTGCGGCGGCGGCCTTCTCCCGAGCTTGCCGCAACTCCGCGGAGAGGGTCGGGTCGATCTCGGGTGTGATCGCGACCTGGAAGGTGTCCGGATCGGCGTCGAACGCGAGCGCGAGGTGATCTCGGACCATGCGCTCGGCGCCGGCGAGGCTGGTGGACTGGGTGACGCCGACACCGTCGATGTGCAGCTCCCAGCCCCGCTTCCACCGCCTCACGGTGACGTGGTAGACGATCACTGCAACCATCCTTTCGGCAGGCACTGCATCCGTTTGACGGTGTCGCGGACGACATCGGTAGGTCAGCCAACACCTCGTGCACCGGGACGGCGGCAAGGTCCGGCCCGAACGGCACGGGCTCGTCGCCGGTGTAGAGCACGATCCCCCGCCGCATCCGATCACCTGCCAGCTCACCGAGCATCCGCAGACCGGCGAAGTCGTCGTTGCGCACCGTCGATGCCGCCTTGACCTCGATGCCACGACGGTGTCGTCGCGCGCCTCCAACACAAGATCGACCTCTGCACCCTTCGGGTGCGCAGGTGGGCGGCGGGCGAGGGGCGGGTCCTGATCCACCCGAGCTGACGGTGCAGCTCGTTCACAACGAACGCCTCGAACAACGGACCCACGAGGTGCGGTTGATCGACCAGCCGTTCGACGGCGACTCCTCAGATTCTTCCACCACCTGAACCTCGTCCGCTGCTGATGCACTGACCGGTTGAGACCGCCGAGGACGCTGTAGCAGCCGGCCCGCGACGTCAGTCGAACAGGTCGTGGACTGTGTCGGCGGTGGCCGCACGACGCACCCAGATGTCGAGCCGGTCAAGGTCGGAGCACTCGGCGATGCGGGTGCGGATGCCGGTGGGAACGTCGATCCCGCGGGCGTGGAGCACCGCCAGTACCGCCGTTGCCTTTCCCTCTGCCTTGCCCTCCGCCTTGCCCCTGGCCTCGCCCTCCGCCTTGCCCGCGGCTTCACCTTCGGCTTTGCCCTGGGAGAAGTAGCGGCGGGCGAAGTCGCTCTGGTACTCATACGTTCCGGTGGCCATAAGATCCTCCAGGTAGCGCTGCGCCGCCTCGGGCAACGCAGCGAGCACAAGGTCACAGTACAACTCAGCACACGGGGCATCGACCGTGGCGAGCGCGCTGAGCAGCGCATCCAACACCGTGCTCCGGTTCGGGTCGGCCCCATGCGCAAGAGCCGAGAGCACCGCCAGCTCCGGAACCCGGGCCGCATGATCGACGTCGGTCACGACCGGGACCCGGTCGGGACCGACCACCATCGGGGTCATGATCGTGCCGGGCCCGAGCTCGATCGGGACGGCGCACCAACTCGCCGTCGCGGCGTCGACACAGACCACCAGGAGCACCGTCGGACAGCGGAACCGGCCGCGCAAGGTGGACAGATAGATCGGCCAGCTCCACCGCTTGCCCGGGTCCGCACGCAGCTGCACCTCGACCACCACCGCCCACACCGCAGCCCCAGCCGCCGAGAGCACCACGACCGCGTCGGCCCGGTACTCGGCGGGGGTGAGGACGGTGAAATCACCGGCCTCGACCGTGGACTGCTCATAACCGGGCAACGCGACCCCCAGCCCGTCCACCAGCAGCTCAGCAGCCAGCGACGGCCGCTGCCGGAACATCTCGATCAACCCCTCATGCAGGCTCGATGGCATACCCGGGAAGCTACCGACAACCACCGACAGTTCCGGCGACCGAAAAACCTGGGAGGCTCCACAACGCGTGCACCGGGACGGCCGCGCGGGTCGGCCCGAACGGCACGGTCTCGTCGCCGGTGTAGAGCACGATCCCCCGCTGCATCCGGTCACCTGCCAGCTCACCGAGCATCCGCAGACCGGCGAAGTCGTCGTTGCGCACCGTCGATGCCGCCTTGACCTCGATGCCGACGACGGTGCCGTCGCGCGCCTCCAACACGAGATCGACCTCTGCCCCTTCGGGGTACGCAGGTGGGTGAGCAATGGACGAGTCCTGCTCCATCCGAGTTGGCGGTGTAGCTCGTTCACAACGAGCACCTCGAACAACGGACCCATGAGGTGCGGTTGCTCGACCAGCCGTTCGGCGGCGACTCCCAGCAGGTGCGCGGTCAGCCCGCTGTCGCACAGGAAGAGCTTGGGGGACTTGACGATCCTCGTCGTGAGGCTGGTCGACCACGCGGGCACCTCGGTGACGAGAAAGACCGCACGCCGCAGAGCCAGGTACCGGCGTGCCGTGGCGTGCGCGAGCTGGGCACCACGGGCAACGTCGGCCAGGTTGAACAGTCCGCCCGATCTGGCGGCGATGAGCCGGATCACCGTGAACAGCTCGGCCACGTTGCCCACTGCGGAGAGGTCACGCACCTCCCGCTCCACGACGGCGGTGAGGTAGGACTCGAACCAGTCCTCCTGCCGATCCAGGTCCCGCGAGACGACCTCGGGGAATCCGCCGCACAGCACCCGGGAGACGACGTCGGTGCGCGCTGACCCCGGCGGTAACGGTGACAGCGGAGCACTGCTGAACACCGCGTCGACGAAGCCATCCGAGTCGCCGTGGATCTCGCCCTGGGTCAACGACCCCAGCTCGACGATCTGCATCCGGCCGGGCAGGGCGTCGGCGACGTCGGGCAGCATCAGGACGTTCGCCGAGCCGGTCAGCAGGAACCTGCCGGCGCGCCGGTCGTCGTCGACCGCAGCCTTGATCGCCAGCAGCAGATCCGGTACCCGCTGCACCTCGTCGAGCGCGACAGACGGCGGGAGGCCAGCCACGAAACCGTCCGGGTCGGCCGCGGCACCGGCTCGTGAGGTGGCTCGGTCGAGCGTCACGTACCCATCAGGACGGATCAACCGGACCAGCGTGCTCTTGCCAGCCTGACGCGGACCCGCGACGAAGACGACAGGGGGTGTCGGTGAGCCCGCGCTCGATGCGATCGCGCACTCGGCGTGGCAACATCGCCACTGGGTAGCGAGAAAATCGCCATCACGTGGCGATATTGTGGGAGTGGCCAGAGCGGCCGACGTACTGCTCCCACGCTGGCCCCGAGGCGTCCGGCCGGAAGACAGGAGCACGGCGCCGCTGACCGAGATCGCATGAGGGTGTTAGTCGAACAGGTCGTGGACCGTATCGGCGGTGGCTGCACGACGAACCCACGTGTCGAGCCGGTCAAGGTCGGAACACTCGACGATGCGGGTGCGGATGTCGGCGGGAACGTCGATCCCGCGGGCGTGGAGCACCGCCAGTACCGCCGTGGCCTTGCCTTCTGCTTTGCCCTCCGCCTTGCCCGCGGCTTCACCTTCGGCTTTGCCTCGGGAGAAGTAGCGGCGCGCGAAGTCGCTTTGGTACTCATACGTTCCGGTGGCCATGAGTTCCTCCAGGTAGCGCTGCGCTGCCTCGGGCAGCGCAGCGAGCACAAGGTCACAGTACAACTCGGCACGCGGGGAATCGACCGTAGTGAGTGCGCTGAGCAGCGCATCCAGCACCGTGCTCCGGTTCGGGTCGGCCCCGTGTGCGAGGGCCGAGAGCACCGCCAGCTCCGGGACCCGGGCTGCGTGCTCGGCGTCGGTCACCACCGGTACCCGGTCGGGTCCGACCACCATGGGGGTCATGATCGTGCCGGGCCCGAGCTCGATCGGGGTGGCGCACCACCTCGAAGTGCCCCTCCTCACTCGCGCCGCTATAGCCGGTTACCTTTCGTTCGGAGGTGGAACATAGGTACGACGGTCCAGGTCGCGTTCGACGCGGCCGACCCGCACGCCGCCGCGCGGTTCTGGGCGCAGGCGCTTCGCTACGAGCTAGAGGACCACAGCGGCATCGTCGGGCAGCTGCTCGAGAGCGGCCAGCTGCAGGAGTCCGATGTCGTGGAGGTCGACGGGCGCAGGGCCTTCCGCGACGTCGCGACGTGTCGCGACCCGGACGGGAGCGGTCCGCGGCTGTTCTTCCAGCGAGTGCCCGAGCCGAAGACCGTGAAGAACCGGGTGCACCTGGACCTGCAGGTGGGCGCGGAGCACGCCGCCACCGAGGTCGACCGCCTCGTCGCGCTCGGCGCGACCCTGGCTTGGACCACCGCGGACCGCGGCCCTGTCACGACCACGCTGCGCGACCCGGAAGGCAACGAGCTGTGCGTCAGCTGAACGGAGGTGTCGGCAGGGTGCGCTCCCAGCCTCGCCTGGTCCGGGTCAGCTCGCGGAACCCGGCGCGTTGCAGGAACGCCCTGTGCTCCTCCTGCTCGGGCGCGGCATAGCCGAGAAGCCTGTCGACGTGCCCGAGACGCAACCACTCCGCGGCCTGGCCCAGCAACCAGCCAGCGATCGCGTGTCGTCGGTCGACGTCGTCGACGTGGAGGTTGCCGATATCGACCCAACCCTCGTGCCGCACGATCCGTCCGGCGTCACCGATGCGTAGCTCCACCTCGAGGTAGCCCAGCTCGTCGTGGTCACGCTGGGCGGTGAAGCGGGTTCCGTTGACGCCCAGGGTTCGCCGGCAGGTCAGACCCGCGACAGGGGCCGCTGGTCGAACGAGCGCGTCGACATCGGCCAGGAACACGATCTCGGTCCGTTCGCCGGGGATGAACCCGGCCCGCTCGAGGACGGCGTGCACATGCGGCCACTGGTCGGGCAGTCCGTAGACGCCGGGAGCCGGGAGCGCACCGTCGGCGTAGAGCCGGGATGCCCCCGACCGGCCCAACCAGGCCAACGCCGCGACGGCGACGGCGTCGCCCGTCCTCGCGGTGGCGGGCCAGTAGGGTGCCTCGGGCCAGCACACCAGCCACCGGATCTCACCGGCGCCGCGGTAGGACTCCCCCACGTCGGGCCCGTCGCCGTAGCGCAGCAAGTGCGCGGCCGCCGTCACCCGCCCCCGCTGCTCCGCGACCAGCGTCGCCCGCCGGACGACCCACGGGTCGACGACGAACTCGCCCGGCTCCCGCTCGAGCTGGCTCAGCACGGCGTTGACCGACACCGCCACCCCGGGCACCACCGACTGCACGTGCGCGTTGACCAGCGCTGTCAGCTGCTCTCGGTCATCACGCCGAAACGGGCGGACCTCGACGTCGAGCATGGGCAAGCCTCCTGAACCAGACCACGAGAAGGAAGCCCGCCACCGATGCGGTACGTCCCGGACACTACCCGAACCTTCACCGGGCGGTGATCACCTCGACGTCGTAACGGCCGAAAGATCGGCCGGCGGTCACGATCGGGATGTTCTCGACCCGCGCCTGGGCGATGAGCAGCCGGTCGAACGGATCCCCGTGGTGGTCGGGCAGGTCGGCGACCTCGACGACGTGCGTCTCGGTGACCGGCAGTGCCCTTGTCCCGAACTCGCCGGCCAGCCGAGCGATCCAGGTACGCGGGTGCTCGGGCAGTTTCAGCTTTCCGGAGCGCCACGTGATCGCGGCCTCCCACCCGACGACGGCCGACAGAACGAGGTCGGTACCGTCGTCCCGGAGCAGCTCGACCACCTCGAACCGCAGCACCGTCGGGTCGGCGGCCAGCCAGATGGCCACGTTGGTGTCGAGCAACACCCTCACCGGAAGTGGTCCAGGAACTCCTCGGGCAGCTCGCACGTCGGCCTGCCGCGTCCGCTGCACGATCGTGAACTCTCGGGTTCTCGATCGTAAGCTCCCGGTCGGGTGTCGGCGGCGCGGCCGTACCCTGC
This sequence comes from Mycobacteriales bacterium, assembly GCA_038257875.1. Taxonomy (GTDB): domain Bacteria; phylum Actinomycetota; class Actinomycetes; order Mycobacteriales; family Pseudonocardiaceae; genus Pseudonocardia. Next base: position 18,175 of record JBBSQN010000080.1, read on the forward strand.
AGCTCCACGGCGATCACCTGATGTGTCGCGGCGAGGGCCGAGAACACCACGCCGAAGGACAGGTTGGTCGAGAGGCGGAGGAGCGATGGCGAAGGCGTACTGGATCAACACGTTCCAGGCGATCAACGATGCAGAGAGGTTGGCTTCCTACATCGAGCTGGCCAGACCGGCGATACGAGCCGCGGGTGGGCGGTTCCTTGCGCGTGGCCTGCCGGCGCACGTGTTCGAGTCGGGAGTCATGGAGCGGACGACGCTCATCGAGTTCGACAGCGTCGACGCGGCTGTGGCCGCCTACGAGAGCCCCGCCTACCAGGAGGCGTTGCGGGCGCTCGGAGACGGAACCGAGCGCGACCTACGCATCATCGAAGCTGCGGACCTGCTATAGCACCCCGACATCCGACAGTTGCTCGTATCGCTGCTGCGCCGGGTCGATCGGTCCCCGTACCCTGCGCTGATGGAAAGCATGCTGCGGATGTCGTGCTGCGGCACCGCATGGGTCGGGCTCGAGCGGGCCCACTGCTGCCGACGCACCGGCGGGTGCGGGCAGGTCTTCGACGACGCCCAGCTCTGGGACACCCACCGCTCCTCCGGAACCTGCGCCGACCCCCGCGAACTGGGCCTGGTACAGACACGCAACGGGATCTGGCTCCGCGCCCTGGACCACGCCCCGAGCCGCTGATCAGGACAAACGCCTACCCACCCGGGCTCCGCACGCTCCCACCTCGCAACGGCACGTGCACTCATAGTGTGGTGGCCGTGCGCCGCAACCTCACCGCAGCTCCAGCCGACCCGTTGCCACAGATCGGCCGGCCGGCCGGCCGGACGCCGGGCTCGTCGTGGTGGGCGAATGGACCGCCGACACAGCACAGCGTCAACTGGCGGCCACCGAGGCCGCCATCGAGCAGTGGAGGCAGGTCCGGTGGCCCGACGGCCTGCTGTCGCATACGGCCTACGCAAGCACGGACGGGGCAACCGTTTTGCACTACTCGCAGGCGATCGACGAGAGCGCGTTCCACAACTTCACCCGGGCCAAGACGGAATGGGTTGCTGGGGTCGACGCCCGCCGTGCCCGGGATCGATCGTCGCGGGGTGACCGCGTACCGACTGCATCGCAGCGTCGTCCCGGAGGTCAGCTCCGGTGACGTGGGCTGCATCGTGGTCGTCACCTTCGAGACCGACAGCACCGAGCAGGCAACAGCGTGGATCGACGCGCTCGACGAGGTCGGGCGTGACGACGATCCCGCACCCGGGATGCTCGCCGCGCACTTCCACGTCAGCACCGTCGGGACGCGCGTCCTCAACTACGCCGAGTGGGTCGACGTCGCCGCCCACCAGAGCTCAGTCCAGGGCCGTCCTGCGCACACGGACGTGGTAAAGATCGTCGACGAGACGCCCGGCGTGCGATTCGCCGGGTTCAAGCGCTACCGCTGGTGGCGAAGCGCTACCGCCCCAGAAGTCTGAGTGACCAGCCGGCTCCATCCCAACACCGCGTCCTTCACGTCCCGGACGTCGGCTTCTCGTAGTACAGAAGTGTCTGCAGCACGTCACCGATGCGGGTGCGGATCTCCGGATCGGTCACCGTTCCGTCGGCGCCGACCGCCCCGCGTGTCATGGGCACGCGCGCGCAAGCCGCGTCGACGATGTCGGCACCGACATAGCCGAGCACCCTGGCCAGCGACGCGTGGGCGTCCGTCCCTCCCGTCGGCACCGCCACCGAGGAGACGTTGATCCAGGCCACCGGCTTTGCCGTAGATCTCACTGCCACCGACCGTCCAGTCGAGCAGGTTCTTGAAACTGCCAGCAGGGCTCCCGCGTACTCTCCGGAACCTGCACAGACCCGCACGAGCTGGGCCTGGTACAGACTCGCAACGAGATCTGGCTCCACCCCAACCCGCTGAACAGGACAACGCCCACACCTCGGGCTTCCCCGATGGTGATCGCTGCGAGATACGGCGAATCGCCCTGCCGAGGGCGACAAGGCAGGTCTCGTAACGATCACCGGTGATTCGGGACCACCATCAGCACCTGCCCAGCCGAGATCTGCCGACGGAGGACGCCCTGCTCGTCTCGAGCGACCAGTTACCGCGACGAGGCGCAGATCCTAGCGGTGATCTGGACAAGCTGGTCGAGGGCATACCGGAGCTCGTCCCAGGCCATGGTGCCCCGGGTACGCCACGGAAGTGCCGGTGTAACACCCATCCCTCACGCGCGTTACCGTGCCATGTTCACTAGAAATTGACATCAAATATCGTGCTACCCATGTATGTAGGGAAGCCACAGGGGAGGTTGGTATGGCTGGCTCGTCGACGCCGCTGCGGCGGCTGGGCACGGAGCTGCGACGGCTGCGAGGGACCACCGGGCGTACGCAGGTAGACGTCGGCGAGGCGATCGGGCGCACCCACGCCACGCTGGTCAACTGGGAACGAGGCAAGACGAAGATCAGCAAGTCGGATCTGGTGTGCCTGCTGGCCGAGCTGGACGCGCCAGCAGAGGTGCGCGCGGAGCTGGAGAAGCTCCGCGACGAGGCCGGGCGGGGAGCAGGGCAGTGGGCGATTTACGGCCTGCCCGACTGGCTCCGGTCGCTGGTGAACTTCGAGGAGGATGCCGTCGCGATCACGACGTTCGAGCCAGTCATCGTTCCTGACCTGCTGCAGACCGAGGAGTACGCCCACGCCACCCACGTCGCCGCCCCGCACGTAGTCACCCCGAGTGCGGTCACGAAGTGGGTCGACGCCCGGATGCAGCGCCAGCAGCGGCTGACCAGCCCGGACCCGCTGCGGCTGCATGCCGTGATCTGCGAGTCCGTGCTGCGGCTGGAGGTCGGCGGCCCCGCCGGGATGACGGCCCAGCTCGAGCAGCTGCTCGACGCGGCGAACACCGACAACGTCACGATCCAGGTGCTGCCCGCGATCCAGGCCGCCCATGTAGGCGTCGCCAACAACTTCACCGTGCTGCACTTCGCCGATCCCGCCACCGACCCGCCGCTGGGCTACTTCAATGGCCCGTTCGGCGGATACATGATCAGCGACGAGGGTGACGTCGCCTCCATGGTCACCATGTTCGACGTCCTGCGCCGACCCGCCCTGGACGCCGCAGCGTCCGTCGAGATGCTGGCCGGCATCCTCGGCGAGTACCGCCGGAAGGGAGGCGATCATGTGTAATCTGTCCGCCGCTGGCTGACGGGTGCGTACTCGTTCACGGACGGGTCGTCAGAACTGGACGCTCTTCGCGGTGCCGGTCAGCTCGATGACCCGGTAGGTCTGCAGCGGCCCGGTGATCAACGCCGGCCCGCCGATGGTCGTGAGGTTGGTCGTCTCTATCGCCACCGTGGCGAACTCGACCTCCTGCGCCTCGCCGAGGTTGATAGCGGGCACGAGAAGCGTCAACGTGACCGTCCGTGCGTCGAAGACGACTTCCAGGGTCACCGTCACCTCTGTGCCGAGGTCTGTCGCACGAGTCCCGATCTCCGCACCCGAGAAGTTGAGGTCCCGCTCGGCGTCCCGGAAGCTCAGGCGCGGAGATCCGTCGAAACTGCTCGTCGAGTAGTTCAGCGTGACGCCGTCGCAGCTCAGCTCGTAGCTGTTGGGCTCGTTCACCGGCGCGGACATATCACTGCACCTCCTGTACCGGGATGGTCGGACCGTCGGGGAGGATCGTCACGGTGTCGAGGTCGCCCGGGTTCGCCTGCTCCTCGTAGCGCAGGTCGATCGTCGTGATCACCGTCGCCGCGGGGCCCTCGGGCGGCTGCACGACCTTCTCCAGGAGCAGGTCCCGCGGGTTGACGCCCTGGGGCTCGCGGCGGCGCAGCTCGGCGCTGAACCCGGCCGTGGGGAACTCGCAGGTTCCGGTCACCCGTAACGTCGACGGCCCGGGCGGCTGGCTGTCGAGGAACGCGGTCCAGTCCCGGCAGACCCCGGCCACGGCCGGCGCGGGGACCAGGTCGAACCGCTCGCGGCGCGACGCCCCCACCACCTCGATCCCCCGCGTGCCGATCACCCCGGCGAGCGGGAGCGAGACCGCGTACGGGGTCAGGGCCGGCAGGCCGATCCCCCGTAGGGAGCCGACCACCTCGATCTCCCAGTACTCCGGCTGCTGCACGTAAACCAGCGGCACCAGCTCGACGTCCATGTTCGCGTACGGCTTGGTACCACTCACCCGGAGCACGAACTGCGGCGGGAACGACCGCAGCGTGATGATGGCGGCCGTGTCGAAGTCCAGGAGGCGGAACGACGTGGCCAGCGGCAGGGCGCGGTAGCTCGCCAGCTGCGCCTCGTCCATCCCCGCGGCGCTGCCGTACCGGTCGGCACGCGGCGGCACCGGCTCGAGCCGCCGCCGCAACACCGAGTCGTCGACCTCGAGCACCTCGAACGCGTAGTCCGGCCGCGCGCCGTCGAAGAACGCGGCGACCCGCGCCGGGCCGAGCAGCGTCCACCGACCAGGCACCATCACGATGCCGTCGGCGGGTCCGATGTCCTCCTGGATGAACGTGCCGTCCGCGCGCATCTCGAAGCCGTCGCGACCACGCGCCGGTGGCAGGCTCGCCCCGTCCGGCCGGAACACCTCCACGCCACCGGAGTCCTCCTCGAAAGAGTGCCTCCAGTGCTGGAAGATCGCCCGGGGAAGCCGGTACACCTCGGCGGAGGTCGTGGTCATGGCTGGTCCTCTCACGGCACGCTCCACGCGGCCGGCCGAGTACCCCGACCCGCGTGGCACAGCGGATGAACTGAGGTAGTCGAACGTGGCGTCGTTGCAGGTGAGCGGCACCCCACGGCCGCCGGCTGGGCTCGATCTCCAACAGCGTCCCACCCCTGCAGGCGAGCCGACATCAGGGAACTCCCTACAATCGCCAGCCGGTCTCGCCCCGCGTGATACCCCCGCGGGCTCGCGGAGAACGCCCGCCGTAGGGACCTCCCCGATACGGTTCCGCTTGTTCTGCGCCACCGCCCACAGATGATACGCTCGATCAATTGCGAGCAGGTCTGGATCGCGTGGGGCTGCGGAGTCGCCCCGGCACCACCAGCCGCAGATGCGGATCAGTGAAGGGGGTTGACCATGGAGCCCCAGTCGATTCTGCTGGCCTTGCTCCTGGGTGTGCTGGCCTGGCGCGGGCGGTCCCGCCCGAGCACGGCCCGCCGTCGCAATCGTCAGCGACCTGCACCGCCCGTCAAGCCGCCGCCGCCCACCGACGAGTCATCAGTCGAGGTACGAGCGCCCGAACCCCGCGAACGGCTGGCGGAGGCCACCGAGCAACGACCAGCGACATCCGTAGCAGTCCTCGACCATCCGCCAGCGCCAGCCGCCCCGCCTGATGAGGTCGATGAGGTCGACGCCGCCGTGCCGCCAGCGCCAGCCGCCCCGCCCGATGAGGTCGATGAGGTCGACGTCGCCGTGCCTCCGGCGCCAGCTGCCCCGCCCGATGAGGTCGATGAGGTCGACGTCGCCGTGCCTCCGGCGCCAGCCGCCCCGCCCGATGAGGTCGATGAGGTCGACGTCGCCGTGCCTCCGGCGCCAGCTGCGGATCCGACCCCGTCCGAGCCAGCTGCGTCGCTGACCCCGACCACATCGGCCGCGAACGGCCGCGAACGGCCCTACGGGGCAGGTTCGGCCCGATCGTTGCCCGACGGCTCGCCCCCCGGGCCGGACTACACGATCAAGGGCAACGAGGACTCCATGCTGTTCCACCCACCCACCAGTCCGTACTACAAACGGACAAAGGCTGAGGTGTGGTTCCGCACCGCCGCCGACGCCCGCGCCGCGGGTTTCATCGAGTGGACGCCCCGCCGACGCACCAAGCGCTGAGCCGGAGGCGCGGGCGAGATCCAGGCCTACCACTCCAGCATGAGCGCGTCGAGAGACCGGACGGCCAAGCTCGCCGACCATGCGATCGTGTGTTCGGGTTGCGCAAGGCGCAGCCCGGGAAGACCACGCAGGAGCGCCTCGATCGCGACGTGCAGCTCCTGGCGCATCAAGGCAGCGCCGAGGCAGTGGTGCACACCGCGGCCGAACGACAGGTGCCGGTTCGGACAACGGTCGATCGAGAACCCGTCCGGATGCCCGAAGACCGCGGGATCGCGGTTGACCAGGCCGAACGCAACACCTGCGGCGCTGGCTCCAGCCGCGGTGGGCACCCGGGTCATCCCCACTGTGATCGCGGGACTGAAGCGGAGGATCTCCTCGGCAGCCGCCGGGATCAGCGTGAAGTCGTCCCGGACTCGGCGCAGCTGCTCGGGATGCAGCACCAAGCACAGCACGGCCTGGGCGATCTGTGCCGATGCCAGGATGTGGCCGTCGAAGAACATCGAGGCCGCCAGGCCGATGAGCTCGTCATCGCTGAGCTCCTCGTCGCGGTGACGGCGGAGCAGGGCCGGGAACAGTCCGGTGCCGTTGCCAGCGCGTCGCTGTCGGTCCAGCACGTCGGTGACGACGCGGGCCAGTCCCCGCTCAGCATGCGCGATCTGCTCAGGAGTGGCTCCCGGCTGCCCGGAACGGGCCAACGACCAGGAGAGCAACGCAGGTCGGGCGTCCTCGGGAACGCCCAACAGGTCGCAGTGCACACCGAAGGCGAACGGGGTGCAGAAGCGCGTGACGAGGTCGGCGAGCGGGCCGGTGGTCCTGATCTCGTCGACAAGCTCGAAGGCTCGTCGGGCGATGCCTGGTCTCAGGCGTTCGACCGCGCGAGCCGAGAACGCGTGGTCGATCAACCGGCGAAACCGGGTGTGCCGGGGCGGGTCCATGTCGGTGACCGACATCGCCGAGGCGGGCCCGACGACGTCGCGCTGTGCCGCGGCGCGGCTCCAGAGCGGGCTGCCGAGCAGGGCGGTTGCTCCCCGGTAGTCGGTGACCACCGTGATCGGTCGGCCCTCCACCGACCGGGTGCCCGCCGACCGGGTCAGCGCATGCCACGCCGGGCCAGCCAGCCCGCGCGGGGTTTCACCAGACAGGAACGCCCTCCCACCCTGCCCCCGTTCCACCGCCGGGCACTCGGAGACACCCCGGTCGGCTCGCTCCCCCACGAACACGACCATGAGGTGATGTTCGGTGGACCGCAACCACAGTGCCGTCACGACCACCCGAACGACGGCCGGTTTCCCACCACCGGACCAGTGACCCAGATCAACATCACTGTCCGGTGGGGACTCGTAGATCACCTGCCAGGCGATGCCGCAACGAACATGCCAGGGGAGGAGCCTTCCTCCCAGCATGCCGCATGATGGCGAGAGGCCCACCGAGGTGGCCATCTGCGACACAGATCGAGGTCGAGGCAGGTGAAGGTGTGTTCACCTGCATCGGCGCGGTAGCAGCGGGTACTGATCGGTGTGGTGGAGGACGCGGTCTACGAAAGCATCGAAGGCGACGAGCCTGCTCGGTGTGCACGGCGTCGCGGAGCAGCACGGCGTAGTTGTCGGCTATCCTCCGGGCCCATCGGAGATGGACGTAGCGGTTGGCGGCGACATCAACGTAGAAGGCCTACGCAGTCCGCACGGTGGAGGTGCCACCAGCAGGCTCAGACCTCCGGAAGTCGCAGGGGGATACCACGGTTGACGTGCTAACTTCGTCACCTGCGAGTTCCCGAAAGTAGCTGAGGTTGACAGATGGGGCAGGGGTATCCGCAGGCGTCTGGCGCCGCCGATGGCACCGGC
>JBBSQN010000081.1:0-25599 GCA_038257875.1 Mycobacteriales bacterium
CCCCCGGGACTACCCCACCAAGATAAAGCTCACCGACGCGCAGAAGGAGGCGATTCCCATCGAGCGGCACGCGTTTCACGGCGACTGGAACTATACTATCAAGGAGAGATCAAATCGATAGTTTATTTCATTACGACTACCTAGTATCAGTTGCGCCATCGATGCTTCGAGGTTTTTATGCGGAGACGGCTGCGCAGGCCGAAGCGTGCCGATCACTCGCCCCTAGCTTGCCCGTGGAGGTGAAACCAAATGTCTTCTTCAGCTGAAAGTGGCGTGAAGTTGGCCAAGGGCGATCTACTCAAGTCCAGCGCACACGCGTTGATCAGCACGGTCAACTGCGTCGGCGTTATGGGTAAGGGTGTTGCGCTTCAGTTCAAGCGCGCCTATCCAGAAATGTTCGCTGATTACGTCCTTCGCTGCGAACGCAAGGAGGTACAGCTTGGTCGGCCGTATGTCTTCGACGCCGGACAGCACCTGATCGTTAACTTCCCAACTAAGGGGCACTGGCGGGCAGTCAGCAAGCTTTCAGATATCGAGGCTGGGCTAGACGCCCTGGTCGAGCTCGTCAAGCAGTGGAACATTAAATCCATCGCCGTCCCACCGCTCGGCTGCGGGAACGGACAACTCGACTGGGAAGTCGTCGGTCCGACGTTGGTGCTCGGGCTCGCCCGCCTTGGCATCCCAGTCGAACTCTATGTGCCTCACGAGCTCTCGGTTGAGGATGCACAGACAGAACTATTCAGCGCTGGCGAGGAGCACGAAGATGGGTCCACCACTCGAGTTCCAGCGCCGATACTCGCTCTTGTGGAAATTCTACAGCGCGTCGAGGCTCGGAAGCATAGTTGGCCGGTGGGCCGCATCAAGTTTCAGAAATTAGCCTATTTTGCAACAGTTGCCGGAGTTCCGACCGGCTTAACTTTTGAGGCAGCTAGCTTTGGCCCGTATGCCGAGGATCTGAAGCGCACGATCGGTCGTCTCCAAAATAACGGCTTAGTTAGAGAAGAGCGCGTGGGGCGCATGTTCGAGACGAAGGTCGGTTCGACATATGACAACGTTAGGCAGAGTGCTCAGCAGTCTTTATCAGCGTGGCACCTGGCGATTGAGCGCGTCACAAGCCTGATGTCTCGCCTGGATACGACACAGTGCGAGGTTGCGGCAACCGTCCACTTCGCCGCTGCGCGCCTCACGGAGGAGAGGGGCGCTCGTCCGACGGCTGGAGACGTTATAGCAGCCGTAGAACAGTGGAAGGTCCGTCGAAACCCGCCGTTCGCTTATGCCGACATTGCTCGCGCCGTCGTGAACCTTGCAACGCTCGGTTGGATTGATGTGGAAGCGGACGAGAGCGTCGAAAGCTTCGTCGACGAGCTTATACCCGTATAGGGTACTTCTCGATGGTTCGCTAGCGGAGCTGTTCGGGTCCCGATCACTTTCCAGAAGATTGCAGGCATACGGCGGGGATTGGGCGCCTGCTGCTTGGCTGGTAGTAGTTGATCCCCGGATCAGCGACAACGGGGTCACGCTGGGCTGAGCAGCGCCGACACCGCGCGGAGACGGAGGGGACACGCCGATCACACAGAGGAGGTTGTCGGGATCCCACGCGCTCATCTTGGAGATCCGTCCGGCCTGCGAGCGCAGGTCCTTCGATGGGCCCTCCAATGGCTGAAGACACCTGAGCACATATTATAACTCTCTAATGGCGGAGAGAAAAGTTCGGGTTCCGATACCGACGATGGCACTCTTCACTATGTAGTTCGTCGCGCTCAACCGCTATCTCACCGTCTGAGCCGGACGGATCATTGCCGTCTGGCTCCAGCCGATTAAATCCAGCCGGACGGGCTCGTCCTCGTTGACGCCCACCCGGAAAGGGATCGTAATTAATTAAATAAATCGCGTTAAATTGCATCTGCGCTGGTCAGGGCGTTGGCGGCCTCCTCAAAAAATTGACTTATTTCATTACAGCTACAAACCGCTCGCGGCGCAGCTCGATCTCCTCGGCCCGGGGTGCCCGGCCGATTACGCGGTCGGCGGTATCCGATCGACCGGACGCGACCGGGTGTGGTCTTGCAACGACCGGATGCGGTCCTGCACCGCGTTCTTGGTGCGCAGGCTCGTGAACACGTTGCAGGCACAGCCGGTGCACTCCCAATGCCACTTAGCTTAAGTTGATCAACGCTCTGACCTGCACTTTCTTGTCAGCGACCTGACCCAGTCAGAGCTACGCGATCATCCGGTAGTGACACGTCTGCCCTGGTCAGGCGCTCGGCTCCCGGCGAAGCCGGTTTCATGATCAAAATAAGCTAAGTGGCATTGGGTGCACTCCAGGCGCAGCATGGCCTGACACCGTTGTTGATACTCGGGAGAGTCGAGGATCTCCTCGATGTCCTGATCGAGGATGTTGCCGATGGCCGGAAGGACGTAGCAGCCGGAGCGGACCACGCCGTCGGAGGTGATGTACACGGTGGTGTAGCCGAGGACGCAGCTCGGGTTCAGGTCTCGCAGCCCTGGCGTGCCCGCACGGAGATAACGGCGCACGTAGTCCAGCTCGTAGTCCGCGAACTGCTCGGGCAACCGGCTGCGCAGCGTGTCGACGCTCCGATCGCTCGTCTCCTCGTCCGGCCAGAGACCGGCGAGCGAGGCGTCCTGGAGGAAGTAGAGGCGGTTGTCGGGCAGGTTGCAGGCGAGGTAGCCGTCCACCCGTTCCACATGGTCGAGCAACTCGTCGAGATCACCGGCTTCCACCTGGTTGAGCGTCATCGCGACGATCGTCGTCTTGCCGCGCAGCAGCGAGATGCCCTCCATCGCCCTGGCGAAGTAACCACGGACGCCTCGGATCTGGTCGTTCCGCTCGTCGACGGCATCCAGTGACACGGCGACATGCGTGATGGGCGAGTCGTTGACCTGCTGGGCGAAGCGGCGCAACAACAACCCGTTGGTCTGCAGCCCGATCGTGGCGAACCGCGCGGTGTCGGCACCCGCGAGGACGTCGAAGAAGTCCCGCCGCAGGAGCGGTTCACCACCGGTGAACCGGAGCGTGGTGACGCCGATGTCCCCCAACCTGCCGAGCAGGCCGATCGCCGCCGCAGTGTCGATCCTGTCCTGCCACCGGTGCTTCCAGTAGTCACACGTGACGCAGCGGGCCTGGCAGTTCTCCGTCAGCTTCACACTCGCGTCGCGCGGCCGGACCGTCCGCGGTGCCAGCCGGTGCGAGACGTTGCCGGCCAGCCAGAGCTTGCCCTCGTACACGGTTGCCCCCGATCGTCGCACTCCGCGGCCCGATCGCCATCGCAACTCGGGCACCCTCACCGTAGATCGCGACGCGGGAGAGGGCCCTTCGGCGCGGTAGATTGACTCACCCAGAGTCCGAGCTCGCGGGTTCGACCAGCGGAACGGTGCAGTTGATCGGACGTGGTCATCTGGGGTGGGATAGTTGGTCTGCGCGGGCGTCGGTGCGGGTGAGCAGGGATGTGATCCGTTCGTCCAGCTCCCGCAGGTGTGGTGAGCTGGTGCGCAGGGGTTTGATCTGGTGTTGCAGGGTGCGTAGCCGGTCGAGGGTGCGGGTGGAGCGGACCTCGGCGGCTGAGCGCAGCGCGTCCCGACCCGAGGCCGCAGCCTGTTCCAGGTCATTGCCCAGCAGGTAGGCGCCAGCCAGGTCGGTCTGCGCGAAGCAGCGGTGACGGATTCGCCAGGGCTCGTAGTCGCGCACCGCGACAGTGCTCAGTTTGATGGCTTGCTCGGCCTCACCGAGGAGACTGAAGCACTTGCCGAGATTCGCGGAGAGCTGGGCTTCGGTGTACAGGCTCAGCCAGGGCGGCTCATCGTCGGGACAGATCGACTCGTAGGACCGCTGGGCGGCCAGCATCGCGCGGTGCGCCTCGCGGGCGTCGCCGAGCAAGGCGAAACCGCGTGCTTCGTCGGCGTGCAGATTAGCGGCCAGCGCTGGGGTAGCCGTGCCCTGGGTGACGGCCAGTCCGGCTCGGGCCAGGGCCACTGCCTGGCGTCCGTGCTGGAGCCGGTCGTGCTCGGTGAGGGAGTTCTGCCCGATCTGCGCGGTCATCGAGCTCATCTCGCTGAGCACTGCGGCCGCGTAGTGCCGGTCGCTGGCAGCCATCGCCAGATCCAACGCTTGTACCAGGTACCGTTGCGCCAGCGCGTGTCGGCCCATATCGGCCGCGGTGTAGCCAGCGAGCTTGGTGGCCTGCGCGACTGCGGTCAGTAGTGCCTTGCCGGTCTTGTCCGAGTAGGTGGCGTGCAGCAGCTGGTTGGCCTCGTGGTGCAGTAGCGACACCACCTGCTCGCGCAGCCCCAGCCCACCCGCACCGTAACGGTGATCGAGCTGGCGCAGGTGGGTGACGTGATCGGTGAGCAGCGCCACCTCGGTCATGCCCACCCGCACGCCCCCGCGACGCGCGGTGCTCCCTACCGGAGGCACCGTGAGCGCGAAGAGTGCCGGTTGGGAGAACGCCGCCGCGTGGAACGACGACCCCAGCAGGAACTTGCGCCGTCTCATATCTCGTCCCGACAACTCCACGATCGTGCGGGCGGTGCTGTCCAGCGTCCCTGCACAGCGCAGCCCGTCGTGGACATCCTCGGCCACGAGGGAGCGGTCGGCAAACCCGCACGCCTTGACGTCGACCTCGCGGTGCAGCCTGCGCGACAGCGCCTTGGCGACCAGCCGCGGCACCGGCCAGTGCGGCTGGGAGCCGTCCAGCATCCGCCGGACCGCGGTGGTGTTCGTCCCGACGTGTCTCCCTTCCTCGGCGGCTGCCAGCACCACCAGGCGCGCCAGCGCGGTGTTGGTCAGCTCCGCCTCGTCCAGCATGATCCGCAGCTCGACGTTACCGTCGCCTGCTTGGCCCTCACGGCCCATCCCGTCACGTCCCCAGTGCTCGTCGCGTCGCCCTTCGTGGTGGGTGATCGTGGACCACTACCCGACACCCTGGGAAGCCCGACCCGTGAAGCGGGACCCAAGTGAGACCCCCGATGCCGGGACGAAGCGGGAACACGAGCGTCGGGTGCCGCGTTGGAGCAGGTGAGCAAGTTGAGCGGGGACGGCTCAAGGTCGGTGTGACCCCTTGGCCGGACCTGTGGCAGACTTGAGCGACCTGAACTCAAAGCTACTTGGAGGCAACCACCATGGCTCGTGCGGTCGGCATCGACCTCGGGACCACCAACTCCGTCGTCTCCGTCCTGGAGGGTGGCGAGCCGACGGTCATCGCCAACTCGGAGGGCTCTCGGACGACCCCGTCCGTCGTCGCCTTCGCCCGCAACGGCGAGGTGCTCGTCGGGCAGTCGGCGAAGAACCAGGCCGTCACCAACGTGGACCGGACCATCCGGTCGGTCAAGCGCCACATCGGCACCGGCTGGTCCACTCCTGACGTCGACGGCAAGAAGTACTCCGCTCAGGAGATCAGCGCGCGGGTGTTGCAGAAGCTCAAGCGCGACGCTGAGTCCTACCTGGGTGAGGAGATCGCCGACGCGGTGATCACCGTCCCCGCGTACTTCGAGGACGCGCAGCGCCAGGCGACCAAGGAAGCCGGCCAGATCGCGGGCCTCAACGTCCTGCGCATCGTCAACGAGCCCACAGCGGCGGCGCTGGCCTACGGCCTGGACAAGGGCGAGAAGGACCAGACCATCCTGGTCTTCGACCTCGGCGGGGGCACGTTCGACGTGTCCCTGCTCGAGATCGGTGAGGGCGTCGTCGAGGTCAAGGCCACCAACGGCGACAACCACCTCGGCGGCGACGACTGGGACGAGCGCGTCATCACCTGGCTCGTCGACAAGTTCAAGTCCTCTCAGGGCATCGACCTGACCAAGGACAAGATGGCCATGCAGCGGCTTCGGGAGGCCGCCGAGAAGGCGAAGATCGAGCTGTCGAGCCAGAACACGGCCACGACCAACCTGCCCTACATCACCGTCGACGCGGACAAGAACCCGCTGTTCCTCGACGAGACGATCTCGCGCGCCGAGTTCCAGCGGATCACCTCCGACCTGCTCGACCGCACCCGCGCGCCGTTCAACCAGGTGATCAAGGACGCCGGGATCTCGGTGGGCCAGATCGACCACGTGGTGCTCGTCGGCGGCTCCACCCGCATGCCCGCCGTCACCGAGCTCGTCAAGGAGCTCACCGGCGGCAAGGAGCCGAACAAGGGCGTGAACCCCGACGAGGTCGTCGCCGTCGGCGCCGCCCTGCAGGCCGGTGTGCTGCGCGGCGAGGTCAAGGACGTCCTGCTGCTCGACGTCACCCCGCTGTCGCTGGGCATCGAGACCAAGGGTGGGGTGATGACCAAGCTCATCGAGCGCAACACCACGATCCCCACCAAGCGGTCGGAGATCTTCACCACGGCCGACGACAACCAGCCGTCCGTGCAGATCCAGGTGTTCCAGGGCGAGCGCGAGATCGCGGCCTACAACAAGAAGCTCGGCATGTTCGAGCTCACCGGCCTGCCGCCCGCCCCGCGTGGCATGCCGCAGATCGAGGTGTCCTTCGACATCGACGCCAACGGCATCGTCAACGTGTCGGCCAAGGACATGGGCACCGGCAAGAGCCAGGCCATGACGATCACCGGCGGCTCGGCCCTAGGCAAGGACGAGATCGACCGGATGATGCGCGAGGCCGAGCAGCACGCCGAGGAGGACAAGCAGCGTCGCGAGGACGCCGAGGTCCGCAACCAGGCCGAGTCGCTGGTCTACCAGACGGAGAAGTTCGTCAAGGAGAACGACGAGAAGCTCCCCGCCGATGTCAAGGACGGTGTCAACGCCGTGCTCGGCGAGGCGCAGGAGGCGCTCAAGGGCACCGACACCGCGGCGATCAAGGCGGCCATGGAGAAGCTCGCCACCGAGTCGCAGAAGATGGGTGCCGCGCTGTACCAGCAGCCGGGTGCTGAGGGTGCACCCGGTGCCGACGGCCAGGCCCAGGGCGGTCCCGGTGCCGGGCCCGACTCCGGTGCCGACGACGTGGTGGACGCCGAGATCGTCGACGAGGAGAAGGACAAGAAGTGAGCGATCACGACCGCAACGAACGTGCCGAGAACGGCACAGACGGCGAGCGGGTCGTGGTCCGGGACCGGCGCCGGATCGACCCGGTGACCGGTGCGGTGCGCGTCCCGGCCGGCCCGCCGGCCGGGACCGCACCCGCAGAGGAGTCGCCAGAGGAGCCATCGGTGCCCGACAACAACGCGGCGGAGGCCGTCGCGGCGGCGGAGCTCGCCGCCGAGGTGGCCGAGCGCACCGCCGACCTGCAGCGGGTCAACGCGGAGTACGCCAACTACCGGCGCCGCGTCGACCGCGACCGCGAGAGCGTGCTCGTCGGGGCCCGGGTGCAGTTCGTCTCCGAGCTGCTCACCGTGCTCGACGACCTGGACCGGGCGGAGGTGCACGGTGACCTCACCGGGGCGTTCAAGGCCGTCGCCGACAAGCTGGTGTCGGTGGTGCAGAAGCTCGGCCTGGAGCCGTTCGGGCTGGAGGGCGAGCCCTTCGACCCGTCGGTACACGAGGCCGTGCAGCACGACACCACCGAGGTCGACGGACCGACCGTCAGCGTGGTCGCCACGGTGCTCCGCCGCGGATACCGCATCGCTGACCGCATCCTGCGGCCCGCGATGGTGACGGTCACCGACCGTGCCGACGACGGTGCCGGCGCCGAGCCTGTGCCCGCAGGCGACACGATCGACGCCGACGTGCCGCCTCCCGAGCCCGAGACGACTCATCCCGACACGACCCAGTCCGAGACGACCCAGTCCGAGACGACCCAGCCCCGCACGGCACGGCCCGGGCCCGACCCGGCCGAAGGGTCCTGAGACGGCGCGAGGAGGCGAAGTGACCCAGCGCGACTGGATCGAGAAGGACTTCTACCGCGAGCTGGGCGTCGCCTCCGGCGCGTCCACCGATGAGATCAAGAAGGCGTATCGGAAGCTCGCTCGCAAGCTGCATCCGGACGCCAGCCCCGGGGACGCCACCGCCGAGGCCCGGTTCAAGGCCGTGTCCGAGGCCTACGGCGTGCTGTCCGATGACGCGAAGCGCCGCGAGTACGACGAGACCCGCGCGCTGTTCGCGGGCGGCGGCTTCGGAGGGGGCGCAGGCGCCTATCCCGGTGGTTTCCGCCCCGGGGGCTTCGGCGGCGGTGCTGGCGGGCAGGGCTTTGACCTGAACGACCTGTTCGCCGGCGCCGGCGCTCCCGGGGCCGGGGCCGGGGCCGGTGGGGCCGGGATGGGGGACCTGTTCGGGAACCTGTTCGGCGGTGGCCGGGCCGGCCCCACCGGGGCGACGGCGAACGGGGCCCGGCGCGGCGCTGACGTCGAGAGCGAGCTGGTGATCGACTTCACCGACGCCGTGCGCGGCGCCGAGGTAGCGCTGCGGCTCTCCGCGCCGGGCCGATGCGAACGCTGTGGCGGCACCGGGGCCCGGCCGGGCAGCACCCCGCGGTCGTGCCCGACGTGCGGCGGGGTCGGCCTGGTCAGCCGTAGCCAGGGCGCGTTCGCGTTCTCCGAGCCGTGCCGGGACTGCCGGGGTACGGGCCGGATCATCGACGATCCGTGTCCGGAGTGCGGGGGCGGGGGCGTCAGCACGCGTACCCGCTCGCTCACCGTCCGCGTCCCGGCGGGGGTGCTCGACGGGCAGCAGGTGCGGCTCAAGGGGCAGGGTGAACCCGGACGTGGCGGAGCTCCGGCCGGTGACCTCTACGTCAAGGTGCACGTCACCCCGCACCGCCTGTTCGGACGCTCGGAGCGCAACGCCGACGACCTGACGCTGACGGTGCCCGTCACCTACCCTGAGCTGGTGCTCGGGAGCACGCTGACGGTACCCACGCTCGACTCCACGGTGTCGCTGAAGATCCCCGCGGGCACCGCGAGCGGGCGCACCTTCCGCGTGCGCGGGCGGGGAGTGCCGCGCCGAGGTAAGACCGGTGACCTGCTCGTCACCGTCGAGGTGGCGGTGCCGACGAAGCTGGACGACGCCGCCGCGGCGGCGCTGCAGTCCTACGCCGCGGCCACGAAGTCGTTCGACCCGCGGGCCGACGTGCTCGGGACCGGGCGATGAGCGGTCCGGGGCTCCCTCCGGGGGTCCACCCCGACAGCCCCGTGTTCGTCATCTCGGTGGCTGCGGAACTGGCCGGGCTGCACGCCCAGACGCTGCGCAGCTACGACCGGCTGGGGCTGGTGAGCCCCGGCCGGTCGGCGGGCGGGGGGCGGCGCTACTCGGCGCACGACATCGCGCTGCTCCGCGAGGTGCAGCGGCTCTCCCAGGAGGAGGGCGTGAACCTCGCGGGCATCAAGCGGATCATCGAGCTGGAACAGCTCGTGGAGGAGCTGCGCTCCCGTCTGGACCAGATGGCGCAGGAGCTGCTCGCCGCGCACTCCGCCGCGGAGCAGGCCGCCGCGAGCGTGCACGCGTCCTACCGCCGGGACCTGGTGCCGGTGGACCGCCGGCAGGCGCTGGTGGTCTGGCGGCCGAAGCCACCCCGATAGCTCCCGGGTCAGTCCATCGTGAACGGGTCGTAGCGGATGCGGTCGAGCGGTGTGCCCGCCACCAGCATCCGTGACACCGTGGCTCGGATCATCGACGGCGAGCCGCAGACCAGCGTCTCGTGGTCGGCCCACGCCCCGTAGCGCGTGACGACGTCGGCCAGGGTGCCGATCTCGGCGCCCGATGCCACGTCGTCCCTCTCCACGACCGGGATGACGTCGAGCCAGGTGTTGCTGTAGGAGAGCTTGCGTATCGAGGCGAAGTCGTAGAGATCGTCCCAGCTGCGACCGCCGACGAACACCTGGGTGCGGGGCTGCTCCGGGCGTCTCGCGAGATCGCCGAGCAGGGCCTTCATCGGCGCCATCCCTGTGCCGCCCGCGACCATCAGCAGCTCGCGTCCGGTTCCGGACTCGACGTGCATGCGGCCCATGGGCGGGCCGATCCGCCAGGTGTCGCCGATTCGGGAGTGCGCCACGATCGCCGGGCTCACCCAGCCGTTGGTGACAGCGCGGACGTGGAACTCCAGCACGCCGTCGGACCGCGGTGCGTTGGCCGGCGAGAGGTACCGCCACAGGCGTGGGCGTTGCGGGATCTCCACGCTCAGGTACTGGCCGGCTCGGTAGGGGACGGCCTCGCTCGTCTGCAACGTGATCGTCGCGATGTCCCGGCCGATCCGTTTGTGCTCCAGCACCCGGCCGGACCAGGACGTCGAGCCGCGCTCGCCCTGCGCGCCGGTGCGCATCGCACCGGCCACGATGGTGTAGGCGTCGTTCCAGGCCTGCTCGGCGACGGGGGTCCACGCGCTGCCTGCGAACATGCCGATGGTGCTCAGCAGCGCCGTCCCGAACACGTCGTAGTGCTCGGCCAGCACGCCGAACTTGCGGTGGTCACGGCCGAGCTGCTCGAGGAACAGCAGGAGCTCCTTGGGCTTGTCGACCATTTGCACGATGTGCACCAGCGCCCGCAGCAGGCGGCTGCGCTGCACCTGCATGTGGGCCGGGAACAGCTCCCGGATCTCTGGGGCCATCGTGAACAGCGTGGCGTAGAAGTGCCGCGCGAGCTCGTCGGCGTGAGGTTCGGTCGCGGCGAAGCTGGCCCGGATGACCTCGACCATCTCCGACGGCTTGCCGCGGGACTCGCCGGTCGTGGAGCGGCCGGCGGTGAGCAACTGTTCAGCGGTCATCAACGGCCGGCTCTCTGCTCGGTTCGGGGACGCTGGCCATGGGGGTGGTCGGCTCAAGCGTAACGCGGCGGGCGAGCGGTGACTGTAGCTCCCCGACGGTGCTGATGGCACTGTGTCTGGGTGGCACCACGAATTCTGTCACCCGTCCGTGCTTCCTCGACCGGCCGGTGTGATCCGAACCTGAGTGGAACACACTCAACTTTCCTGACGTTGTCCAGAGGTGGACACGACGACGGTGTCCAGGACTACCGCAGGAGGACGTGAGGGATGGACTCCTTCAACCCCACCACGAAGACGCAGCAGGCCATCTCAGCCGCCGTACAGGCCGCGGCACTTGCCGGCAACCCCGACGTCGGTCCCACACACCTGCTGGCGGCGTTGCTCGCCCAGGGTGACGGGATCGCCGCGCCGCTGTTGACCGCCGTCGGGGCGGACATCGGGGCCGTACGCTCCGAGCTCGCCCAGCTCGGCAACCGGCTGCCCTCGGCGGCAGGGGCCACGGTCAGCGCTCCTCAGCTGTCGCGGGACTCGCTGGCCGCCATCTCCGCGGCACAGCAGCTGGCCACCGAGATGGGCGACGAGTACGTCTCCACCGAGCACCTGCTGGTCGGACTCGCGTCGGCGCCCCGCGATCAGGGGCGCAGCCAGGTCGCTGACCTGCTGCGCCGCCATGGCGCCACCCCCGACGCGCTGCGCGAGGCCTTCGGACGCGTGCGCGGCGCGTCCCGCGTGACCAGTCCCGATCCCGAGGGCACCTACCAGGCGCTGCAGAAGTACGGCGTCGACCTCACCGACCGGGCCCGCTCCGGTGAGCTCGACCCGGTGATCGGGCGCGACACCGAGATCCGTCGCGTGGTGCAGGTGCTCTCGCGGCGCACCAAGAACAACCCGGTGCTGATCGGCGAGCCCGGCGTGGGCAAGACCGCGATCGTCGAGGGGCTGGCCCAGCGCATCGTCGCCGGTGACGTCCCCGAGTCGTTGCGCGGCAAGCGCGTGGTCTCCCTCGACCTGGGGGCGATGGTGGCGGGAGCGAAGTACCGCGGCGAGTTCGAGGAGCGGCTCAAGGCCGTCCTGAAGGAGATCACCGAGAGCGCGGGCGAGATCGTCACGTTCATCGACGAGCTGCACACGATCGTCGGGGCGGGTGCCACCGGCGAGGGGGCGATGGACGCCGGCAACATGATCAAGCCGATGCTCGCGCGCGGTGAGCTGCGGCTGGTCGGCGCCACCACCCTCGACGAGTACCGGCAGCGGATCGAGCGCGATCCCGCCCTGGAGCGCCGCTTCCAGCAGGTCTACGTGGGCGAGCCGTCGGTGGAGGACACCGTCGGCATCCTGCGCGGGCTCAAGGAGCGCTACGAGGTGCACCACGGCGTGCGGATCACCGACGCCGCCCTGGTCGCCGCGGCCACGCTGTCGGACCGCTACATCACCGCCCGGTTCCTGCCCGACAAGGCGATCGACCTCGTCGACGAGGCGGCGTCCCGGCTCCGGATGGAGATCGACTCGCGGCCCGTCGAGATCGACACCGTGGAGCGCGCCGTGCGCCGGCTGGAGATCGAGGAGATGGCGCTGGCGAAGGAGTCCGACGTCGCGTCGATCGAACGGCTGGCGGCGCTGCGCGCGGAGCTGGCCGAGCAGCGCGAGCAGCTGTCCGCCCTGACCGCGCGCTGGCAGAACGAGCGCGGCGCGATCGAGTCGGTGCGCGAGCTCAAGGAGCAGCTCGAGGCGCTGCGCGGGGAGTCCGAGCGGGCCGAGCGCGACGGCGACCTCGGCCGGGCAGCCGAGCTGCGCTACGGCAAGATCCCAGGCCTGGAGAAGCAGCTGGCCGACGCCACGGGCGTCACGGCGCCCGACGCCGACGTCATGCTCAAGGAGGAGGTCGGGCCCGACGACGTCGCCGACGTGGTCTCGGCGTGGACCGGTATCCCGGCCGGGCGGATGCTCGAGGGCGAGGCGGCCAAGCTGCTGCGCATGGAGGACGAGCTCGGCAGGCGGGTGGTGGGCCAGACCGAGGCGGTGCGCGCCGTGTCCGACGCCGTTCGCCGCGCCCGCGCCGGCATCGCGGATGAGAATCGACCCACCGGCTCGTTCCTGTTCCTCGGGCCCACCGGCGTCGGCAAGACCGAGCTGGCCAAGGCACTCGCGGCGTTCCTGTTCGACGACGAGCGGGCGATGGTGCGGATCGACATGAGCGAGTACTCGGAGAAGCACAGCGTGGCGCGCCTGGTCGGCGCCCCGCCCGGGTACGTCGGCTACGACCAGGGCGGGCAGCTCACCGAGGCGGTCCGGCGCCGTCCGTACACGGTGGTGCTGTTCGACGAGGTGGAGAAGGCGCACTCGGACGTCTTCGACACGCTGCTGCAGGTGCTCGACGACGGGCGGCTGACCGACGGCCAGGGCCGTACGGTCGACTTCCGCACCACGATCCTGGTGCTCACCTCGAACCTGGGGTCCCAGGCGATCGCCGACGCGAGCCTGGACGACCGCGGCCGTCGGGACGCGGTGCTGTCGGTGGTGGCGCGGCACTTCAAGCCGGAGTTCCTCAACCGGCTCGACGACGTCGTGGTGTTCAACGCGCTGACCACCGAGGAGCTGACCCACATCGTCGACATCCAGCTCGACGTGCTGCGCCGCCGCCTCGCGAAGCGCCGGCTCACGCTGGTGGTCTCCGACGCCGGGCGCGAGTGGCTCGCCATGAACGGCTTCGACCCCGTCTACGGGGCGCGGCCGCTGCGGCGGCTCGTGCAGTCCGCGATCGGCGACCAGCTCGCGCGCGAGCTGCTCGCCGGCGACGTCCGCGAAGGCGACACCGTCCACATCACCCTCGACCCCACCGCCGCCGGCGGCACCGGCGCCCTCACCCGCGAGTCGGTACGAAGTGGCGGGTGAGTCGGCGCTTTCTGGCGTCGGCTCACCCGTTCCGTGGCCGCATGACGTGAGCGGCGGGGTCCACTCGTGCGCCACTACGTACCGACTCGCGGGATCTTTAGATGCTGGGGGGCGGCGGGACTAGGCTCAGCGGTCGTGGATCTCTGGTCGACGGTGTTGCTCGTCATTGCCGTGATTGCGCTGCCGCTTGGCGCCGTGCTGCTGTTCGTCGACGCTCGGGGCAGGGCGGGCGGGGGCAAGGACCGGAAGCGGTGGGCCGCGCTCCGGGGCTGGGAGTATCTCGACACGGATCCGGTACTGCCCAGCCGGTGGCGGTACGGGACGATCCACCAGGGCGGCCCCGGGGTGGCCCGCAACCTGATGAGCGGCGACGTCCCCACTCCGGACGGGCCCCGGCAGGCCTACGTGTTCGACCACGAGCAGGCCGGCCGGCTCACCTCGGTGCTGGTGGCCGTGCAGATGCGGGAGCAGCTGCCGGCGGCTGTCGAGCTTCGCCTGCCGTCGGCGCCGCTGCCCGACGACGCCGGCCTCGACCTGCTGGAGCCGGTCGGCGAGCGGTACGCCTTCGTGGCCGACACCGACTCCGTGCGCCCGTTGCTCACCCCCCGGCTGGCCGACGCCAGCGACGCCGTCGGGAGCGACGTCGAGCTGCTGTGGGCCGAGGAGTCCTGGGTTCTCGCCACGGCACCGCTGGGTTCCACCCCGGACCGGGTCCAGGACCTGCTCGCCGATCTCGCGGAGGTCGCCGCCGCGCTGGAGCAGGCACAGGGTGCGCAGTACCGGATGGACCACTGAGCTGAAGGCCCCTCGTCCGTCCGTCAGTAGGGTGAGCCCGTGCCCACAGCCTTGATCACCGGAGCCACTGCAGGCATCGGCGCCGCGTTCGCTGCGCGGCTCGCGGCGGACGGCCGTGACCTCGTGCTCGTCGCCCGCAATCGGGAGCGCCTGGCGGCCGCGGCCGACCGGCACCGTGGCGCAGGCATCGCGGTCGAGGTGCTGCCTGCCGACCTGTCCGTCGCGCAGGACCGGGAGCGGGTGGCGGCGCGGCTGTCCGGCCCCGACGTCGCGCCCGTGGACCTGCTGGTCAACAACGCCGGGTTCGCGACGGCAGGCGGCTTCCTCGAGATCGACGCCGCCGCGCTGACGCGCCAGCTCGACGTGAACGTCACGGCCGTGCTGGCGCTGACCAGGGCCGCCCTGCCCGGCATGGTCGACCGGGGCCGCGGGGCAGTGATCAACGTGTCGAGCGTGGCCGGCTTCCTGACCGGCCGGGGCTCCACCTACGGTGCGGACAAGGCGTGGGTCACCTCGTTCACCGAGGGGGTGGCGGTGGCACTGGCCGGCACCGGGGTGCGGGCGCTCGCGCTGTGCCCCGGCTACGTCCGCACGGAGTTCCACGACCGTGCGGGTATCGCCGTCGGGCGGCGGAGAGGTCCGTTCTGGCTCGACGCGGACCGGGTGGTCGAGGAGGGCCTGGCCGACCTGGCGCGGGGGAAGGTGGTGTCGGTGCCGAGCCGGCAGTACAAGGCACTCGTCGCGGTGGTGGACCTGCTGCCCCGGCCGTTGCTGCGGCGGCTCATGGCCACCACCGGCCAGGACCGCACGTGAGTGCGACGGCCATGAGCGCGGACGCGGAGCGCACGGAGCTGGCCGCGCTGGTGCGCGATCTGGGCGTGATCCACGAGCCGGTCACGCTGGCCTCGGGGGTCGAGGCCGAGTATTACGTCGACCTGCGCCGGGTCACCCTCGACCATCGAGCGGCGCCGTTGGTGGGCAGGCTGCTGCGGGTGCTCACGGTGGACTGGGACTACGCGGCCGTCGGGGGGCTGACCCTCGGCGCGGATCCGGTGGCCGCCGCGGTGCTGCACGCCGCAGCGGCGGAGCGGGCCGTGGCGCCGCAGACCCCGCCGGTCGACGCGTTCGTCGTGCGCAAGGTCACCAAGCAGCACGGGATGTCCCGGCTCATCGAGGGGCCCGACATCGCGGGTCGCCGCGTGCTCGTCGTGGAGGACACCGCGACGACCGGGTCGTCGGTGCTCACGGCCGTCCGCGCGGCCCAGGCTGCGGGGGCGACGGTGGTCGGCGTCGCCACCGTGGTGGACCGCGAGACCGGGGCCCGAGAGGCGATCGAGGCTGAGGGCCTCGCGTACCGGGCGTTGCTCGGGCTGGCCGACCTCGGCCTGGCCTGAGATCAGCGCGTGCTCAGGTCGGCTCGATCCGCAGCACCTTGTCGTCGGTGCCGTTCGAGGTGGAGACGAACAGCGCGCCGTCCGGGCCGAGCCGGACGGCGCGCAGCCGGCCGAACTCGCCGTCGAGTGCTGCGGGCACGCTCACCTCGGTGACCGCACCGTCGCGGCCGAGCGTCATGAGCAGCAGCTTCTCCCCGCGCAACGCGGTCACGGCCAGCTCACCGTCGAGATCGCCCCACTGCGCGCCGGACAGGAACGCCGCACCCGAGATGGCCTCGACCGGGCTGCCCGAGCTCCACGCGGCCGGCACCGCGTCGGGGAAGCGCTCGCGGTCGGTCATCGGCACCGACTCGTCGTACCCGCCGACGGTGCCGCCGTGGGACGGGTCCCAGCCGTAGTTGCCGCCGGGTACCAGCAGGTTCACCTCGTCGTCGGTGCTCGGGCCGTGCTCCGCGGAGTAGGCGCGGCCGGTGCCCGGCTCGACGGCCACCCCCTGCACGTTGCGGTGCCCGTAGTTCCAGATCAACCGCTGTGCGGGGTCCGCGGCGTCGGCGAAGGGATTGCCCGGCGCGGGGCCACCGGTCGCCAGGTCGATGCGGAGTACCTTGCCGCCCAGCGAGGTGAGGTCCTGCGGGATCGTGCCGCGCGCCGTGTCACCGGTACCGACGAGCAGCGCGCCGTCGGCCGCGAGCGTCGGGCGGCACCCCGAGTGCCGGCCCGACGGGTTGATCGGCAGGCCGCCGACCAGCGGGTCCTGCAGCCGGGTGGCCGAGGCGCCGTCCGCGGACAGCTCCCAGGTGACCAGCCGGACGTCGGTGGCCGTGTCGGCATCGGCGTGGGTCTGGCAGGTGGTGAAGCGGCGGGTCTGCGCGAAGTCCGGGTGCACGACCAGCCCCATCAGGCCGCCCTCGCCCTGGGCGTACACGTCGTCGAGGTCGGCGTCGATCGGCGTGACGGTGGCGCCGGGCGCGGTGCCCGACAGCAGCGACAGCCTGCCGTCGCGCTCGCTGACCAGCATCCGGCCGTCGGGCAGGAACCCGAGGTCCCAGACGTGCGACAGGCCGGTGGCCACGACGCCCACGTGCAGCTCCGGCGAGCCCGCGCGGGTGGGGGTGACCGCGTCGGGGGCCGGTGCGCTGCCGGCCCCACCGCCGGCCACCGAGGTGGGTTCGGTCGTGCAGCCGGCCAGTCCGAGCATCGTGACGAGCATCGTGACGAGCATCGCGGCGACCGCGCCGCCGCTTCGTGTCTTCCGCCGCAGCATGGGGCGAGCCTGCCTCCGTGCGGGTGAGGTTGGCGTGTGTGACACGGCTGTCGGTGGGTGTCGCTACGGTCTGGCCTCATGTCCCGCAGCTATCTCCGCTTTCCGCACCTGCATGCCGACACGCTCGTCTTCGTGGCCGAGAACGACGTGTGGACGGCTCCGCTGTCCGGTGGTCGGGCCTACCGGCTCACCGCTGACGACGTTCCGGTGGCGCAGCCGCGGCTGTCCCCGGACGGGACACAGGTGGCGTGGACCTCATGGCGCGACGGTGCACCGGAGGCGTACGTCACCGACGTCGAGGGCGGCGGCGGGCGGCGGCTGTCCTACTGGGCCGACCCACGCGCGCTGACGGTCGGCTGGACACCGGACGGCGACGTGCTCGCGGTGAGCGCAGCCGGGCAGGCCTCGCCGCGGCGGAGCTGGGCGTACGCGATCCCGGCGGCGGGCGGCACGCCGCGGCGTCTGGACTTCGGGCCCGTCTCCGACGTGGCGCTGGCACCCGGCGGCCCCGCCGTGCTGCTCAGCAGCGTCATCTCACGAGAGATGGCCTGGTGGAAACGGTACCGGGGCGGCACGACCGGAAAGCTGTGGTGGGACGCGGACGGGTCCGGGGAGTTCGTGCGGATCGGCGTCGAGCTCGACGGCCAGCTCGGCTCGCCAATGCTCGTCGGCTCCGGCGACGGCCTGCGCATCGCGTTCCTGTCCGACCACGAGGGCTGGGGCAACCTCTACTCGCTCGCGCCCGACGGCACCGACCTGCGGCGGCACAGCGATCATGGTGCTGCGGGCGCGCCCGCCTTCTACGCCCGGCACGCGAGCACCGACGGCGAACGCGTCGTCTACGAGTCGGCCGGGGAGTTGTGGATCCTCGAGTCGCTCGACGGTGCTGTCGAGCCGCGACGCCTCGACGTCCGGCTCGGCGGCCCGCGCACGGCCCGGGAGCCGCACCGGGTGCACACCTCCAGCGAGCTCACCTGGGCCGCACCCGACCGCACCGGGCGTACGAGCATCGTGCTGGTCCGCGGCACCGTCCACCGGCTCACCCATCGCGACGGTCCGGCCCGCACCCTGCTTGCCGAGCCAGGGGTCCGCGTCCGGCGGGCCCGCCCGCTCGGCGAGGACCGCGTGGTGTGGGTGGACGACGTCGAGGGGGAGGACGCGCTCTGCGTCGCACCGTTGGACGGGCGGGCCAACGGTGCGCAGCCGCTGCGCCGCTACGGGACGGGTGCGGTGGGCCGGGTGCTCGAGCTGGCTGTCGCGCCCGACGGCTCAGCGGTGGCGCTGGCCGCCCACGACGGCCGGCTGCTGCTGCTCGACCTGTCCGATCCCGCCGCGGGTGTGCTGCGCGAGCTCGCCCGCGGCGCCGACGGCGAGATCTCCGACCTCTGCTGGTCCCCCGACAGCGCGTGGCTGGCCTACTGCGACCCCGTCGAGACCGGCCTCACGCGGATCATGATGGTCCGGCTCGCCGACGACACCCTGGTGGCGGTCACCGAGCCGCGCTTCGCCGACATGGACCCGGCGTTCACCTCCGACGGGAAGTACCTGGCCTTCCTGTCCCGGCGCAGCTTCGACCCGATCTACGACGAGCACTCGTTCGACCTCACCTTCCCGGCGTCGTGGCGGCCGTTCCTGGTGCCGCTCGCCGTCCGCACGCCCTCACCGTTCGGGGCGAGCCCGGACGGGCGGCCCGTCTCGGCCGCGGAGGAGGGTCCGGAGGACCCGCCCGCGCCGGAGCCGTCTCCCGAGGCCGGGGACGGGGCCGAGAAAGACCGCGACGACAAGGACGGGGACAAGAAGGGTGGGGACGAGAAGAAGGACGACAAGCCACCGGAGGTCGTGGTCGACGTCGAAGGTCTGGCCACCCGGGTGGTACCGGTCCCGGTGGTCGCGGCCCGCTACAGCGGCCTGCGGGCAGGAAAGGACTGCCTGCTCTGGTACCGCATCCCGGTCTCCGGTGTGCTCGGCGACGGCCGGGCGGGCACCGAGGAGAAGGCCGAGCGGCCGGTGCTGGAGCGCTACGACCTGGCGCGTCGCAAGGTCGAGGTGATCGCCGACCCGGTGTCGTCGTTCGCGGTGAGCGGGGACGGCACCCGGCTGGTCGTCCGCGACCGCGACACGCTGCGGGTGCTGCGCACCGACCGCTCCGGTTCCAGCGCCCCCGGCGACGGCGACGCCGACGAGTTCGATGTCGACACCCGCCGCATCGTGGTCACCGTCGATCCCACGGCGGAATGGCGGCAGATGTTCGACGAGGCCGGCAGGCTGATGCGCGACCACTACTGGATCGAGGACATGGCCGGCGTCGACTGGGCCGCGGAGCTGGCGCGCTACCGCCCGCTGGTCGACGCGGTAGGCAGCCACGACGACTTCGTGGACCTGCTGTGGGAGCTCCACGGCGAGCTCGGGAGCTCGCACGCCTACGTCTCGCGGCGCGGCGCAGGTGACTACTCCGGGCGTCCCGGACTGCTCGGCGCCGATCTCGAGCCGGTCACCGACGAGTCGCTTGCGCCCTCGAACAACAGCACCGATGAGTCGCCAGCGGGCGCAAATGGTGGCACCGCAGGCTGGCGGGTGGTTCGGGTGCTGCCGCCGGAGACCTCGGCGCCCGCGGCCCGGAGCCCGCTGTCCGGGCCGGGTGTTGACGTCCGCGCAGGCGATGTGATCCTGGAGGTCGGCGGCAAGCCGATCGATCCGGCGCACGGTCCGGCACCGCTGCTGGTGTCGCGGGCCGGCGAGCTGGTGGAGCTGACCGTGCGGTCCGGGCCGGACCGCAGCGACGCCGGACAGGTGCGCCGGGTCGCCGTCCGGCCGCTGGAGTCCGACGCCGCGCTGCGCTACCAGGACTGGGTGGCCGGCCGACGGGCGTTCGTGGCCGACCGGTCCGAGGGCAGGCTCGGCTACCTGCACGTGCCCGACATGATGGCGCCCGGCTGGGCGCAGCTGCACCGCGACCTGAGCCGGGAAACCGCCCGCGACGGCCTGATCCTCGACGTCCGCGGCAACAACGGCGGCCACACCTCACAGCTCGTCGTCGAGAAGCTGGCGCGTCGGGTGATCGGCTGGGACTCGGCACGGCACCGTCAGCCCACCACCTACCCCGACGACGCGCCGCGCGGCCCGGTCGTCGCGCTCGCCGACGAGATGTCCGGCTCCGACGGCGACATCGTCACCGCGGCGATCAAGCGGCTGGGCATCGGGCCGGTGGTCGGCGTCCGCACCTGGGGCGGGGTGATCGGCATCGACAGTCGGTACGTGCTGGTCGACGGCACCCTCGTCACCCAACCGCGGTACGCCACGTGGTTCGACGACACCGGCTGGGACATCGAGAACCACGGCGTCGATCCCGACGTCGAGGTCATGATGCGCCCGCAGGACTGGGTGGTCGGGCGGGATCCGCAGCTGGAGCGCGCAGTGGACATGGCCCTGGAGGAGCTGGCGGCTCGCCCCGCCGCAACCCCACCCGACCCCACCACCCGCCCCTCCCGCCGCCGCCCCGACCTCCCACCCCGCCCCTGACCAACCCCGCGAGTCGGTACGAACTGGCGGCCGAGTCGGTACGAACTGGTGGCGTACGCTGCTGGCCAGGCCCCCACCGGGCACACGTTCCGGGTAGGGGTCTTCCCGTGTGCGCTCTTCACCGAGGGGTACCTGAAACCGTGGCCACCCTGTCCGGCCTGCTCCGATCCACCTTGTCCGATCCCGACCTGCGGGCCGCCGTCGACGCCGCCCGTGACACCCGCGCAGCCGAGGTGCCCGCGGTGCGCATCGAGGGTCCGGGCGCGCTGCGCCCGTTCCTCGCCGCCGCCTTCGGCACAGCCGTCGACGAGGGGGGCGCGGGCCGCACCGTCCTCGCCGTCACCGCCACCGACCGGGAGGCCGAGGACCTCGGCGCCGCCATCGCCGACCTGCTCGGCGCGGAGGCGGTTGCGGTGCTCCCGAGCTGGGAGACGCTGCCGCACGAGCGGCTCTCCCCCCGCCCGGACACGGTCGGCCGGCGGCTGTCGATCTTCCGGAGGCTGAGCCGCGCCGACACCGCACCCCGGGTCGTCGTCACCGCCGCCCGCAGCCTGATCCAGCCGATCGCGCCCGGCCTCGGGCGCCTGGACCCGGTGGCGCTGCGCGTCGGTGACCCCTATGACTTCGACGCGCTCCTCGTGCGGCTGGTCGAGCTGGCCTACACGCGGGTGGAGATGGTCACCGCGCGCGGCGAGTTCGCGGTGCGCGGCGGCATCATCGACGTGTTTCCGCCGACCGCCGAGCATCCCGTGCGCGTCGAGTTCTGGGGGGACGAGGTCTGCGAGCTGCGCTACTTCGCCGTGGCCGACCAGCGCTCCGTCGCGCCCGTTGAGGAGCTGCTGGCCCCCGGCTGCCGGGAGCTGCTGCTCACCGCGCCCGTGCGCGAGCGGGCCGCGGCGCTGGCCCGCAGCGCTGCGGAAAACACCGCCGGATTCGGCAACCACCCGCTGCGGGAGCTGCTCGAGCACCTGGCCGAGGGCATTCCAGCCGAGGGCATGGAGTCGCTGATCCCGGCGCTGGTCGGCGGTGAGCTGGAACTGCTCACCGACCTGCTCCCGGCCACGACGCTCGTGCTGCTCGCCGACCCGGAACGGATCCGCACCCGCAGCGCCGACCTGGTGCGCACCGGGCAGGAGTTCCTGGAGGCGTCCTGGTTCGCCGCCGGGACGGGGGGCGAGGCACCCCTCGACGTCGGCGCGTCCGCCTACCGCGACCTCGACGGCGTCCTCGCGCACGCCACCGCCACCGGCCACCCGGTGCTCACCCTGAGCCCGCTGCGCAGCGGCCGTGACGACGCGCTCGCCCCGGCCGTGCACGAGGTGGAGTCCTACCGCGGCGACATCGACCGGGCGCTGGTCGACCTGCGCGCCCACGTCGCCGCGGGCGGCACCGCCGTGCTCGTCGTCGGCGGCCAGGGCACCGCCCAGCGTTCGCTGGAGCAGCTGCGCGAGGCCGACGTCCCGGCCACGCTCGTCGGCGAGCTGACCGAGGTGCCCCGTACGGGGCTCGTCACGGTCACCTGCGGGCGGCTCACCGAGGGCTTCACCGCCATGAGCAGCGGGCTCGCCGTGCTCAGCGAGGCCGACCTCACCGGCAACCGCGTGGGCTCGGGCGAGTCGCGCAAGCTGGCGAGCAGGCGACGCAACACCGTCGACCTCGTCACCCTGACGCCCGGCGACTTCGTGGTGCACGCCCAGCACGGCGTCGGCAGGTTCGTCGAGATGCGGGAACGCACGGTCGGCGGGGCCACCCGGGAGTACCTGGTGCTGGAGTACGCGAGCTCCAAACGCGGCCAGCCGTCCGACCGGCTGTTCGTGCCCACCGACTCCCTCGACGAGATCAGCCGCTACGTCGGCGGCGAGGTCCCCACGCTCAACAAGCTCGGCGGTGGCGACTGGGCGAAGACCAAGGGCCGCGCCCGCAAGGCCGTCCGCCAGATCGCCGCGCAGCTCGTGCAGCTCTACGCCGCGCGCCAGTCCGCGCCCGGTCATGCGTTCGCCGCGGACACACCCTGGCAGCGGGAGCTGGAGGATGCCTTCCCCTACACCGAGACCCCCGACCAGATCGCGGCGATCGACGAGGTCAAGGCCGATATGCAGCGGCCGGTCCCGATGGACCGGGTGATCTCCGGCGACGTCGGCTTCGGCAAGACCGAGATCGCGGTGCGGGCGGCGTTCAAGGCCGTGCAGGATGGCAAGCAGGTCGCCGTGCTGGTGCCGACGACGCTGCTCGCGACCCAGCACCTGCAGACCTTCTCCGACCGGATGCGCGCGTTCCCGGTGACCGTCCGCGGGCTGTCCCGGTTCACCGACGCCGCCGAGTCGAAGCAGACGATCGAGGGGCTCGCCGACGGCACCGTGGACATCGTGGTCGGCACCCACCGGCTGCTGCAGACCGGGGTCCGGTGGCGTGACCTGGGCCTCGTCGTCGTCGACGAGGAGCAGCGCTTCGGTGTGGAGCACAAGGAGCACATCACCGCGCTGCGCACGCATGTCGACGTGCTCACGCTGTCGGCGACGCCGATCCCGCGGACGCTGGAGATGAGCCTGGCCGGTATCCGCGAGATGTCGACGATCGCCACCCCGCCCGAGGACCGGCACCCCACACTCACCTACGTCGGCGCCTACGACGAGAAGCAGGTCACCGCCGCGATCCGCCGCGAGCTGCTGCGCGACGGCCAGGTGTTCTACGTGCACAACCGGGTCTCGACGATCGACCGGGCCGCGAAGAGGATCCGTGACCTCGTGCCGGAGGCGCGCATCGCCGTGGCACACGGGCAGCTGAACGAGGACCTGCTGGAGCGCACGGTGTCGGGGTTCTGGCACCGCGAGTTCGACGTGCTGGTCTGCACGACGATCGTGGAGAACGGGCTCGACATCAGCAACGCCAACACGCTCGTCGTCGAGCGCTCCGACACCCTCGGGCTCTCGCAGATGCACCAGCTCCGCGGCCGCGTCGGGCGCGGCCGGGAGCGCGGGTACGCCTACTTCCTGTTCCCGCCCGAGCACCCGCTCACCGAGACCGCGCACGACCGGCTCGCGACGATTGCGCAGCACTCCGAGCTCGGCGCCGGTGCCGCGGTGGCGATGAAGGACCTGGAGATCCGCGGCGCGGGCAACATCCTCGGTGCCGAGCAGTCCGGGCACATCGCGGGTGTCGGGTTCGACCTCTACATCCGGCTGGTCGGCGAGGCGGTCGCGGCGTTCCGGCACGCAGCCGGGGCCGGGGACGGCGCCGCGGGCGAGGACCTGCTGGCTGACGTGCGGGTCGACCTGCCGATCGACGCGCACATCCCGCACGACTACGTCACGGGTGAGCGGCTGCGACTGGAGGTCTACCGCAAGATCGCCGAGGCTGCGGACCAGGACGCGATCGACGGTGTCGTCGACGAGCTCACCGACCGCTACGGCGAGGCGCCCACGCCGGTGCACAACCTGCTCGCGGTCGCGGCGTTCCGGCAGGCCTGCCGCGCTCTCGGCGTCACCGAGGTGGCCGTGACCGGCAGCGGTATCCGGATCGGCCCGGTCGACCTGCCCGACTCGGCACAGCTGCGGCTCAAGCGGCTGCACCCGAAGGCGACATACAAGCCTGCCGCCCGTGCGGTCCTGGTGCCCAGACCGACCGACGACGGCCGCATCGGGGGCGCCGTGCTGCGCGACGTGGCGCTGCTGGACTGGTGCACCCGGTTGCTCACCGATCTCCTGGCACCGGCACGGGTGCCGGCTGCGGCGTCCAGCGCCTGAGAGCCTGTTGGTAAACGGATCAGGCGGCTAATTTTTCCGGTCTCGGGGTGGGAGTGGGACGGGCGTCACCTCACCGAGGTGGTGGTGGGTTGCCGGTGGCGTGGCGAACCAGCCGCCTGTTCATGATCATGGTTGAGGTCCACAGGACCAGAGCCTCGTGATCGCTACCTGCGCCCACAGTCCCGGGTCCGCTGTGGTTCACCAAAAGGTTCTGAGTGCTTCACATGGGTGGCTGCACCGGGGTGCGGGGTGCAGCCGCCCGTGTGAGCGGTGGTCGGGTTCAGGGTCCGTTGATCAGGTGTGCGAGGGGTTTGCGTCGCGGGATCCGGTCGGGGTCGATCCAGCACGGTGGGAGGAACTCCGGTAGCCCGTCACGGATCTGGACACACCATCCGGGGTGGTGCAGCAGCCGGTGGTGGGCGGTGCAGAGCATGACGCAGTTGGTCAGTGCGGTCGCGCCGCCGTCCTGCCAGGGGCGGATGTGGTGGACCTCGCACCACGACACCGTCCGCCCACACCCGGGGAACGCACACCCCCGATCACGGGCGGCGACCGCGCGGCGGAGCCCGTCGGGGATGGTGCGCTTGCTCCGCCCGACATCGAGGGGTTGCCCGACCCCGTTCATCACGATGGGGATGACCGCGGCGTCACAGGCCAGCATCCGCAGCGTCTCCGGGGCCAGGGTGCCGCCGAAGTCCAGCATCGCCGCCCGCGCCTGGGTCTGCAGGTCCTCCCAGGAGAGGAGCACGTTGAGGTGGGGGCGGGATCCGCCCGCGGCGGGGAGGTCGGCGTGGTCGAGGACGTAGCCGCAGACCTCGGCCAACGCCTGCGCCTGCCGCTGCGGCGTCGTGCGGTCGTCCTCCCCGGTCAGGGGCTTCGCTCCGGCGTCCACGGCGGTGGCGATCGCGTCATACAGGGCCGCGTCGTCGAACCGGCCGCTGATCCGCCCACCCGACCCGTCCCGGTTCCGAGACAGGGTCAGCTCGTTGACCTGCGCCGGAGGACGCTCATCGGGGGCGGGTCCATCCTGATCGAGGACCTCCACCAACCGCGTCCCGTACGCGGACAGCTCCCCGGGACTGTAGACGGTGGCCTTGTCGGCCAGCTCGGCCTCCGCGCCGGCCCACACCGACGGCGACAGCCGCCCCGCGGCGTCCGACGCCAGGACCTTCGCGATCGTCTCCACATGCCGCAGCCCGACCTGCCCGGTCGTGAACACCGCGGCGGTGGCCGGCAGCCGCGCCGGCAGCACCTGTCCGTCGACCCCGACCCGCCCGCACACCTGCTCCCCGGCCACCACCCGGCGTCCGGCCTCGAACCGGTCCCACCCGAGCAGGACGGCCACCG
>JBBSQN010000082.1:0-25451 GCA_038257875.1 Mycobacteriales bacterium
GGGGACCGGACCGGCGCACTGGAAGCCATCACCGAAGCCGTCACCGGCTACCGGCGCCTGGCCGAGGCCAACCCCGCCGCCTACCTCCCCGACCTCGCGGCGTCGCTGAACAACCTCTCCGGGCGGCTGTCGGAGACCGGGGACCGGACCGGCGCACTGGAAGCCATCACCGAAGCCGTCACCGGCTACCGGCGCCTGGCCGAGGCCAACCCCGCCGCCTACCTCCCCGACCTCGCGACGTCGCTGAACCACCTCGCGACGATCCATGCTGAGGGTGGAGAGCCCCAGCAGGCACTGGACACCTTCAACGTTGCTGCGGCCGGGCTGGCGCCCGGACCCCGAGCCGAAGTCCTACTGGCCAGGTCGCGCTGGCGGCATAGTCGGGATGACCATGCAGGCACGGCCCGAGACCTCGGCGAAGCGGCCACCCAAGCGAACGACGAGACCGACCCACGGTGGGCGGGTCGGTCTCGTCGAGCCGTCCGCGCCGCTGTCGCGGAGATCTGGGGCGAGGACATTGCAGCACCGATCCCCGAGCTGCCGGAATGGATGTCGCGACCGCTGCCCGACGACGTGGCCGAGGTGCTCAATGGATGGTTGGGCGCGGCCAGCTGGGCAGAGCGCGAAGACCTGGTGCGCACGCACGCTGGCCACCTGATCGAGCACCGACGAGAGGAGCTCGGACTGGCGCAGGTGCTCTATCCCGAGGTCGACGCACTCGGACACCTCACGTCTCTTCTCGACGACGTTGCGGCACGCGGCCTGGACACCGTGCTGGCCGAGCACCGCGAGGCCAGCAACCACGCCGACCTCGTGCGCCGCTGGCTGGCCACGCCGACGTGGTCAGACTCGCGCGACCTCCTGCGGCACCATCCCGAGCTGGCATCCGACCCGCGCACCCTCGCTGCACTCCAGGCGGGCGCCGACGATCCGATGGTGGCACAGCACCTCGGGATCGCCCGGCTCATCGCCCGGATGCCCGTTGCCGAGGTCTACGACGCCGTCACTGACCTCGACATAGCCGTGGACACCGCGATGGATTGCGTCAAGCGTGGCGACGCCACAACACTCGACGACCTCTGGCTCGCCGCCCCCCGACTCGGCCAGCTCCCGTTCGTCGGGCCGTTCCTCCTTGCCGCTTACACTGTCCTCGCCGATTCCGAGGAACCCACCCAAGACGTCACCACCCTGATACAAGCCGCTGCCGAGCAGGGCAGCGACACCCAACGCACCGCTGGCGCGGCACGGCTACGTCGCCTCGCCCACCGCCGCCCGGAGCACGCCTCCACCTTGAACACCCTCGCCGCCCTCCTCACCGCGCCGGACCGCGATCCGACCCCAAACCCCGACACCGATGCCACGCCCACCGCGTAGGCAGCCGGGTGGTCTGACTGGTCCTTAGCCCACGTAGAGGAGGCGCGTGTTCGCGGCGACGTCGTCACGGAAGAAGTGGCTGAGGTCCTCGTAGGTGCGCATCTCGACCGGCCGACCGAGCGCGGTCTCCAGCTCGAGCTCCATCTGGGCGAGGTGGAGAAGACCCGGCGTCCTCAGGCAGGAACTCGACGAGGATATCGACGTCGCTGGTCGGCCCGAAATCCTCGCGCAGGGCCGATCCGTAGAGGGCGAGCCTGCTGATGCCGTGGCGCACGGCGAAGTCATCGAGGACGTCGTGCTCGATGTTCAGACCTGGTCGCAGCTCCAGCTCCACACGGTCATGATGCCGTATGTGCCCAGGTGTCGGTCCAGCGCGACGCACCGAACCGGCCCGAGCAGGTCACCAGGGTTGTCCATGATCCCCATGATCCCCATGGTGCCCCCAGCCCCCGCCGGGCTTGAGCCCGAACTCCCCCACCTGACGCGGCGAGTCCCCCGTTTCGGCACAGCGAGTCCTGCGTTGTGACACGGTGAGTTCTTCCCCTCCTGACGTGGCGCGCTGCGAGGGACTCACTGTGCTGGAATGAGGAACTCGCCGGGTTCAGGAGGGGGACTCGCCGGGTCGAGAGGGGGGACTCGTGGGCGGGTAGATCTGACGGATGGTGGCCAGCTGCTCGGCGACTGGCCTCCCACACGGCTCACCCGCCGACGGTGGCACGGACGGTCTCGCGCAGTGATCCCATCGTGGCGATCACCGCGGTGGGCTCGTAGCCGCAGTGGGCCATGCAGTTGGCGCATCGCGGGTCGCGGCCGCGGCCGAACTTCGACCAGTCGGTGTCGTTGATCAGCTCCTGGTAGGTCTGCACGTAGCCGTCGTCGAGCAGGTAGCAGGGTCGCTGCCAGCCCAGCAGCGAGTAGGAGGGGATGCCCCACGCGGTGCACGCCAGCTCGCGGCGGCCCTCGAGGAAGTCGAGGAAGACCGGAGAGTGGTTGAGCCGCCAGCGCTTGCGGCGCCCGTCAGCGAACGCCTTGGCGAACAGCTCCCGGGTCTGCTGCACGCCCATGAAGTGCTCCTGGTCCGGAGCCTTCTCGTAGGCGTAGGCCGGGGAGATCTGCATGTTGTCCACGCCGAGCTCGTCGTTGAGGTAGTCGAGCACCTCGATGACGTCGTGCGGGGTGTCCTGGGTGAAGAAGGTGGTGTTGGTCATCACCTTGAACCCGGCGGCCTGGGCCTGCCGGATCGCGTCGACGGCGGCGTCGAAGCCGCCGACCTTGCGCACCGACTCGTCGTGGCGCTCGCGGAGCCCGTCGATGTGCACCATCCAGGCGAAGTCGCGGTGCGGGGTGAACCTGTGCAGGTGCTTGGGCAGCAGCAGCGCGTTGGTGCACAGAAAGATAATCTTCTTGCGGGCGAGCAGCTGCCGCACGATCTCGTCGATCTGCGGGTGCATGAGCGGCTCGCCGCCCGCGATGGACACCATCGGGGCGCCGCACTCCTCGATCGCGCCGACGGCCTGCTCGACGGGCATGCGCTGCTTGAGCAGGGCCGCAGGCTGCTCGATCTTCCCGCATCCCCCGCACTTGAGGTTGCACGCGAACAGCGGCTCCAACTCGACCAGCAGGGCGTACTTCTCCCGACGGGCCAGTTTCTGCCGGAGCAGGAAACCGCCGAGCCGGATCGACTGGCGCAGTGGCATAACCACGGTCAGATCACCTCCTGGGTAAGTGCGAACGTCAGGTCTTCGTCGATCAGTCGGGGCTCCCGGGCCGTCACCGGTCCGAGGCCCCTCAGGCAGTTCACGACCTCATCCAGCAAGCCGGGATCGGCGATCAGGCCAATGCGCGCGACGCCCGCCAGCCAGCACAGGTCGATGTCATCGACGACGCCTACCCGGTGGATCGGCACGCCAGCCCGCTCAGTGCGCTCCACCAGCCGCCGCGCGTGCGACGAACTCGGTGCGCCGACCACGAGCACGAGATCCGCCTCCTCGGCGGGCACGACCTCGCGCGGGCCGGTGGCCGCGGCCCACTGCTCCAGGGCCGGCACGGACGCCCGCAGAGTGCGCAGTGCGACCAGCCCCCGGCCGGGCGTCCCGGGGTGGTGCAGCGGGTGGTCGACGGAGTCGACGATCGCCCGCACCACGGCGAACGGCACCCCGGCCACCACGGCCAGCTCGGCGGACTCCATGTCCACCGCGAGCGCACCGTCCACGGCGAGCGCCCGTCGGGCGCGGCCAGCGGCGATCCGGGGGCTCGACACGATCGGCCCGACGTGCACCGTCAGGCCGAGCCGGCGCAGGGCACCCGCCAGCAGCGGTGCCGACCGGATCGGCACGGGTGCGCCGCGCCCGCGGACCTCGTCGGCCACCACGACATCACCCGGGCGGACCTGGGGTGCCAGCCCGCCGCCGACGCCCGCGACCAGCACCGGGTCGGTGCCGCGGGACAGCGCCCGCGCCGTGGCGGCAGCACGGCGTGGGCCCATGCCGGTATGCACTACCCGCATGCTGCGACCGGCGCGGCGCAGCGCGGCCCGCTCGATGCGCAACGGCGTGCACAGCACCGCGGTCATGACCCGCCTCCGACGTCGCTCGGGTCTCGGCCCCGGACGTAGCGGCCCAGCGCGGAGACCGGGAACACCAGCCGGTACAGGTGGTAGTTGATGTAGAAGTCGCCAGGGAACCCGGTGCCGGTGAACTGCGGCTCGTCCCAGGACCCGTCACGGCGCTGGGTCTGGCACAGCCACCGCACTCCGCGCGCCACCGCGTCCGACCGCTCGCCGGCCGCGAGCAGCGCCAGCAGCGCCCAGGCGGTCTGCGACGCGGTCGAGGTGCCATGGCCGATCCAGGCCGGATCCCGGTAGGAGCGCAGGTCCTCGCCCCAGCCGCCGTCGGGGTTCTGGTGACGTTCCAGCCAGGTCACCGCCCGGTGCACGCACCTCGCGGTAGCGGGGACGCCGGCCGCGACCAGCGCGGGCACCACCGCGCCGGTGCCGTAGACGTGGTTCGCGCCCCACCGGCCGAACCAGGACCCGCCGGGCTCCTGGGCGTCGAGCAGCCAGCGCACGCCCCGCCGGCACGCCTGGCCCTCAGCCATTCCCTCGGCGGCCAGCGCCTCGACGATATGCGCGGTCACGTCCGCCGAGGGCGGGTCGATGATCGCCCCGAAGTCGCAGAACGGCAGGTGCAGGCCCAGCGTGCGGGTGTTGTCCGCGTCGAAGGCACCCCAGCCGCCGTCGCGGGACTGCATGCCGGTCAGCCACGCCGTACCGCGGTCGATCGCCGCGCGCAGCCGCCCGCGGTCGCCCAGCGCCACCCGACGCAGCCCGAGTATCACCTCGGCGGTGTCGTCGGTGTCCGGGTAGCCGTCGTTGGCGAACTCGAAGGCCCAGCCGCCCGGGGCCAGTTCCGGGCGGCGCACCGCCCAGTCGCCGGGCACCCGGATCTCCTCGTCGAGCAGCCAGTCGCTCACACCCAGCACCGCGGGGTCGTCGGCGGCGACGCCGGCGTCGAGCAGCGCGACGAGCGCCAGCGCGCTGTCCCAGACCGGGGACTGGCACGCCTCCAGGCGCCGCGCCACGCCCTGCGGGATGGGCTCGCGGATGAGGAACCCGTCGAGCCCGGCGATGCCGGCGCGCACCGCCGGATGGTCCAGCGGGTAGCCGAGCAGGTGCAGGGCCAGCAGCGAGTACACCCACGGCGGCTGGATGCCGCCCCACGAGCCGTCCGCCTCCTGGCGGCGCAGGATCCACTCCCCGGCGCGGCGCAGCGCCGTGTGCCGGAACGGGTGCAGTGAGCCGCGGGCGTAGGCGTGCAGCACCCGGTCCAGCCGTTGGAACGCCCCGCTCCAGGTCCACGGCCGGGCCGGGGCGGGGCGCACCGCGCCGGTGCGCAGCTCGTCGATCGCGAACGGCAGCGGGCGCACCGGGCGCAGGGTGACGACGACGGTCAGCGGCACGATGGTCTGCCGCGCCCAGCAGGCCCAGTCGTAGATGTTCAGCGGGAACCACCGGGGCAGGAACACCAGCTCCGGGGGCAGGTCGGGCAGCTCGTCCCAGGACCACAGCCCGAACAGCGCCAGCCAGATCCGGGTGAACACCCGGCTGCGCTCCAGCCCGCCCTCCGCGCGGACGAACCGCGCCGCGGCGAGCATGTGCTCGGCCTCCGGCGGGTCACCGGCCAGCCGCAGCGCGACCCACGCCTCGACCGTCGTGGACAGGTCCCCCGGCCCGTCGTGAAAGGTGGCCCAGGTGCCGTCGGGGCGCTGCTGGGAGCGGATCCAGCGGGCGGCCTCCGCGGTCTCGTCCGCACCGCGGATACCGAGGAACTCGCGCAGCAGCAAGTCCTCGGCGTCCATGGTCACGTTGGTGGCCAGCTCGCCCTTCCACCAGCCCTCCGGGGCCTGGAGCCCGCGCAGGTGGACGACGGCGGCGTCGAGCGCCTCGTCGGGCGAGCGCGGCCCGGCGGCGTCCGCACCGGCGACCGGGACGGTCCGGGTCATCAGACCTCCCGGGCCACGACGTAGCGGGCGACCGCGACCAGCTCACCGAGCGGCCCGGGGGTGAGCCGAGCCGGGTCCAGCGCCCGTTCGGCGACGGCGAGCCGGCGCGTCGCCTCCGCGCTCGCCCACTCCCGGCCCCCGGCGGCCTCGACGAGTTCCGCGATCCGGCGCTGGCTCGCCTCGTCCGCGTCCCCGCGGTCGGCCAGCCATGCGGCCAGCTCGCGCCCGGCCACACCGCCGCCGGCGAGGACGTGGGCCACCGGCAGGGACTTCTTGCGCGCGCGCAGGTCGGAGAACACCGGTTTGCCGGTGACGGCCGGGTCGCCCCAGATGCCGAGCACGTCGTCGACCAGCTGGAACGCCAGCCCCAGCTCGGCGCCGAAGGTGCGCAACGCGTCCACCACCGAGGCGGGGGCCCCGGCCAGCACCGCGCCGATCGCGGCGCTGGCCGAGAGCAGGGCGCCGGTCTTGCCGGCGGCCATGTCCAGGCACTCCGCCACGGTGACGTCGTCGCGGCGCTCGAAGGCCAGGTCGAGCACCTGGCCGCGGACCAGCGCGCGGGTGGCCTGCGCCAGCAACCGGGCAGCGTCGCCCCGGTGCGGTGACGCGGCGTCGAGCAGCACCTCCTGGGCCAGCGCGAGCAGGGCGTCCCCGGCCAGAATCGCGCTCGGAGCCCCCCACACCGCCCACACGGTGCGGCGGTGGCGACGCTCGGTGTCCCCGTCCATCAGGTCGTCGTGCAGCAGCGAGAAGTTGTGCACCAGCTCGACCGCGACCGCGCCCGGGACACCCTGCTCCGCCGGTCCCCCACCGGCCAGTGCCGAGAGGACGGCCAGGGTGGGGCGGATCCCCTTGCCGCCGGCGCCGGGGACGGCGTTGCCGTCGAGGTCGGTCCAGCCCAGGTGGTAGCTGACCTGGGACCGGCTGGTGTCGTCGAGGTGCGCGACGGCGGAGCGCAGCGCTGGCAGTACGAGGTGGCCCGCACGGGCGAGAGCAGGCGGGCGCGCCCCGGACGGGGCCGACACGGTGACGGTCATGCCACCACTCCTTCACGGTTGCCGATCGGGGGTGTCGCAGTGGCCGCGAGGTCTGGCGGGTCATCCCCGAGCAGGGCGGCGGCGGCCGTCGCACCGCTGCTCGCGGCGCCCTCCATCGTTGCTGGCCATCCGGTGGCGGTCCACGCGCCGGCGAGGAACAACCCAGACGAGCGGGTCCGGGTTCCCGGCCGCAGTGCCGCCGAGCCGGGTGCCGGGCGGAACGTCGCATGCCGCTCGCGGGTGACGAAGAAGTCGCGTACCCGGGCCTGTGCCATGCCGGGCAGCATGGCAGCGAGCTCGGGAAGGAGCCGCTCCCGCAGCCGCGCGGTCGGGACGTCCACCAGGTCGTCGGCGGCCGACAGCGACAGCGCGAGGTACTGGCCTGCGCCCAGTCCGGAGGGCTCGGTCCGGTCGAACACCCACTGCACCGGGGTGCCGATGCCGGCGAGGAAGGGCACGTCGAGCACCGGGCGGTCGAGCACCACGTGCATGTTGACGATCGGGCTGCTGCCCAGCCGGCGGGACCAGCCCGGTGCCAGCGCCACGCACCCAGCGGACAGCAGCCGTTCGGCCGCGGGCGGCGGCACGGCGAGCACCACCGCGTCGGCGGTGACCGCGGCACCGTCGAAACACACCCGCCAGCCGCCGTCGCCGGGTTCCAGGCCGCGGACGACGGTCCCGGTACGCACCTGCGCTCCGGCGTCGGCGAGGGCGGCAGCGGCCGGCTCGCCGTGCAGCTTCGCGAGCGGTACCCGCGAGTATCCGATGTCGGCCGCGGTGGGGTCGGTGAGCAGGCCCTCCTGGAACACGGTCGCGGCGAGCGCGAGCGAGGCCGCGTCGGCACGGGCGTTCAGGGTGGCGACCCCGACCAGGTCCCAGAGCGCGGCGATGGCGTGGTCGCGCTGCCCGTGCCGGTGCAGCCAGGCGCCGAAGCTCTCGCCGTCGGTGGCCGGGTCGTGCACGTCGACGCGGCGCAAGGCCAGCGCGGCCCGCGTGAAACGCACCCGGTCGACGACCGAGAGCGGGCGGTAGCGCAGCAGAGATCCGGCCAGGTGCAGGGGCGCCGGGAGAGGCACCGGTCCACGACGCAGCCAGACCCGCCGCCCGGCGCCGGGTGGCGCGGGATAGTCGATGGGAATCTCCAGTCGGGGCTGCAGCGTGACCCGGTCCGCGACCCCGAGCCGGTCCAACAGCGCCCGGTAGCCGCTGCAGCAGCGCAGGAACACGTGCTGGCCGTTGTCGACCTCCAACTCGCCACGCCGGAACGAGTGGGTCAGGCCACCGAGGTGGCGGCGGGTCTCGAACACGGTCACCGCGGCACCGGCGTCAGCACACCGCAAGGCGGCGGTGATGCCGGCCAGGCCACCGCCGATCACCACCACCCGACGCCTCATACCGGCCACTCTGACAGCGCCCGCACCGCCACGCCCGCCTTCTCCCGACCCGACAGCGACAGCCGCCGGTCGAAGACCTGGCTCGGGTCGGCCGCAACACGCCCCAGCAGGCGCCGGTAGATCTCCGACATCGCGCTACAGCATGCGGCGCTGCGCCGATCGAGCAACGGGACCAACCGCAACCCCTCGTCGTACCAGCCCTGCGCGCGCGCCGCGCTGGCGCGGATGAGAGCGGACAGCCGACCGTCCGGGTCGGCCAGGGCGCCGCGCGCGTCCAGACCCAGCTCGACCCCGAACCGTTCCCGATCCTCGTGGGGCAGGTAGACCCGGCCGTTGCCGAGGTCCTCGCGGATGTCGCGCAGGATGTTGGTCTGTTGCAGGGCGATGCCCAACGCGTCGGCGTACCCCGGAGCGCGCGCATCGGGGCGGCTGTCGAACACCGCCAGGCACAGCCGACCCACCGAGCCGGCCACGCAGCGGCAGTACCCGACCAGATCGGCGAAGGTGTCATAGCGCCGCCCGGCGACGTCCATCTCGACGCCGTCGATGAGCTCGTCAAAGGCCCCCAGCGGGATGGGCAGCCGAGCGGCGGCGTCGGCGACGGCGGTGAGCACCGGGTCCGCGGAGCGGTCGAGATCGACCAGCGACCGGCGCACCTCGGCCAGCGCGGTGAGCTTCTCTGCGGGCGGCCGGGCGCCGTCACCGATGTCGTCGATCCGCCGCGCCAGGGCGTACACCGCGCACAGCGCCACGCGACGGTCGCGGCGCAGCAGGCGGA
Organism: Mycobacteriales bacterium; assembly: GCA_038257875.1. Classification (GTDB taxonomy): domain Bacteria; phylum Actinomycetota; class Actinomycetes; order Mycobacteriales; family Pseudonocardiaceae; genus Pseudonocardia. The sequence continues at coordinate 9,084 of JBBSQN010000082.1, forward strand.
TCCCGTAGAAGAAGTTGCCGGCCTCGGTCCTGGTGATCGACTCGCAGATCCGGTAGGCGTCGTCGACGGTGGACGTTCCCGCGTGGCTCATCCGACCTCCCGGACCGGTGCGGTGAGCAACGGCACCAGGTGTCGGACCACGTCGCGGCGGCGGGTCCGGGGCTGGATCCGCAGCACGTCGCCGTTCGTCCGGCGCAGCGCGTCGAGGCCGGCACGCCCGCCCGCCACGTAGCCCGCGACAGCCAGCCGGGCCCAGCCGGGCAGCCGTCCGACCAGGCCGGCCCCGGAGTCGAGCAGCTCGGCCGCGCGCCCGATCTGGAACCTCATCAGGGCGCGGACCGCGGGCGAGGCGCTGGGAGCGTCCAACTCGGTCTCCACGACACCGAAGGCGAACAGGTCCTCCTGCGGCAGGTAAACCCGCCCGGCCCGGCGGTCCTCTGCCACGTCCTGCCAATGCTCGACGAGCTGCAGCGCGGTGCACACGCGGTCGGACAGCCCGGCCGCGGCCGGGTCGCTCACTCCGAAGACCCTCAACACGATGTGCCCGACGGGATCCGCGGAGAGCGCGCAGTAGGCACGCAGGTCGGCATAGGTCTGGTAGCGGCTGACCCGCTGGTCGCGGAGATTGGCCCGGATCAGCTGGTGGAACGGCTCGCGGTCGAGCCCGCGGGTGGCCGCCGTCGGCGCGAGCCGGCGCAGCACCGGGTGCGCGGGGGTGCCTGCCTCCCAGATCGTGGCCAGGTCACGGCCGAACTCCTCCAGCTGCGCCACCCGGTCTCCGGGTGCCTTGTCGCCAAGGTCGTCGATCACGCGGGCGACGTCGTAGACCGCGCGCAGGTCCGCGCGCAGCCCACGCGGCAGGATCCGCAGCGCCACCGGGAAGTTCTCGGCACGCTCCAGGCGCTGCAGCGCACGCTCACGGGTACCCCCGGAACCCGAACGGACCGATGCCATCGGCCTATTCTCGACCGTCCACCCGGCCCGGCTCTTGCTCTCGGTGGTGTATTTCTGCACCCCAACGGTTATCAGGTCGGCACAATGACACGATGGATCTCGACAGCGACGCTGTCAGCGACGACAGCCTCACCGCTCGAGGTGGACACGCGCGTCCCGTCGGGAGGCACTTCGGGGAGGAGGCAGGGCGTGACGCAACCGGCTGCGGACACCTGGCTCCGCGAGCTGGCCCCAGCGATCGCCGCCCGGCTGCCCGCGATCCTCGACGAGGTGCGGGAGCTGCTCGCTGATCGGCATCCGGACTACGCCGCCTTCCTTGCCGAACAGATCGACGAGGTCGCGGCGGCCGCCGAGAGCTTCGTCGGCCGCCTCATCGGGTCGGACCCGGGATCCGGGGTGGAGCAGGCCCTGTTCGAGGAGATCGGACGCCTGCACCACGGCCAGGGCCGCGACGTGATCAGCCTGCTGGCCGCCTACCGTACGGGCGCCACCGTCGCCTGGCGACATGTCTCCGAGGCGGCGCTGGCCCTCGACGCGCCGGTCGACGCGGTAGCGGGGCTGGCCGGGGTCGTGTTCGCGGCGGTCGACCAGCTGTCCTCGGCATCGCTGCACGGCTACCTGAGCGAGCAGACCGACGCCGCGCATGCTCGCGACCACCTGCGCACCGAGCTCGCCGAGATGCTGCTCTCTGACCGCTCCGACAGCGCCGCGGTCCGCGCGGCGGCGGCCAGGGCCGACTGGTCACCGCCGCAGCAGGCCGCGGTCGTGCTCGTCGACCCCGACAGCGAGGTCGCCAGGGTGCTGCTGGCCCGGCTGGACGGCACCTGCCTGCACCTGCGCCGTCCGGACGCGCGGATCGCGATCGTGCCGGACGCCTCCGGGCCCGGCCGTCGCGATCGGCTCGCCGGCGCGTTGCGCGGGGCGGGCGCGGTCGTCGGCAGCACGGTCCCCCTCGACCGGCTGCCGGCCAGCCTGCCGCTCGTCGAGCTCGCCGCCCGGCTGCACAAGACCGACCTGCTCAACGACGATCCACTGTTCGTCGACGAGCACCTCGACGCGATCATCGTGCACGGCAACGAGAGCCTGCTCGCGGCGCTGCGCCGCAAGCACCTGGCCCCGCTCGACGGTCTCCCGCACCGCGCCAGGGAACGTCTGGAGGCCACCCTCACGTCGTGGTTGCTGAACATGGGCGACCGCCGGGCCATCGCCGGTGAGCTGCAGATACACCCCCAGACCGTGCGCTACCGCCTGGGGCAGCTGCGTGAGCTGTTCGGACCGGCGCTGGAGGACCCCAGCGCTCGGGCGACGCTCCTGCTGGCGCTCGGATGGGGATCGGCGGCACCGGAGTCCGAACAGCTCTGTCCGCAGCCGCCGGCCGGCAGACACCCGGGTCGGCACGCATGACGCCCGAACCGCGACGGCTGCTGGTGGTCAGCGCCACCATCGGCGAGGGCCACAACGCCACCGCACGGGCGATCGAGGAGCGCGCCCGTCGCCGCTGGCCGGGCTGCGAGATCCGCCGGGTGGACAGCCTCGAGGTGATGGGCCGCTGGGTCGGTCCCGCGTTCCGCTGGATCTACCGGGTCAACGTCGACACGACGCCGTGGCTCTACGACTTCTTCTACCGGCAGCTGTGGCGCCGTCGCTGGTTCGCCACGGCGTCCTGCCGGTTCGTGGCCGCCTGGTGCGGCCCCCGCCTCGCCGCGGTCGTCGAGGCCTACCGGCCCGACCTCGTCGTCTCGACCTACCCGTTGGGCACCGGCGGGCTGGACTGGATCCGATGTCGGGGCAGGCTCGACGTGCCCGTCGCGGCGTTCGTCTCCGACATCGCGCCGCACCCGTTCTGGGTCTATCCCGAGGTCGACCTGCACTACGTCGTGAGCGAGGCGAGCCTGCAGGCGCTGTACCGGGCCCGGGCCGACGCCCGCGGCGCGATCGGCGCCCCGCCCGTGATCACCGACTTCCACCCGCAGGACAAGACCGCCGCCCGTCGCCGGTGCGGGCTGCCCGACGCGGGACTGGTCGTGCTGATCTCCTGTGGGGCTTTCGGGTTCGGGTCGGTGGAGCGGGCGGCCCTCGCCGCGCTACGCGCGGACCCGGACGGCCTGGTCGTCGTGGCCTGCGGGCGCAACGAGGCGCTGCGCGCCCGCCTGGCCGCGCGCGGGGAGCCCGAGCACCGGCTGCTGGCGCTGGGCTGGACCGCGCAGATGCCCGACCTCACCGCGGCGGCCGACGTGGTCGTCACCAACGCCGGTGGCGCGACGGCGCTGGAGGCGATCGCCTGCGGGCGTGCGGTGCTGATGGTCGAACCGATCGCCGGGCACGGCAAGGCCAACGCGCGGCTGCTGGCCCAAGCCGGGCTGGCGACGCTGTGCCCCGGTCCCACCGAGCTCGTCACCGCCCTGCGCGAGCTGCCGACCCGGCTCGACGAGATCGAACGCCGGGCTCTCGCCCACATCGCGTCCCTCGATCTGGACGCCGAGATCGCCGCTCTCCCCTACCTGCCCCGCCACCACGGCGCCCACCCGCTGGCCGCTGCCGACGCGTTCTTCGTACACGCCGCGACCCCTGCGGTCCCGCAGCAGGTCGGCGCGGTCCTGGTGCTGGCCTGCCATCCCGGCGCTGGCCCGCCGGAGCAGCTCACCGAGCACCTGCTGCGGCTCGTCGCGGATCGGGTGCCGGGGCTGCCGATGCTGTGCCGACGGCTGGAGCTGCGGCCGGGACGGCGCCCGCGGTGGGTGTCGGTGGCCGGCGCCGAGCCGGCCGACCACGTCCGGGCGCGCACGGTGGGCGCCGCGCACGGCACGTCGTGGACCGCCGCCGTCGAGGACTTCTTCACCACCCCGGTACCGCTGGACCGTCCCCCCTGGCAGCTGGAGGTGCTGCACGACGCGGACTCCGAGCAGACGGCGGTGCTGGCGAAGCTGCACCACGCCCTCGGTGACGGGATCGCGGTCACCGCGACCCTCGTCGGCCTGCTGTCCGACCGCGAGGACGCGGCGGGCTCGCGGCCGTCCCGGCGACGCGCCACGCCCGGCGTCCGCCCAGCGCGCCCCGGGCGGATGCTGCGCGGACTGGTCAGCCTGGCCGGTGCCGGGTTCGCGCCGGCCGCGTCGCGACGGGCACCGAGCGGCCCGGCCCGGCGCTTCGCGCTGGCGGACCTGCCGGCGGCCAAGGTCCGGGCGGCGGCCCGGGCGCACGGGACGAGCACCACCGCGTTGCTGCTGGCCGTGGTCGGGGAGGCGCTGCACCGGCACGGCGGTCTCGTCGCCGACGGTGGCGACCGGGTGCGGGTGCTGGTCCCGATGACCACCCGGGCGGTCCGCATCGCCGGTGAAAGCGGCAACCACACCGCGGCGGCGGCGCTGGACCTGCCGACCGGGCCGATGCCCCCCGCCCAGCGAGTCGCCGAGGTGGCCGCCGAGCTGGAACGGCTGGAGCGGGTCGGTCAGCCTGCTGCCGCCGCGGCGGTGATCACCATGATGGGCCTGCTGCCGGCGCCACTGCATCGCCTGCTGACCCGGCTGATATACCGGCGGTGGTTCCTCACGCTCATCGTCTCGGTGCTGCCCGGACCGCGGCGGGTGCATCATGTGCTGGGTGCGCGGGTCTGCTCGGTGTTCCCGGTGCTGCCGCTCGCTCCGGGCGTCGGGTTGGCGGTGGGCATGCTGAGCTGGGCCGACATGCTCGGTGTCGGGGTGAGCGCGGACCCGGACCTGTTCGCCGACGCCGACGGCTTCACCGACGCCCTGCGCCGCGGTTTCGACGACCTGGCGGCCGGGGTTCCGGCCGGCCCGGCCGGTACCGACAGGGGGGTGTGATGAGTTCGGCGCCGGCAGTCCTGTTCGTGGCGGTTCCCGCCGCGGTGGCCGGTGCCGCGAGTTTCGGGCTGGCCAGCGCGATCCAGCAGCGGGCCACGAAGATGGTCCCCACGAGCGGGGCGATAGACCCGCGGATGCTGTGGGAGCTGGCGCGCCAACCACTGTGGGTGCTGGGGATAGTGACCGTCGTCGTGGGGCTGGCCTTGCAGGTCGTCGCGCTCGCGTTCGGCCCCCTGGTGCTGGTCCAGCCGCTGCTCGTGACCGGGGTGCTGTTCGGGACGCTCTTCTCGGCCCGGCTGGCGCGGCGCCGCCTCGATCAGCAGGTGCTGCTCGGCGCGCTCGCGTGCGTGGTCGGGCTCTCGGCCCTGCTGGTGCTCGCGCGCCCCAGCGGCGCCTCCGAGGGCCTCGCCGACGTCATGACCCTGATGCCGCTCGCTCTGGTGCTCGTCGTGATCGTCGTAGGCTGCCTCGTCGTCGCCGTCGCGGAGCGGTTCTCCAGCCCGGTGCACGTGGCGGCGCTGGCCCTGGCCACCGGGGTGCTGTACGGGGTCACCGCCGGGCTGATGAAGGTGGTGACCAGCCAGATTCGAACCGGGGGCCTCTTCGAGATCTTCGGGCACCCGGCGTTGTACGTCGCCTGCATGATCGGGCCGATCGGGTTTCTGCTCAGCCAGAAGGCCTTCCAGCGGGGCACGCTCATCGCGCCGGCCCTGGCCGTGATCACGATCGTCGACCCGCTGGTCGGGTTCGCGATCGGGTTGAGCTGGCTCGGCGAGGAGGTGACCAGCACCCCGCTGGTCCTCGTCGGGGAGGTGCTGGCGGCGCTGGTCATCGTGGGGGGCATCGTGCTGCTCGCCCGCCGCGGCACCCAGATCCGCCACCAGCTCGAGCTGGCCCGGGAGACCGGCCGTCCCGATACGGGCAGCACGTGGGGCTGAGGCTGCGCGGGTGCACCGCATTGGTCACCGGGGCCTCGTCGGGTATCGGCGCCGCCACCGCCGACGCGCTCGCCGCCGCGGGTGCCCGGCTGGTGCTCACCGGCCGGGACACCACCCGCCTGGACGCCGTCGCGCGGCGCACCGGCGGCCGGTCACTGCCCGCCGACCTGACCGACCCGGCGGAGCTGGCCCAGGTATGCGACGCCGCCCGCGAGGTCGACCTGCTGGTGGCCTCGGCGGGTCAGGGATGGGCGGGCGAGGTCACGGCGATGACCGCGTCCCAGGTCGCCGGGCTGGTCGCGCTGAACCTGACCGCACCGCTGCAGCTCACCCGCGCCGCGCTGCCCCACATGCGGCGACGGCGCCGGGGCCACCTGGTGTTCGTCTCGTCGATCGCCGCGGTCGGGGTCGGGCAGGAGGCGGTGTACTCGGCGACCAAGGCCGGGCTGCGGGCGTTCGCGGCCGCGGTCCGCCACGAGGCCGCCGCCGACGGCATCGGGGTCAGCACGCTGCTCCCCGCGGCAGTGCAGACACCGTTCTTCGACCGCCGGGGGCTGGCCTATGACCGCCGATTCCCCCGCCAGCTCGACACCACAGTGGTGGCCGCAGCACTGCTGCGCGCCGTCGAGCGGGACAGCCCGGAGGTGTTCGTGCCCCGCTGGCTGACCGTGGCGGCGCGGGTCCACGGGGCGCTGCCCGAGGTCTTCCACCGGTTGGCTGGCCGGTTCGGCTGAACTCGGCGCCCGGACCGACCAAGTGTGGATTATGCCGACTTCGTCACCTCCGGCGCCACGGCAACGTCATGTCGACTCACCAACGCGGCTGATGGTGAGGGCTGAACGGTGTCGATGCAATTGAAGAAACCACCGAGCTGATATGTCGGGACCGAACGAGGGCGCTGCCACTCTTGACCACTTAGAGTGACAGGGAACTACAGATCGTGAACATGACGTTGCCGTGGGTGCGCTGCCACCCGTCGGACCGCCCGTCCACTGACCGTGGGCGGTGGTCTGGATCCTGTTCACCGCTGTTGACATCCTCTCCGCGCATGCCGTCCCCAGCTCACCGCAAGGACGCCACCCCTCTACGATGGGCGGCGAGCGAGGGAACAGGTCAGGACAAACGCGGAACACGGTCAGTCAGACCCCGTCCAGGGGGCTCCGCCAGCACGGCAGGAGAAACGGAGGATTGCGGAATGACGTATGACGTCGACGACTCGGCTCTTCCCTGGGGGGTACGGCTCCGCAGGTGGCGGACGGAGGTCAAGGTCTGGTCTCAGCGGGAGTTTGTCGACCAGGAGGGTTATTCAGGAGCCGAGAGTTGATCTTCCGGTACGTACTCTGACCTGCGACGATGTCCGTCGTGACCTAGGCCGTGAATAAGCCTCCAGGTAATAAGACTTGCGTTCGAGACGAAGGAGGATCGCGGGACCGGTCTAGAGGTCCGGCTCGTCGGTAAATGGGAGAACGGTTCGGTCAAGTACCCACAGAGCGTGTATCGACGCCTCCTGATCGGCCTCGGCGCCCCCATTCCGACGGACCCTAGCGCCGCCGCTCAAACCATGCGCGACCCCCAGCCGGCCGCCGACGATAACGACACCGGCAACGCTCGAGAGACTACCGATTCGGGCATGTCGACGGGCGCCGACAGGTTGCCGCAACCCTTGGTGCAGCCCGCCGCTGAAACCAGCCACTCCGGGCATCCGGAGCACAGAATTGAGTTGGACCCGCTGTCTCAGGCCGAGGCGCGACCATACCATACCAGTATGGGTGCCGACGCTTCTGCAGCGGGAGAGGAGGACAAGGTGAAACGACGTCTGCTTCTGCAGAGTCTGGCTGTTCTGGGTGCTACTACTGCGGCCGCACCCGCCGACGTCGCCCTGGAATCCATACGCGCGGGTGTGAACGACGCGTTCCTGGCTACTGACCAGGACGTCGAGTACTGGGAAGAACGGGTGGTCGAGTACGGCTACACCTATCGGCTCACTCCCCTGCAAGAACTCAAGACTGAGCTTGCCGCCGACCTGGTCAATGTCCGCCTCATCGTGGATCAGATGAGCACACACGCTGGGATCGACCAGTGTCCTCCCGAGTGGTGCCGTGTTGCCAGTGGGCTCTCGGGCCTCATGGCCATGACACTCGGCAACCTCGGCGACACCGACGAGGCTCGGCGCTGGTGGCACACGGCTCAAGCAATCAGCGACACGTCCGACGATATCGGAACGCGGCTATGGGTGCGTGGCAAAAGAACGATCTACGGGTTGTACGAACAACGCCCGCTGCCGCTCTTGCTGCGGCACGCAGATGACGCGATCGACCTTGCCCAAGGCCACCCCTGCAATGGGCTGGCGCACGCACGCACGGCCCGCGCCCAGGCACTCGCAGTCGCCGGAGACCTCACGGCAAGCCGAGCGGAGCTCGCCCGCGCCGAAGACGTACTGAACCGGCTTCCCGCCCATGTCAGCAATGATCTGAGTTCCGAACACGGATGGGGCGAGGATCGGTTGCGGTACACCGAGACGTGGGTTCATGCCTACGGCGGAGACGAAGCCAGCGCGGACGCCGCCGCCGAGCGGGCCAAGGCTCTCTATCCGGCTGAAAACCACCGGGCACCCGTGCAGATCGAGCTGCTGCAGGCCTTCGTTCGCACCCGGTCTGGTGATGTGACCGAAGGCATCCGGCACGCTCAGACAACGTTGGAGAAAGTACCTGCCGAGCACCGCACGAACATGATCGTCGAGCTGGCGCAGCGCGTGTTGCAGCCCGTTGCAGCAGACGCACGGAAACGGGCCGATGTGACCGCCTACCACGAGCTGCTGACGCTGTCCACACCCCAGAATAAGATCAAGTTGTGACCCATCCGAGCCACCGTCGTCACAACAGCACGCAGACGCTCGCCCTGCTCGACGAGCTGACGGAGGTGTAGGCGGAAATACACAGCGGGTCCCCCGAGTACGCGGCACGGCTCAAGCCATGTACGAACGGTGGGGCTGGTACTCGGCCGGAGCATTCAATGGGGAGCCGGTGATGGATGTGATGGTAATATCTCTGAAACCAGAAGACCTCCGGCGCCACCACCAGCGCCCTCGAGCCGAATATCGAGATAATCCTGAGGTCGAGGTAATGCGTATTATCCCGATATCGGGATAATACGCACACCAGAAGGAGGCTTATTCACGGGCGAGAAGTAGATCATGCTCCACCACGTCTGAGCTGCGGTGATGCTGAACCGTACGCGCGTCCTGAATAAGCCTCAAGGTACTTCGTCCGTGTCGGGGACGCCTACCCCGAGCTGCGGACCTGGGCCCAGGCCTGGACCGAACGCATCGCCGCGCTCTACACCGCCCACACCGCCCTGCACACCACACCGCCACACCCGGCAGCTGGGCCGCCACCACCGACGACCTCACCGCCTGGTCCCACAGCCACCGACCCCACCCCACCAACCAGACGCCGCCACCCCACCCGTCGATGACCACACCGACGGGCCCCTCACCCTGCCCACCCCACCCACAAGATCGACAGGGCGCCCTGGGGCGACCACCACCGAACGGGAGCTCCGAATACTTACCGGACCGGATCAGGCCGCCGCCGGCGATCCGAACCGCAGCCGGATACCCTCGCCGCGCAGCTCCCGGCGGAACCACCACAGCGACGCGCCCGCCGCCACCGCGACGAGGGTGTAGGACCCCACGGTCGTCACCACCAGGAAGTCGCCCAGCGTGGCCCGGGCCAGCACCCACAGCGTGCCCACCCCGTTCGCGAGGAAGACCACGGCCCACAGCAGCGACACCCGGCGGAAGAACCGCGTGACCCGGGGGTTGTCGGTCAGCGAGATGGGAAACGCGCAGAAGTCGTCGGCCAGCCGTGCGATGATCGGGCGGCGCAGCGGCACCGTGACGAGCAGCACGAACGCGAACAGAAAGTTCTGCAACGTCGGCTGCAGGAAGTACAGGAACGCGCTGCCGGTGGTGTACCCGACGACCGTGCGGGCAGCGAGCAACCCCGTGGTGACCAGCAGTATCGCCGGGATCGGTGTCCTGGTCAGCACCCTCCACCCCAGCGCGGCGACCCCCCAGCCCAGCGCGGCGAACAGCCCGCCGGTGAGATTCGTGAGGCTCACCAGCAGCCAGAATAGACCGAGCGGCACCAGAGCCACCTCGAGCAGATGTCCGCCGGCATGACGCAGGTGCGACGCCCCGCCGAGGTGGATCGTCTGGCATTCCGGGGGCATGGCCGGGCAAGGATAGCCGCGGCCGGGCTCGGCTCCGACGCCGGCGCTCGGTCGCACACCCCGAGTCCAACGCCATCGGGTAGTGCTCGATGCGCGGCGGCGACCTTCTCGGGCAAGATGTCCGGCACACCGAGGTCCGCCAGGACCGGTAGCGAGGGGGTGGTCCGATGGCAGTCGACTCGATCCGTCGGGTGTTCTTCACACCGTCCGTGGCGGTTGCCCGGCTCGGCGGCTCGTCCGTACCGCTCGACGCCTTCGACTGGGCCGTGGGCGACCCGCACACCATCGCCGAGACCCGCATCCGCCCGGCCTGGACCCTCGATGTGGCCGCCGACGGCAGCGTGCGGCCGCGACTGCCACAGCAACTCGTGCTGCGCGACGGACCGCTGCTGCGGCCCGTGGCGCCGTTCCTCGAGCTGTGGGCCCTGGTCGGGGACGGCCCGGAGGCGTCCCTGCCGGCCACCCCGGTCACCCCGGAGCTGCTGGCAGCCAACGGGGCGGCCGCGGCGGACCTCACGTTCTCGGCGTCGGCGATGAACCGCAAGGCGCAGCGCCGCACCGGCCGGCCCGAGCTGCGCTACGGGACCTTCACCCCGGTCACCGTGCGCTCCGACGACCACGCCCCCGCCGTGCTCCGCGCCGTGAGCCCGCCCGACGCGACCCGGCCGATGATCCCGACGGGCCGGTCGATCCCGCTGGGTTCGCTGCAGGTGCTGCGCCCGACAGCACAGCCGACCGGTCAGCCCTGGTCGGACCAGGTCCGGGTGGACACCGTCCGGGTCCGGTTCACCCCGGCCCGCGGCCGGTTCTACGGCCCACCCGCGGCCGCCCAGGGCTCCCCCGCCGCCGTGCCGGCGGAGCGGGCGTTCCTGGCCGCGGACGCCGGCTGGTTCCAGGCCGCGCAAGAGGATCCGGGGAACCGGGCGGTTCCCCCCGACACCGTCGACGAGCTCTCCCCGGGAGTGTCGCTGGGCGTCGTCGACGACACCTGCGACGCCCGCGTCACCGCCGAGCTGACCCTCACCGGCAGCGTGCTGCGGTGCCGCGCCACGATCACTGTGGGCCCGCCGCACTACGCCCCGGACCGGCGGCCGTTCCTGTCGCTGGCCGACGAGATCAACGACCGGCAGTACGACCCCGCGCGTGACGCTGCGTTGACCGACGCGCAGCGCTCGGAGTGGGTCGAGGACCTCTTCGAGCGCGTGTTCGAGACCGTCAGCGCGCTGGACGTCGACTTCTGGCGCAGCCAGCGGGCCCGCCAGCTGCAGGGTGCCGAGCTACGCACACCCCCCATCCCGGGGGATCAGGTACCCGGGCCGGAGTTCGCGATGGGCGGCGCCGACGCGCTGCGCGACCCGCTCATCGCCGTCCCCGCGCGCTCCCCCATCGACCCGTTGCCGCTGTCGCAGCGGGCCCGCGAGCGCCACCGCACCCTGTCCGACTCCCGGGCCCTGGCCTCCTGGGTGCTGGCCAACCCCGACCGGCTGCGCGCCCTGGTCCGGCCCCCGCTGGTCAGCCCGGCGGGTGAAGGTGTCAACCAGACGATGCAGATGCCCCCGTTCATGCGTAACAGCAACGCCGGCGCGCTCTCGCTCGCACGCTGGCAGTACGACCTGCTGATGTCGTGGGCCGAGTCGCTGACCGCGTCCGGCGCACCGGGCACCCTCGGCCCGGGGCCCGGCGCCGAGCCTGCCCCGATGTCGGCCGCGGCCGCCGCCCGTCGGGACCAGGTGCTTGCCTTGCTGGCCGACGACGATCCCGACGGCGACCGGTGAACGCGAGCGAGGCCACGTCGGCCGATCCGACGGGCTGGCGGACCTTCCGCTCCCGCGTCGGAACCCACGTGCTGGTGCTGCGGGGCAGCCAGATCCTCGACGTCGACCCCGCCACGGCCGACGCCCTCGACGACGCGGCGCTGGCGGAGTACCTCGACCACGGCGCGGATCTGGGGTTGAGCGCCGTCCCGGCGGTCGCCCCGCAGTCCATCTCGCTCAACGTCACCTCGGCCTGCAACCTCGCGTGCAGCTACTGCTACGCCGACCGGGGCCGCTTCGGCGGCGCGCAGGGCGGCGCGATGGGTCCGCGGGCCGCCGAGGAGGCGATCGAGAAGCTGCTCGCCAGCTGCGACCGCCGGGCCCCGGTCACCATCGGGTTCATGGGCGGGGAGCCGTTCCTGCACCCGGCGCTGCTGGCACACGTGGTCGACTACGCGAGCCGACGGGCGGGCGAGGTCGGCCAGCGGGTCGGCTTCTCGGTCACCACGAACGGCACCCGGCTCACGCCGGCGGACCTGGACCTGGTGCGCTCGCACCCGTTCGCGGTCACCGTGAGCATCGACGGCGGGCGCGCCACCCACGACCGGCTGCGGCTGACCGTGAACGGTGAAGGCACCTGGGACGAGGTGCTGGCGAACGTCGGTCCGCTGCTGGCCGAGCCCGGGTACGCGTCGGTTACCGCCCGCGCCACCGTGTGGCGTGACGACCTCGACCTCGTCGGCCGACACGCGGCGCTGACGGCCGTCGGGTTCACCTCGATCGGGTTCTCCCCGGTGCGGCTGGGCTGGGGTGCGCTGCGTGACGAGGACTGGCCGCGGTGGACAGCGGCGTCGATCGCGCTCGGCGAGCAGGAGCTGGCCGCGGTCCGGGCCGGCGCCGAGACGACGTTCGACAACTTCGCGGTGGCGCTGCGCCGGCTGCACGCCGGCTCGTCGTCGCCGTTCCCGTGCGGCGCGGGCGGAGGTTACGCCTCGGTGTCCACCGACGGGCAGTGGTACGCCTGCCACCGGGCCGTCGGCTCCCCGGAGTACGCGCTGGGCGACGCGACGACACACGTCGACCCCGCCCGGCAGCTGCGGTTCCTCACCGAGCGCCACGTCGAGCGGGTGGAGCCGTGCCGCAGCTGCTGGGCGCGCTACCTGTGCAGCGGCGGCTGCCACCAGGAGGCCTCGACCCGCACCGACGCCGCCTGTGACGCCATCCGGTCCTGGCTGGAGTTCTGCCTGGACGCCTACTGCGTCCTGTCGTCCGAGCGCCCCGACTGGTTCGGGCCGAGAGCTGGAGGAGCCTGATGCCCGCGGACAAGCTGCAGCCCCGCAACCGGACCGCCCGGCTCGCCCAGTCCCGCGCCCGCGCCGCCGGGAACCCGGTCACCACCGAGCTCGAGTCCGGTGTGGGCAACTGCTTCCCGGGCCTGGAGATGGACCTGCGCAACCTCGACCGCCGCTTCTTCCCCTACCTGGCCGTGGACTTCGTGGGACGCACGATCGTCGTCGCGGAGGTCGACGTCGACCGGGCCGTACAGGACGGCGCACCCGCAGCCCTGGTCGGTGCCCTGCGTCGGATCGCGGGCGACACCCCGCAGGCCTGGCAGCTGACGAACCTGGACGGGGACTTCGCCGGGTTCGGCCAGCAGTCCTACCCCGTGACGAGCCTCGGGACCACGCCCGGACGCCCCCCGGACGCCTGGACGGCGGTGCGGTTGCTGCGCCCGGGCGCCCCAGTGCTGATCACCGCGCAGCGCCAGGGTGCTCAGCCGATCACGCTCACCGCGCCCCGCGCCTCCTACCTCACCGACGACGGCGCGTTCGCCGAGATGTTCGCCCCCGGCGAGCTCACCCAGTCGCTGTGCTCCCCGTGGACCCACGACTTCCGCGACTGCGGATGCTTCTACTGGGCGTCCAACCACCCCGACATCGTCGCGCCCGCCCTGCCCGCCGGCGTGGACGCCGACGACCCCGACTGGACGACGCCGACGCTCTGGCAACGCGCCACCCGCACCGGCGGCCCGCCGCCCGCCCCGGACCCGCAGCACTCCGGGGAGATGGCCCACATCGAGATCAACTCCCGGTGGCAGGAGCTCGACGTGGTCCTCGACGGCCGCGAGCAGCGCGACCCGTACGAGCCCGGCTCGGTCGCGGGCACACCGCTGGCCCCGGAGCTGCTCGAACCCACCCTGCGCTACGCCGCAGGGGTGGAGCTGGCGGTGATGCTGGAGTACCTGGCCGCAGCGTTCTCGCTGCGCAACCCGCCGGGCGCGCCGACCTCGGAGGTGCACCGCGACGCTCGCGCCGCCCAGGCCGAGTTGCTGCGGGTGGCGACCTCGGAGATGCGCCACCTGCGCCATGTCAACGACCTGCTCTTCGACCTGCACCAGGGACCCGGCCCGTTCCAGCCGGCGCTGGGCGTGGCCACTGAGGTGCCCGGGACCGCGGGCGCTCCCGGACGGCCGATCGTGTTCGCGCCGCTCACCCCGCCGGTGCTCGCCGAGTTCGTCCGGGTGGAGGCGCCCTCACTCACCGTCGACGCCCTCTACAGCTCCATCCTCGCGACCTACCAGCGCGACGGGCAGGAGATGCACGCGGCGACCGTGCTGGCGGTGATGGCCGAGGGCGCCGACCACTATGACACGTTCCGCACCGTGCAAGAATGGCTCGGACGCCACGCTGGCACTCCCTACCTGCTGGACCTGCGCACCCCACCCGCCGACGACCCCGCGCTGGGCCCGCTCCAGCAGCGCTACGAGGACGTGCTGAACCGACTGCACCGCGGCTACCAGCTGCGCGGAACGGCTGGCGCCGCCGACATCGCCGCCGCCCGCCTGGCCATGCTCGGCCCCACCGGCGTCCAGGGCGCCTGCGAACAACTCGCCCGCGACGGCGTACTCCCCGTGTTCACCGTCCCCACCGACGCCGCCCGTTTCGCCCCCGTACCCCCACCGTGACCGAGCAGCCTCAGTCGAGCGCATCACCAACTATATTCCAGGTACCTGTATTTTTTTACGTCAACCTGCACTATCGTTGGTCCTCTCGACGACGCTCGGGAGGCAGCCAGTGGAGCTGAGCCGACCGCTGTCGACGGTCACCCCCACCCTCGACGGTGATGTCCTCACCGTCCTGGCGCGGCATGACGTCACGTTCACGACGGGGCAGCTGCACCGGGTCCTGACGCGACACTCGGAGGAGGGCATCCGCAAGGTGCTTCAGCGCCTAGCCAAGCAGGGCGTCGTGCAGTCCGACCGGGTGGGGAACGCCTTCAGCTACCGGCTCAACCGTGACCATCTTGCCGCCGAGCACATCATCGGGCTTGCCGGTCTCCAGGAGACGCTCCTGAACCGCCTTCAGGTTCGCCTAGCGTCCTGGAATGTTCCGCCGGTGTACGCCGCGGTGTTCGGTTCTGCCGTCCACGGCTCGATGACGGTGGACAGTGACCTGGACCTGCTGCTGGTGCGGCCGGACGACACCCCTGACGCTCTGTGGGACACGCAGGTCGACGACTTGATGTCCAACGTGACCCGGTGGATCGGCAACGACGCCCGATCCCTGCAGTTCACCGCGACCGAACTCGCTACGCACGCAGACGAGGAACCCGTTCTACACAATGAGGCTTATTCAGCGATCTTGATCGGAGGCGTATCTCCGCAGCTCAACCGCGGTCTTACAAGATCCACACAACTCTCCTGAATAACCCTCAATGTGTTGAAAGAGGGCCTCACCGTGGCCGGAACCCGCGCCTGGCTGAACGAGCAGCTGCGTAAAAGGAATGGCTGACGTGCGGACACAACCCTGCGATGCGGTGATCCGAAGGGGGCGACTGCGCAAGGCAGAACAGTTCGGCGAGGCGGCGGCCATGGTTCGCGACCTCGCAGACGAGGACGCGGACGTCGCTGACGCCTACGTGACATTGTGCGTGCACGCGGGCATCGCGGAGTAATAGTCAAGACCTGTGGATGAAGATTTTTTAGGCGGCCTCGGGTTGTGGGGTCTCGTCGGGTCGTTCGACGAGCTTGCCGGCCTCGAACACCGCGCCGGCACGGACAAGAGCCACGAGATGCGGTGCGTTCACCGCCCGCCAGCGGTCCTGGGCGGCCTCGATGAGCTTGAACGCCATGGCCAGCCCGGCCGCGCGTGACCCCGGCCCCTTGGTGATCTTGGTGCGGTGTCGGACGGTGGCGAAGGTCGACTCGATCGGGTTGGTCGTGCGCAGATGGATCCAGTGCTCGGCGGGGTGGTCGTAGAACCCGAGCAGCTCGTCGAGATCATCGGTGATCTTCGCGACCGCCTTGGGGAACTTCGCCCCGTAGGCGGCCTCGAAGGATCTCACGGCCTCGAGGGCGTGGCGGCGATCCTCGGCGTTCCAGATCTCGGCCAGGGCCTTCTTCGCCCCGGGATGGGCCGACTTGGGCAGCGCCCCGAGCACGTTGGCGATCTTGTGAAACCAGCAGCGCTGCTCCCGGTAGCGGGGAACACCTCGCGCAGCGCACCCCAGAACCCCAGCGCGCCGTCGCCGATGCCGAGGACCGGGGCTCCCATCCCGCGCCGGGCGCAGTCCCTGAGCAGGTCGGCCCAGGACTCGACCGACTCCCGGTACCCGTCGGCCAGGGCGACGAGCTCCTTGCGGCCGTCGGCCCGCACGCCGATCATCACC
>JBBSQN010000083.1:0-24826 GCA_038257875.1 Mycobacteriales bacterium
CACTGGCGGGCGGGGTCCCGTCCACCCCCCGCCGCCGCCCCACCCGCCCCCGGCCGGCCCCCGGTAAAACATCCTGCGGCAGGCCCCTCGGGCCCGGGGGCGCGTAATCGGGGGGTGGCCCGACTTTTCCCCCCCACGAGGCTAATGATAGGTGTCGGGGACGGTGTGCAGCTGGTGGATCTGGTCGGGGTCGTGGCCGAAGACCATCAGGGCGTCGGTCTTCTCCTGGATGCCGCGCAGCTT
Organism: Mycobacteriales bacterium; assembly: GCA_038257875.1. Classification (GTDB taxonomy): domain Bacteria; phylum Actinomycetota; class Actinomycetes; order Mycobacteriales; family Pseudonocardiaceae; genus Pseudonocardia. Next base: position 244 of record JBBSQN010000083.1, read on the forward strand.
CTCCACTGAACGGAACCACTCCTCGAGGTTGTTGTTGAGGGCGGCCGGGACGGCGGGCGGTCCGAAGCTCTCGCCCAGGTACACGGCGTCCGAGGTGAAGATCATCGTTCCGGTGTCGGGCAGGTCCACCCGCATCGACATGGAGCCGGGAGTGTGCCCCGGCGTCTGGATCAGCGTCACACCCGGCAGGAGCTCGACGTCACCGGAGACGGTCTCGAACCTCAGACCCTCGTAGTCAGTCTTCAGGTGTGCGCCGCTGGACAGGGTGTCGAAGCTGTACGCGAACTTGAGCTCCCTGGCGTTGACCACGAGCCGCGCGTCCGTGTGCTCGAACATCCGGAGGTTGCCAGCATGATCGAAGTGCAGATGCGACAGGACAACGTAGTCGATCTCGTCCAGGCCCACACCCATCATGGTGAGCCTGGAGTCGAGGTACTCCTCCTCGGTCACCTTGTTATAAGGGAAGAAGTCCTGCAGGCCGGTGGGCGCCCAGCGCTGCTCCCAGTCGCGGGGGCAGCTGGTGTCCCAGAGGATGCGGCCCCCGTCGGTCTCGACGAGCACGCAGTGCGTGGGGACGTCCGTCCACGGCGTCGGCGCGTCCTTCTCATGGATCGACCGGATCGTCCTGCCCGGCTTGAGCAGCAACCACGTGAGGTCGGCCTGCATCGCCCCACAGGGGATGACGCTCACCGCGTTCGCCGTCGCCATCGCGGTCCCTTCCTCGGGATCTCTCGCACAGCTCAGGACGTCGGCTGTGCCACCGGCTCTCGGGACACCGACTCGACCCGGTTCACGGGCCGGCGTGCCGCGGCGAGCAACGCGCAGCCCACCGCGACCGCGACCATCGCGAACACGCCCACGGGATAGTAGATGTGGCTGCCCAGGAAGACGATCCCAGCGCCGACCAGCACAAGCGTGCCGGGCACGGCCCACGCCCCGGCACGCCGGATCAGCACGACGCCGGTGAGCGCGCCCGCGAGGAGGAAGCACCACGCGCCGATCGCGCCCAACTGATCACCCAGCGCGAGCAGATCCAGCGCCGCCTGGCTGCCTCCCTGCTCGACCTCAGTGACGATCCCGGCGCCGATCCCGGCCAGCACGTCGAGCGCGGTGTAGAACGTGGCGTACCCGTAGGCGGCGATCCGGGCTACCCAGGCCAGCACCCCGCGCTCCCCGCGGAGCAGCACCCACAGCGCCACCGCGAGCAGCGGGAAGATCGGGATCAGCAACACGTGCAGCTGCCACCAGGCCGTCGCCGTGGAGGGGGCCAGGAACGACGGATGTACCAGCCCGAAACCGGCGAGCAACAGGCCGGGTACGGCGACCCCGACCACGGTGATCCGGCGCATCATGCGGCCCAGCCTGGCAGCCTGAGCCACATGGCGCGATACGAGTACCGGGTCCTGCAACTGCGCGAGAGCCTGATCGGCGGAAAGCTGTCGGCCGAGAAGCTGGAGAAGATCCTCAACGAGGAGGCGGACGATGGCTGGCAGCTCAAGGCCATCACCAGCACAGAGGTGAAGGGGCGCGTCGGTCCGGGTGGGGTCGACGGACTGCTGATCACCCTGGAGCGACCGGTCGGCTGAACGTCTTACTGCCAGGACGGTGACCACCGACGGGTGGGTTCGCACGCCCGTCGGGAATCAGCTCAGGTGAAGTCATCGAACTCGCCGGCCTTGATGGACTCGGCCGGCCTCAGCGCCGGTTCCCGCAGGTCATCGAGCATCGTGATCATCGCGGCGACGTCGCCCGGGCCGCTGATGACGTACCCGCCGAGCGGCCCGTCGAAGTAGCCCAGCGGCGGGTCAGCGTCGGGGTCGGCGAAGTGCAGCACGGTGAAGTTGCTGGCGATCCCGGCATGCTGACCCTGGGTCCACGGCAGCACCTGAATCGTGACGTTTCTCCGCGCCCGCGACGGCCAGCAGTCGCTCGAGCTGGGCCGTCATGACGACAGGCCCACCCACCTCCAGCCGCAGCGCGGCCTCGGTGAGCACCGTGTGGAACCGCAGCGGGTCGGGGCCGGTCATCGACGACCTGGCCGACCCTCCCCGGTGGGCGGTGTCGATCACGAACGCGAGCCGCTCGGCCAAGCGGGTCGCGGTGGCGGAGCTGAACCCGGTCGGACTCGTCGTCACCGGCTGCGTCGCCGTCGGCGAGGACGGCGCCCGGCTGGGCAAGGGCGGCGGGTTCGCCGACCTGGAGTTCGCGCTGGCCACCGCGGCTGGGCTGATCAGACCCGACACCGTGGTGGTCACCACCGTGCACGAGCGGCAGGTCCGTCCGGTCGAGACGCTCCCAGCGGCGGGGCACGACGTGCCCGTCGACCTCGTCGTCACCCCGGAGCGGGTGATCGACTGCCGGGAGGGCCGCGCCGAGCGGCCCACCGGGGATTTACGCTGGTCAGAACTGACCGAGGAGAAGATCGCGGCCATTCCGCTGCTCGCGGCGTTGCGGCGGGAGAGCATGAGCGGATGAGTACCGAGATCGTCCTGGTCCGCGGCGACATCACCGAGCAGCACGTCGACGCCGTGGTGAACGCCGCTAACTCGTCGCTGCTCGGCGGGGGCGGGGTGGACGGCGCGATCCACCGGTGCGGCGGCCCGGAGATCCTCGCCGCGTGTCGGGAGCTGCGCGGCGGCCGCTACCGCGACGGGCTGCCGACCGGGCAGGCCGTCGCGACCACCGCTGGCCTGCTGCCAGCCCACTGGGTGATCCACACGGTCGGACCGGTGTGGACGCCGCGCGAGGACCGCTCGGCGCTGCTGGCCTCGTGCTACCGCGAGTCGCTGCGAGTGGCCGACGAGCTGGGCGTGGCGGCCGTGGCGTTCCCGGCGGTGTCGGCGGGGGTCTACGGCTGGCCGATGGACGACGCTGCCCGGATCGCCGTCGAGACCGTCGCGGCGACCCCCAGCTCGGTGCGCGAGGCCCGGTTCGTGCTGTTCAGCGCGGACGCCCACGGCGCGTTCACCCGCGCCCTGCGCAGCTGAGATCCGCAGCTGATCGACTTCCGGTGCCGGACGTCGCCCACGTCCAGCCGTGTGCGAGAAGCACCGCGGATAGTGTGGCGTGGATGCTAGCCTGCCCGCCATGGCCAGCCCAGGACTGTCTCGTCGCGTCGAGCGCCTCGAAGAGGACCTCACCGCGATCTCCGACACCGTGCTGGACATCAAGGACACGGTTGATCGGCACACCGAGACATTGGCTGAGCATGGGCGGACGCTGGCCGAGCACGGCCAGACGCTGGCCGAGCACGGCCAGACGCTGGCCGAGCACGGACGCGAGTTGACCGCGATCCGGGAGACCCAGACGCAGCACGGCGAGGTGCTGGCCGAGATCCTTCGCCGTCTGGACCCTCGCTGACCACCCCTGGAACAGCTGAGCGGTGCAGCTGCTCACTACGCTGGGCCCGTGCCGGGAACCGTCTCCGAACTGTTCGATCCAGCAGCGTGGCGGGTGGTCGAGGGCTTCGACTTCTCCGACATCACCTACCACCGCGCACGCGACACCGGTGCGGTGCGCATCGCGTTCGACCGACCCGAGGTGCGCAACGCTTTCCGCCCTGGCACCGTCGACGAGCTCTACTGCGCGCTGGACCACGCCCGCCAGACCCCCGACGTCGGGTGCGTGCTGCTGACCGGCAACGGACCGTCGCCACGGGACGGGGGCTGGGCGTTCTGCTCCGGTGGTGACCAGCGCATCCGCGGGCGCACCGGTTACCAGTACGCCTCCGGCGACACCGCCGAGACCGTGGACCCGGCCCGCGCCGGGCGGCTGCACATCCTGGAGTGCCAGCGGCTGATCCGGTTCATGCCGAAGGTCGTCATCGCGGTCGTTCCCGGCTGGGCGGCGGGCGGCGGGCACTCCCTGCACGTGACGGCCGACCTGACGCTGGCCAGCGCCGAGCACGCCCGGTTCAAGCAGACCGACGCCGACGTGGGCTCCTTCGACGGCGGCTTCGGCTCGGCCTACCTGGCCAAGCAGGTCGGCCAGAAGTTCGCCCGGGAGATCTTCTTCCTCGGCCGGGAGTACTCCGCCGACGACGCGCACCGGATGGGCATGGTCAACGCCGTGGTGCCGCACACCCGGCTGGAGACCGTGGCGCTGGAGTGGGCGCGGGAGGTCAACGGCAAGTCGCCCACCGCACAGCGGATGCTCAAGTACGCCTTCAACCTGACCGACGACGGGCTGGTCGGGCAGCAGCTCTTCGCCGGGGAGGCCACGCGGCTGGCGTACCTGACCGACGAGGCCGTCGAGGGGCGGGACGCGTTCCTGCAGAAGCGCGCGCCGGACTGGTCGGCCTACCCGTGGCACTACTGAGCTACATGATCGCCGTTTCGGGACCAGGAGCCGCAGTGGCGACGGTTCCCCGTCCCCGTTCGCCGATCACCACGATCGGCCCCGGCCAGCGCCAGCCGTGATCACCGGTTCGGGACGCAAGAGGGCAGCCCGTGCGGCTCCGCGTTCCCGGACGCCGATCACGACCGGCCGGGCGTGATGCTGCGCCGGCTCATCCTCGACGGGTCCCCGGAACGCGTCGCCGAGCTGACCACCGCGCTCGCCGCTGCCCTCGACGGCGGGCCCGCCGTGGCGCCGCTTGCGCCCGGCACCGCGGTGTCCTCCACCGACGAGCCCGGCACCGGCGTGGCGGGGGTGATCGCGACGTCCGGCTCCACCGGTGCGCCCAAGCTCGTGGCGCTCTCTGCCACCGCACTGCGGGCGTCCGCGCTGGCCACGGCGGACCGGCTCGGCGGACCGGCGCGCTGGCTGCTGGCCCTGCCCGCCGAGCACGTCGCGGGCGTCCAGGTGATCGTGCGGGCCCTGCTCGCCGGAGCGGCCCCGGTCGTGCAGGACCTGCGCGGTGGGTTCCGCCCCGAGGACTTCGTCACCGCGTCCGCGACCCTGGGCCCCGGACGGGCCTGCACCAGCCTGGTGCCCACCCAGCTGCACCGGCTCCTCGACGCCGGGGGCGCTGCGCTCGACGCGCTGCGCGGCTACGCCGCCGTGCTCGTCGGCGGGGCCGCAGCGGATCCCGGCCTGCGCGCCCGAGCACGCGCGGCAGGTATGTCTCTCGTCACCACCTATGGCATGAGTGAGACGGCGGGCGGCTGCGTCTACGACGGGGTCCCGCTGGACGGGGTGCGGGTCGACGTCGACGCGGGCGGCCGGATCCGGCTCGGCGGGCCGACGCTCGCCGAGGGCTATCTCGGCCACCCGCAGGCCACCGCCGCCGCGTTCGGCGGCGGTTGGTTTCGCACCGATGACCTCGGCCGGTGGCGCGACGGGCGTCTCGAGGTGCTCGGCCGGGCCGACGAGATGATCATCACCGGTGGCGAGAAGGTGGCGCCAGCAGCGGTGGAGCGGGTCCTGACCGCCCAGCCGGGGGTACTCGCGGCCTGCGTGGTCGGGGTGTCGGACGCGGAGTGGGGCCAGGTCGTCGGCGCGGCCGTCGTCGGGGATCCGAACGGGCCAGGCGGGTGGGACGCGACGCGGGCCGCACAGCTGCGCGCCGCCGTGCGCTCCGAGCTGGGCCGGGCCGCCGTGCCGCGCCTGCTGCTCCCCGTGCCCGAGATCCCGCTGCGCGGCGTGGGCAAACCCGACCGGAACGCCGTCGCGAGCAGGCTCGCCGCGGAGTTCTACCCACTTGGGTGAGGGTGGGCTACCTTTACCATAAGGCACTCTAGTCACATGCGTAACACAAGGGGATCATGTGATGAGGGTGCAAACAGCAACCGCGCTACTGGTCATCGTCGGCGTTCTCACCATCGGCATCGCGGTGCCCGCTGACGCCCAGACGCCGCCGTCCGCCGTCTGGCATGCCGACCTGACCGCCGGTGAGGCCACAGGCGTCACACTCGACGCTGGCATCGCCCGGCTCGACCCCGCCGGGTCGTTCCTCGCCCCGGAGGAGGACGGGGACGCACCCGTGAGTGATCCGCTACCCACCGGGCTGCTCACACTCCCGCCGCTGCGGCTCGACACCGCAACCGACCGGATCGGCGCGACCGTGCTCGGCGACGTCCCCGGCGGCAGCACCGCCACCGTTGAGGTCCGCGGTCGCCGCGCAGGCGGCAACTGGTCCGAGTGGATCCCGGCCATACCGGCCACCGCGCTGCCCGCGCCGGCCTCGCAGGTGCAAGGACGGCTGGTCCTCACCGGCCCGCCCGGCGCCGGGCCCGCCGTCCGCGACGTCACCCTCACCGCACTCCCGACGATGGCGACGCCGCTGTCTGAAGGCGGAGCCGAGCAGGTTCCGCTCACCTACCGGGTGTTCGCCACCCGCGAGGGGCTCACCAGCCGCACCACCGCGAACGGACACGTCATCGCCGAGCGCGACCAGTTCGTCGCGCTGCCCTCGCGCCGGGCGCTGGCCTCGCGGGACAGCAGCGACTACTCGGTGAAGGTGTGCGCACCGAGCGGGCGCTGCGGCTTCGCCCCGGTGTGGGACGTCGGGCCGTGGAACACCCGCGACGACTACTGGAACCCCGCACCGCAGCGCCTTGAGTGGGGCGATCTACCTCAAGGTCTCCCGCAGGCGCAGGCCGCGTACAAAGACGGCTACAACGGCGGCAAGGACCAGTACGAGCGGAAGGTCGCCAACCCCGCGGGAATCGACCTCAGCGACGGTCTGTTCTGGGACACGCTCGGACTCACGAACAACTCCTGGGTGAACGTGGACTACCTGTGGACGGGCACGGTGCCGCTGTCGGAGGTCACCGACGCCGAGCCCGTGCTCGCGGCACCCGACGCCGCGGCCGAGGTCGTCGGGCTCGCGGCGGAGCGGGCGGGGGTGCCGGTGGAGTGCGCGCTCGGGTCCGGCGCGGACCGCTGGCTGCGGATCGGCATGGACCAGTACCTGCCCGCCGCCGCGGTGCCCCATCCCGAGCCGGTCACCACCTGCCCAACCGGCGACGATGGCGACGGCGCGGAGACCGCGGCAACCGGCTCCGGCTAACGTGCACCCGTGGCCACCCTGGCGCAGTGGATCGAGGGCGCGCGCCCGCGCACCCTGCCGACCGCCGTCTCCCCTGTGCTGGTCGGCACCGGTGCAGCGCTCGGCGGCGGCGTCGTCGCACCGGGACGTGCGCTGCTCGCGCTGCTCGTCGCGATGACGCTGGTCATCGGGGTCAACTACGCCAACGACTACTCCGACGGCATCCGCGGCACCGACGACGCCCGGGTCGGGCCGCTGCGGCTGGTCGGGTCGAAAGCGGCCGCGCCGTCGGCGGTACGCACCGCCGCGCTGGTCACGCTCTCGATCGCCGGGTTGGCCGGGCTCACGCTGGTGTCGCTGAGCCGGCAGTGGTGGCTGATCGGCGTCGGCGCCCTGTGCCTGGCAGGAGCCTGGTTCTACACCGGTGGCAGGCGGCCCTACGGCTACCTCGGGCTGGGTGAGGTCGCCGTCCTCGTCTTCTTCGGCCCCGTCGCGGTCCTGGGCACGACGATCACGCAGAGCGGCCCGCCCGGAGCGCTCGCCGTCGTCGGCGCGGTCGGTGTCGGGATGCTCGCCTGCGCCGTGCTCGTGGTCAACAACCTGCGCGACATCCCGACGGACGCGGTGGCGGGTAAGCGCACCCTCGCCGTCCTGCTCGGTGACACCGACACGCGCCGCCTGTACGCCGCCCTCGTGACGGCGCCGTTCCTGCTCTCGGTGCTGGCGGGGCTGCGCAGCTGGCCGATGCTGCTCGGGCTGCTGGCCGCACCGCTCGCGGTGCTGGCGGCCCGCCAGGTGCTCGGCGGCGCCGACGGCCGGAAGCTGATCCGGATGCTGGCCCGGACCGGCCTGCTGCTCCTGGCCTGGTCAGCCCTGACCGGGCTCGGGCTGGCGCTGGGAACGTTCACCTGATCCGGGAGCCAGCTCGTCGCCGCGCAGGCGCGCACGCAGCGCGGCACGCTCGGTAGCGCGCCGCCTGTGCGCCTCGGACAGCGCGCTGTCGAGCCGGCCACGCAGCCCGCGGAACGTCACCATCGACAGCGGTAGCGCCACGATCAGGCCCACCAGCACGGCGACGGCGAGCGGCACGCCCACCAGCGCCAGCAGCAGCGCCACGACCGCGACCATGCCGACCCGCGCCAGCGCGTACAGCGCGACCGTGGCGGCCAGCCCTGGCCGCTGCCCGGCGGACGAGGATCCGGTGGGGGACGAGGTCATGGAGCAGAGCGTACGACCGGCGGACGGCGGACGCCCTGTCCTGTTCGTCCTTGAAGAGCCCTTTACCTCCAGACAACCGTTCGAGTACACGGGGTCCCAGGTGTCACGATGGCCCGGAAACGTCGAGGTTGGGGAGGGCCCGAATGTCGGTGACAACCCAGGCAGGAACAGCAGGAGCAGGAACCCGGGCAGGCGACAGCGAGCGGCTGCTCACCCCCGGTGAGGTGGCCGCGCTCTTCCGCGTCGACCCCAAGACCGTGACCCGGTGGGCGGCGGCAGGCCGGATCGGCTCGATCCGCACGCCGGGAGGCCACCGGCGCTTCCGAGAGGGCGAGGTGTACAACTTGCTCATCAGCCTCACCAGCGAAGCCACGCTGCCGCCGCCACGCGTCTGAGAGCGGAGCCGCACTTCACCCCACCATCGCCCGCGCTCGGCTAACCTCAACAGCGGAGGTGGTACCGATGTTGTTCCTCATCGCTCTCGTCGGCGCTGTGGTCGTCGTACTGGTGCTGTGGAAGGCGATGAACACCGCACGTAACGAGATCACCCAGCCGCAGCGACGGCCGCCGACAGGGCCCTCCCGCCCGCGCGTCAGCGGCCCCGACGACGACCCGGCCTTCTTGCGACAGCTCGACGAGAAGGTGCGCCGCCGCGACGACCCGCCCCGCCCCTGACCGCCCACCATCGGTCGGCTCCTCAGGCCGCCGAGTCGCGTTCTACACCGGTGCCCCGTCGAAGGCGTCGGCCACGGTGGCCGCCAGCTCCAGCAACGCTAGGCGCGTGCCCCGCTCCAACCGCTCCAAGTCCACCTCTGCGCCCTCCTCGAGATGGGTGTCGAACGGCACGCGGATCACTGCGCGGCAGCGCGCCGCGAAGTGCTCCGCCACCTGGTCCAGATCCACCCCGCCGGCCGACCGGTGCACGCAGTTGATCACTGCGACCGAGTTCTTCACGAGATCGCCGTGCCCGTGCGCGTCGAGCCAGTCCATCGTGGCCGACGCGCTGCGCGCCCCGTCGATCGAGCCGGACGACACGATGATCAGCTGGTCGGCCACGCCCAGCACGCCGTACATGGCCGAGTGCATGAGTCCGGTGCCGCAGTCGGTGAGCACGATGTTGTAGAAATGCTCGAGCAGGTTCACGGTGCGCCGGTAGTCCTCCTCGCTGAACGCCTTCGACACCGCCGGGTCCTGCTCGCTGGCCAGCACCTCCAGACGGGAGGGGCCCTGCGAGGTGTAGGCCCGCACGTCGGTGTAGCGGCGGACACGCTGGGCGTCGTGCAGCAGGTGGCGCACCGTGGCGCTGGTCTCCCGCGGGACCTTCTGGCTGAGCGTGCCGCGGTCGGGGTTGGCGTCGAGGGCGATCACCCGGTCCCCGCGCAGCGACGCCAGTGTCGCTCCCAGCGTCACCGTCGTCGTGGTCTTGCCGACGCCACCCTTCAGGCTCAACATCGCGATCTTGTAGCAGTCGAGGAGCGGCGCGTTGACCCGCGCGGTGAGCTCATGGCGTCGCACGTCGGCGGGGCTCTCACCCGGATTGATCAGCCGCCCGGACAGCACGTACACCACCCGACGCCAGCCCGACTGCGGCGGTCGCTTGCTCGGGCGCAGCAGCCGGGCCGAGGACAGGTCAGCGGCATGCCGGTCGAACTCGCTGCGGGTGCGCTGGGACGCCGGGGCCGCGCTGGCATCCGGGTCAGTCCAGCGGGCGGTGCCAGTGGGCGGAGTGCGCGCGGCCGGGTCGGACTCGGGAGTAAGCGCAGCCGGGGCGGGCTCGGGGCGGACCGGCACCGGCTCGTCCGGCAGCGCGCGAGCGGGCACCGGACCGTCCGGCACCGGGTCCTCGGAACCGGGACGGCCGGGGGGAACCGACGGCAGCCCCGACGGCGGCGTGGCGGGCTCGATGTCCTCGATCGCGATCGGGGCGACCTCGGGTGGCTGCTCCCCGGCTGGGTACGACCCGAAGCCGGGTTCCACCGCTGCGGCGTCGGGCTGGGCGGCGCGCGCGGGTGGCGCGCCCCAGCGCTCACGCACGTAGCGGCCCACTGAGCCGTCAGGGTAATCTCGATCGTTCACGGATTCACGCTCCGTCATCACTGCATCCCGCCGAACCCATCGTGCCGACCGTTGAACCCGTCCACGGAAGCCGACGGTAGTCTCGTGGTCGGCCCGGGTCGAGATGCGGGCGGGTGTCAGGACGTCCTCGGCCCCGGCTCAGCCGACGCCGGCGTAGGAGTGCAGACCCGCCACGACCAGGTTGATGAAGAACAGGTTGAACAGCACCGCGGCGAAGCCTGCCACGTTGATCCACGCGGCCCGTCCCGTGCGCCAGCCCGCCGTGGCCCGCGCGTGCAGGTAGGCCGCGTAGAGCACCCAGACGATGAACGCGACGGTCTCCTTGGGGTCCCAGCCCCAGAAGCGGCCCCAGGCGGCCTCCGCCCAGATCGCACCGGCGATGACCGCGAACGTGTAGAGCGGGAACGCGATGATCGTGGTGCGGTAGGCGAGCCGGTCGAGCACCTCGGCGGCCGGGAGCTTGACGGTGAGCGCGGGCAGGCGCCCGGAGCGGCGCAGCAGGTACAGCAGGCTCGCGACGCCGGGCACCAGCAGCAGCCCCGACGACACGCTGACCGTGGTGACGTGCACCACCAGCCAGTAGGACTGCAGGGCCGGCATCACGGGCGCGGCTTGGGCGTACAGCACGGTTCCGGCGAGGAACGCCAGGATGACCACGGGCAGCAACACGAACAGGCCGACCGGGCGCGCGGCGGGCGCACGGCGGAGCACGACGAGCCAGGCGAGCACGGCGGCCAGGCAGATGGCGGAGGTGAACTCGTACATGTTGCCCAGCGGCCAGCGCCCGGCGGCGACGCCCCGGGCGATGATCGAGCAGGCCTGCAGCGCCGCCCCGAGGACGACCAGCGCCACCGCCATGCGCCCGTTGCGCTCGGCGCGGTGGCGTGCCGGTGCCGACAGCTCCGGCACCGCCTCGACGTCGGTGTCCCCGGCCCCGACGAGCACGGCCGGTGCCGACCGGCGCGCGGCGTACTCGGCGCCGTGCAGGACCATCGCCAGCACGTACACGCCGACGGCGGCCATGAACAGGCGGTCGCTGTAGAGGGCGATCTCGGTGAGCATCAGCTGCCCTTCGGTGCGGTGGGACTGTCCAGCAGGTCCGCCCGCAGGCGGTCGAACTCCTCGCCGTAGCCCGCGCGGTCGGTGCGGGCCAGGCCGCCGACCTCCACGACGGTACGGGCGCCGTCGCCGGCGGGGGTGAGCCGGGCCCAGAAGCGGCGCCGACGGATGCTCAGCGACGACCCGAGCCCAATCAGCACGAGCACCGCGAACACGAGCACCGCGAGCTGCCCCGGGTCGTGGCTGACCTGTAGCGAGACCCAGTCCCGCACGCCGTCGAAACGCACGACGGTGCCGTCGTCGAGCGTGACCGCCTGGCCGGGAACGAGGTTGGCGCGCGCCACCCGCACCAGCTCGCCGGAGTCGATCTTTCCCTGGTCCACCTGGAAGATCGACTGGCCGCGGCCGTCGTCGAGTCCCAGATCGCCGCGGAGCACGTCGACCGCCACTTCGGGATCACGCAGCGCCGGGAACACCGAGGTGACGACCTGCCCGCCCGAGCTCGTCGGCGCCAGCAGCCCGGTGACGGCGAGTTGGCTGGTACGGCGCTGCTCGTCATCGGTGATGCCGGGTGGTTCGAACTTGGTGGCACCTTCGGAGAGCAGCGTCGCCGGGTCGACGGGGCGCCATTGGATCTCACCGGCGCGCTGCTGGCCGTCCGGGAACCTCACCGTGAACCGGGGTGCGTAGCCGTGGCCGAGCAGGTAGACGCGGTTGCCGTCGAGGCGCAGCGGGCTGTTGACGGCCAGCGCGTAGGGCCGCCACCGATCGGGGCTGCCGGCAGCGAGGTCCTCGGTGGTCTGGTAGCCGAGGGTGGCGCGGAAGCTGGCGGCCTGGCCGTTCGGGAGGTACTCGGCGGTGAAGTCCTCGACCCGCACGCAGAACGGGGTGAGGTCGGTGCCGTCCACGCGCAGTCCGGCGCGGAAGGTGTCGTAGCCGAGGATGCCGGTGTTGCAGAACTGGCCGCCGCCGGTAGGCACGATCACCTGGCCCTCGTAGCCGAACAGCTTGCCCGCGGCGAAGCCGACGAGCAGCCCGATCAGGCTCAGGTGGAATACCAGGTTGCCGACCTCGCGCAGGTAGCCCTTCTCGGCCGAGATCGCCCGGCCGCCGCCCTCGGTCGTCTCCGCGACCCGCCATCCGCGCAGCCGACTGCGGACCCGCTCCGTCGCCTCGTCGATCCCGACGGTGAGCGTGCCGCTGCCGTGGTGGGGCAGCCGCCCGAGGTTGCGCGGGATCGCGACGGGCGCTGCACGCAGGCCTTTCGCATGCTCGAGGGTGCGCGGCAGCACGCACCCGACCAGCGACACCATGAGCAGCAGGTAGATCGCGGCGAACCACGGAGCGGCGAAGACGTCGAACAGGCCCAGCCGGTCGAGCACCGGAGCCAGGCGCGGGTAGTCGGCGAAGTACTGCTCGACCAACCCCTGGTTAAGACTGCGCTGCGGCAACAACGCCCCCGGCAACGCCCCCACAGCCAGCAAAAACAGCAACACCAACGCCGTCCGCATAGCGGTAAGCCCCCGCCAAGCATTCCGCACCCCCGCGAGTCGGTACGAACTGGCGCGCGAGTCGGCACGATCTGGTGGCCGAGTGGACGTCTGTGTCGGGGTAGCCATCGCTACAGCACCGGGGTGAAGCCGACGACCGAGGTCTGCAGCTGCGCGAGCAGCCCCGCCCACAGACCGCTGACGAGCAGGAATCCGACGGCCATCAGGAGCACACCACCACCGATCTGGATGGTGCGGGTGTGCCGACGCAGCCAGCCCAGCGCACGCACCGTCCGCGACGCCCCGAGCGCGATCAGCACGAACGGCAGCCCGAGCCCGGCGCAATAGGCCACCGTCAGCACGACACCGCGTAGCGAACCGCCACCGGTCCCGGCCGCCACGGCGACGACGCCCGCGAGCGTCGGGCCGATGCAGGGCACCCAGCCCAGACCGAATACCGCACCCAGCAGCGGCGCCCCCCACACCCCGGCACGGGGTACCCAGTGCACGCGACGTTCGTGCTGCAGCACCGGGACCATCCCGACGAACGCCAATCCCATCACGATCATCACGATGCCACCGACGCGCTGCAGGACGGCCTCGTTGGCCACCAGCGCGTCGGACAGCCAGACGACACCGACCAGGATCGTGCCGAACACGACCGTGAACCCGGCGACGAACAACGCCGCAGCTCCAGCAACGCGCCACCGCCCCGACCGGCGCTCCTGCACCTGCACGTGCGCCTGCGCCGTCGTCGCGGGCGGGGCGTCGGCGCCGACCAGTCCGGCGAGGTAGGCGAGATAGCCGGGAACCAGCGGGACCACGCACGGCGACGCAAAACTCACCGCCCCTGCCAGCACGGCCACGGCGGCCGCGACCAGCAGCGGGCCGGAGACCGCGAGGGTGGTCGAGGGATCCATCACCGATGAGGGTAAGCCGCTGCCGTCCCGGTCCGCGCACCGGGTTCTACAACGTGTAGTGCATCTGGCGACCCCGGCACCGGGAGGTTCGCCCGCCAGTTCGTACCGACTCGCGCACCAGAACGTACCGACTCGCGGGGTTATTCTTCGGTGGCTAGGTGGCGGATGAGGGGGATGAGGTCGGGGACGCGGATCGGGAGCAGGTAGACCGCGGCCACGCGGTGGCGCTTGTCGAGCACGAGGGTGGAGGGCACGACGTTGCGCGGGAACCCGCCCAGCGCAGCCAGCGTGCGCCCGGGATTGTCGAAGATCGAGTCGTAGGTGACGCCGCGGTCACGCACGAAGTCGGTGGCGGCGCTGCGGTCGTCGCGCACGTCGATACCGAGCACGACCGCCCCCTCCGCGGCGGTCTGCTCCGCCACGAACTGCAAGTCGGGAACCTCCTCCCGGCACGGCCCGCACCAGGACCCCCAGATGTTGAGCACGACCACCTGGCCGAGGTGATCGTCGAGCCCGACGGTCGTGCCGGGGTGCAGCAGGCTGTCCCCGGCGACGCCGCGCACGGCGCCGCGGGCCTCCGGCGGGTCGTAGCGGATCGTCGTCTGCCCGCCGGGGGCGACGAACTGGAACTGTCCACCGACCGCCACGGCGTCCTTGCTGGTAGAGCAGGCGGCGAGCAGGAGCAGCGCCGCAAGGACGAGCACGGTCCGCCTCATGCGCCGGTCCTCGTCGGGTCGCTGGAACCGGCGGGCTCGCTGTAGCGCAGCCCGGTCAGCTCGGTGCCGGTGAAGATCAGCGAGGTGAGCGACGCGAGCGCGCACTGCCGCCGGCGCGGATCGTGCCAGAGCCGCTGGCCAGTGACGAACCGTCGCAGCGTCCAGATCGGCAGCTGGTGGGACACGCACAGGGCGACATGGCCCGAGGCCAGCTCGCGGGCCCGGTGCACCGCGCCGAGCATGCGGTGCGCGATCTGCAGGTACGGCTCCCCCCAGGACGGGGTGAACGGGTCGCGCAGCAGCGGCCAGTTCCGCGGGCTGCGCAGCACGCCGTCGCCGAGCGCGACCCGTTTGCCCTCGAACCGGCTGATCGCCTCGATCAGCAGCTCGTCGGTGACGATCGGCAGGTCATGGGCGGCCGCGATCAGCGTGGCGGTTTCCTGGGCCCGCTGCAGCGGGGAGGCGACGACAGCGGTGAGGTCGGCGCCAGCGAGCGTGGCGGCCACCACCTCGGCCTGGTCCCGCCCGCGTTCGGAGAGCCGGAATCCGGGCAACCGCCCGTACAGGATCCCGTCCGGGTTGCGGACCTCCCCATGCCGCAGCAGATGCACGACGGTGCTCGTGCTCATGCTGGGGCCTGGGCGGCCGCCGCGGCCCGGGCGGCGTGCGGGAGCGCGGTCTCGATCACCTGCCAGGTGTCGTCGTCCAGCGCTGCGCAGACGAACCACGCCTCGAACGCGCTCGGCGGCGGGTAGACGCCCCGTTCCAGCAGGGCGTGGAAGAACGCGGGAAAGCGCCAGGTGGCGGCGGCCTGGGCGGCGGCGTAGTCGGTCACCTCGTCCTCGGCGAAGAACACCGACACCAGGTTCCCCGCGAACCCGATGCGATGCGGCACCCCCGCGGCGCGCAACGCGTCCCCGATCAGCGCACCCAGGCGGGCGGCGTTGGCGTCGAGCGCGGCGTAGACCGCGGCGTCGGCGGCCCGCAGCGTCGCGAGGCCCGCGGCAACGGCGACGGGGTTCCCGGACAGCGTCCCGGCCTGGTAGACGGCCCCGGCGGGCGCCAGGTGGGACAGGTACGCCGCGGGCCCGCCGAACGCGGCGGCGGGCAGCCCGCCCGACATGACCTTGCCGAAGGTGTAGAGGTCGCCGGCGACGCCGTCGATGCCGAACCAGCCCGCGGGCGAGACCCGGAAGCCGGTCATCACCTCGTCGATGACCAGCAGCGCCCCGTGGGTGTGGCACACCTCGCGCAGCCCCGCGTTGAACCCGGGCACGGGGGCGATCGCCCCCATGTTCCCCGCGGCCGCCTCTGTGATCACGCAGGCGATCTCGTTGCCACGCTGTGCGAACACCGCCCGCACCGCGTCGAGGTCGTTGTAGGGCAGCACGACGGTGTCGGCGGCCTGTGCACCGGTGACACCGGGGCTGGTCGGCAGGCCCAGCGTCGCGACGCCGGAGCCGGCCTGGGCGAGCAGCGCGTCGACGTGCCCGTGATAGCAGCCCGCGAACTTGACGATCATCCGCCGGCCGGTGATGCCACGCGCGAGCCGGACGGCACTCATCGTCGCCTCGGTGCCGGAGTTGACCAGTCGCACCTGCTCGACGGGCGCCACCCGGTCGATGATCTCCTCGGCCAGCTCGATCTCCGTCGGGGTCGGGGCACCGAAGGAAAGCCCCTGCCCGGCCGCGGCGCGCACGGCGTCGACGACGGCGGGGTGGGCGTGGCCGAGGATCATCGGGCCCCACGAGCTGACGAGGTCGACGTAGCGGTTGCCGTCGGCGTCGGTCAGCCACGGTCCCGCGGCGGACACCATGAACCGAGGGGTGCCACCCACCGAGGTGAACGCCCGCACCGGAGAGTTCACCCCACCGGGGATCGCGGCACAGGCGCGCCCGAACAGCTCGCGCGAAGTCTCGGTGCGATGCCCGGTGACCGGTCCGGACGGCGTGCTCACCACGATCCCCAGTCTCCCAGCCAGGCACCCGATCCGGTCCGTGGGGTGGTCGGTCAGCGCCGCCGGCGGCTGGCGAAGAAGCGACTGGAGTCAGGCAGGAAGAGGATGACGGTGCCGGCCACGGACGCGGCCAGGACCAGCAGCAGGAACACCAGGCTGGCCGAGTCCCCGGCTCCCGCGACTCCGGACAGCAGCAACAGGGTGAAGCCCGCCGTCAGGACCGTCACCACGATCCGCGCCCAGTTCCGACCCTGAAAGGCCAACACGGCGAACAGGACGTAGAGCAGCGCGATCACGAGCAGGATCGCCCCGCCTACCCGAAGCACCGAGATCAGCAGGTCCGGGGTCACCCCGGCGTCGGCCAGCTCCGGACTGTTCAACAGCTCCGGCGGGATGTTCTGCGCGTCCAGCGGCACGAGCAACAGGAACGCGGCGGCCACCAGGAACGGAAGGGTGCTCAGGACGAACAGCACGAGCGACAGGACCATGATCCCGGGCCGTACGACCGGCTGGACCTCGCTGTCGCCGAGACCAGCGGGGTACGGCGTGCCGTAGGGGTTGTAGGCGTACCCCGGCCCGCTCGGGGCCGGGTACGCGCCGCTGTACTGCTGCTCGCCGTGCTGCTGGCCGGGGTAGGGCTGGGCGCCGTACGGACCCGGCTGCTGGCCGTAGGGCCCGGGCTGCCCCGCGGTGTAGGGATCCGGCTGCCCGTACTGGCCCGGTTGCTGGGTGCCGTCCTGCCCTTGTTGCCCACCGCCGTAGGGGCCCGGTTCGGGCTGCTGCCCTTCGCGCTGCGGGTCATACGGTGTGCTCACGCGCGCCACCGTAGAGCCGCCCCTTACCTGCTGTCCACGCGACGGGTCAACGCCGGTTGTGAATGTCCTCGGACATGCGCACAACGGCAGAGTAGAACTCCAGCAACACCCGCAAGAGCGCCAGCCAGAAGAGCACCACGACGGCGCCGACGACGAGCGCGACGAACCCGAACACCGCGTCCACACCGAAGGCGTAGACGACGTAGCCCAGGTAGGAGAACAGGAGGAGGACCGACCCGACGACGTACAACAGTCGGACCAGACCGGGCGTCGCGAAGCTGGTGAAGCTGAAGTCGAGCAGCGCCGCGAGGACGTTGCGCTGCGGCGATGGCGTCCCGCCCGGTTGGGGACCACCGGCCGGTGGTCCCCAACCGGGCGGTGGCTGCTGACCGTAGCCAGCGGGGTAGGGCTGCTGCTGGCCACCGGGCCAGCCCTGGCCGCCGGGGGGCTGGGGGCGCCCACCGGGGGAGCCGGGGTCATAGGTCATCGCGGGAACCTCCAGGTGATCCAGGTGATCAAGGAGACGCGATCCTATCCCGCGGGTGTCACGCTGCCACGAGCTCGGGGGTCTGTGGATGTTGCGAACCGGTTCCGATGCCCGAACTCACCCACCAGCGAGCCGACCGGCCATCTCGGTGGCCCAGTAGGTGAGCACGATATCCGCCCCGGCGCGGCGGATCGCGGTGAGCGTCTCGAGGATCGTACGGTCGCGGTCCAGCCAGCCGTTGGCCGCCGCCGCCTCCACCATCGCGTACTCCCCGGACACCTGGTAGGCGGCCACCGGGACATCCGCGATCTCGGCGACGGCGCGCAGCACGTCGAGGTAGGCCATCGCGGGCTTGACCATCACCAGGTCGGCACCCTCGTCCAGGTCCAGCGCCAGCTCACGCAGCGACTCCCGGACTCCTGCGGGATCCTGCTGATAGGTCTTGCGATCACCCTGCAGCTGCGACTCGACGGCCTCGCGAAACGGCCCGTAGAACGCTGAGGCGTACTTCGCGGTGTAGGCGAGGATGCCGGTGTCGACATGGCCCGCAGCGTCGAGCGCGTTGCGGATCACGCCGACCTGGCCGTCCATCATCCCGCTGGGGCCGAGCAGGTGGGCCCCCGCCTGCGCCTGGGCTACCGCCAGCTGCGCGTAGACGGCGAGCGTGGCGTCGTTGTCCACCCGGCCGTCGTCGTCGAGCACCCCGCAGTGGCCGTGGTCGGTGAACTCGTCGATGCAGGTGTCGGCCATGATCACGGTGGCCGAGCCGACCTCGGCCCGGACGTCGCGCAGGGCGAGGTTGAGCACGCCGTCCGGGTCGATGCCGGCGGAGCCGGTGGCGTCACGGCGCTCGGGCACCCCGAACAGCATGAGCCCGCCGACCCCGGCGGCGACGGCCTCGACGGCCGCCTTGCGCAGCGAGTCCCGGGTGTGCGCGACGACGCCGGGCATCGATGTGATCGGCACCGGCTCGGTCGCGCCCTCCTTGACGAACATCGGCAGCACGAGATGGCGGGGCGCCACGTCGGTCTCGGCGACCAGCCGCCGCAGGGCCGGCGTGGAGCGCAGCCGCCGCGGTCGGCGGGTGGGGAACATCGCACCTCCTTCGTCGGTGCTCGTGCGCGGAAATCGCTGCCCTGGCAGCGATTTCCGCGCACAGGGCGCGTCAGCGCCTGCGGGCCTTGGCCTTCTTCGGCGGGGGGAGGGCGCCCTCGGCGCGCAGCCTCGCGGCGTGCGCCGCGAGGGCGTCGACCAGTGCGGCCACCCGGGCCTGCTCGGGCTGCACATCCACCCGCAGGCCGAACTCGCGCGCGGTCTCGGCCGTCTGTGGGCCGATGCAGGCGACGATCGTGCGGGCGTGCGGCTTGCCGGCGATCCCGACGAGGTTGCGCACCGTGGACGACGAGGTGAAGCACACCGCGTCGAACCCGCCCGTCTTGATCGCCTCGCGGACCGGTGCGGGCGGCGGCGCCGCCCGCACCGTGCGGTACGCGGTGACGTCGTCGATCTCCCAACCGCGGTCGCGCAGGCCGGCGGCGAGGGTCTCGGTGGCGATGTCGGCCCGCGGGAGCAGGACGCGGTCCACCGGGTCGAGCACGTCGTCGTAGGGCGGGAAGATCGACAGTAGCCCCTCGGACGAGGACTCCTGCACCTCCTCGCCCGAGGGCACGAGCTCGGGCACGATCCCGAAGCTGCACACCTTCTCGGCCGTCGCCGCACCGACGCAGGCGATCTTGACCCCGGAGAACGCGCGGGCGTCGAGCCCGAACTCGGCGAACTTCTCCCACACCGCGCGCACCGCGTTGGTCGAGGTGAACACGACCCACTGATAGCGACCGTCGACGAGGCCCTTGACCGCGCGCTCCATCTGCGTGGGCGACCGCGGCGGCTCGACGGCGATCGTGGGCACCTCCTCGGCGGTGGCGCCGTGCACGGCCAACCGGTCGCTCATCGCGCCGGCCTGATCCTTCGTGCGCGGCACCAGCACCCGCCAGCCGTACAGCGCGCGCGACTCCCACCAGGACAGCTCGGTGCGCAGCCCGACCTCGGCCCCGATGGTGAGCACCAGCGGCCCGTCCAGCTCGGCGGCCTGCGCGACCATCGTGGCCAGCGTGGCCTGCACGGTCTTCTGCCTGGTCCCGGTGCCGTTCGCGGTGACGGCCACCGGTGTCTGTGCGGCAAGCCCGTGCTCGGTCAGCGCACCGGCCACCTCCGAGAGATGCGAGGCAGCGGCGTGCAGCACCAGCGTGCCAGGTGCCGCGGCGAGCCGCGCCCAGTCGACACCGGCGCGGACGTCGGCCTCGATCTGCGCCGACCCCAGTGGCACGCCGGCGTAGGCGGGCACGGCCGTGCCCGCTGGTACGCCGGGGACGACGTCGATCGACACCTCGGCACCGGCCACCGCGAGGGCCTCGGTCACCACGGAGTCGACGGTCAGCGGGTCGCCGCTGACCAGCCGGGTGACCATGCGGCCGCTGCGAGCCTCGGTGACCAGGTCGCGCGCGACGTCGGCGGGCTCACCGACGGCGGGACGCACCTCGGCCCCGTCGGCGACCAGCGCCAGGATGACGTCGGGAACGTCCGGGTCGGTGACGACCAGCGGAGCGCTCGCAAGCGCGTCCCGGGCGCGGACGGTCAACAAGCCGGGGTCACCGGGGCCACTGCCCACGAAGGCAACCCGTCCCGGGTGCGAAGGTACTCGGTTCATCTGTGGGAACTCCCGATCCAGCGATTCTGCGGGGGCACCGAGGTGCCCCTCATGTCGAGCAGCTCGGCGGCCAGCGCCGTCCCGAGCTTCTCGGCGTCGTCAATGTCTCCGGTGATTGATGCGCGCAGCAGCGCTCCGCCGCCGACGCCGACCACCGCACGCAACGAGAGACGGTCGACGGCGCGCCCCTCGTCCCAGTCAGATACCACGTCGGCCAGCGCGCCGACAGGCGCGCTGCAGCCTGCTTCCAGGCCCGCCAGCACCGCGCGCTCGGCGGTGACCGCGGCCCGGGTGAGCTCGTCGTCGAGCGCCGCGGCCAGCGCGCGGGCGAGGTCGCTGTCGTCGATCCGGCACTCGATCGCAAGCGCGCCTTGCGCGGGCGCGGGCACCATCTGCAACGGGTCGAGCAGCTCGGTGGCCTCGTCGATCCGGCCCAGCCTGCGCAGCCCGGCCGCCGCCACGACGACGGCGTCGAGCTCGCCGGAGCGGACCTTGCCGATCCGCGTGTCGAGGTTGCCGCGGAGCGCGACGACGTCCAGGCCCAGGCCGAGCGCGTCGAGCTGGGCGCGGCGTCGTGGCGAGCCGGTACCCACCCGGGCGCCGACCGGCAGCTCGCCGAGCACCTTCCCGTCGCGGGCCACCAGCGCGTCGCGGGGGTCGCACCGCGGCGGGACGGCGGCGAGGAGCAACCGCGGGTCGGGAGCCGAGGGCAGGTCCTTGTAGGAGTGCACGGCCATGTCGAGCTCGCCGCCGGCCAGCGCGTCCCGCACGGCGGAGACGAACACCCCGACACCCAGCTCGGCGACGGGCGCGGCCGACCGGTCGCCGGTCGTGCTGATCTCGATGAGCTCGCTATCGTGGCCCGCGGCGCGCAGCCGGTCGGCGACCACGCCGGCCTGCGCCGTGGCCAGGGCGCTGCGCCGGGTACCGATACGCAGGATCATCGGTCGGGCTCCGCACGCTCGGGTCCGGGTGCGTCCGGGCGGGCCTCGAGCGCGGCGAGCACGTCGCCGCTGCGCTGGATCGCCACCGCGGCCGGGGTCTGCGGGTCGAGCTCGAACAGGGCCCGCAGGGCGGCGGCGTAGCTGTCGCCGTCCGGACCCTCGGCGAGGCGCTTGACCTGCACGGTGGGGGTGTGCAGGAGCTTGTCGACGACGCGGCGGACGGTGCGGGTGAACTCCGCGCGCTCGCGAGCGTCCAGATCGGGCAGCCGGGAGTCCAGCCGCAGCAACTCGGTGTCGATCACCTCGGACGCGCGGCGGCGCAGTGCGGTAACGGTGGGCGTGACCTCCGCGGAGCGCTGTGCGGCGAGGTAGGCCTGCGCCTCGTCGGCGACGAGATCCTGTGCCGCGGTGACGGCCGCCCCGCGCTCCCCGGTGGCGAGCCGGCGCTGCAGGGTGATCAGGTCCACGACGGTGACGCCGGGCAGCGCAGCGACGCTGGCGTCGACGTCGCGGGGCAGGCCCAGGTCGCAGATCGCCAGCGGTCGTCCGGCACGTTCGACCACCGCTGTGGCCACGGTGGCGCGGTCCACAACCATGCCCACGGCTCCGGTACAGGTGATCATCAGATCGGCGCTGGTGAGCTCGTCGGCCAGGGCGTCGAGGCCGCCGGCCCGGGCGGGCGGGCCGTGCTGGGAGGTCGTGTCGGCCAGGCGCTGCGCGCGCTCGGGAGTGCGGTTCAGCACGACGATCTCGGCAGCGCCGGCGCGACGCAGGTGCGCGGCGGCGAGCCCGCCCAGCGTTCCGGCGCCGACGACCACGGCGTGGCACCCCACCAGGCTGCCCCCCAGCGCAGCGGCGACGTCGGTGAGGGCCTCGGAGACGACCGAGGAACCCGCGGCGTCGATACCGGTGCTCGCGTGCACCCGCTTGCCGACGCGCAGGGCCTGCTGGGCGAGCTCGTGCAGCACCCGACCGACCGTGCCGGCCTCGTCAGCGGCGGCGTAGGCGGCCCGGAGCTGGCCGAGGATCTGGGCCTCGCCGACGACCATCGAGTCGAGCCCGGCGGACACCGCGAACAGGTGCTGCACGGCCGACCCGGCGTAGTGCACGTACACGTGCTCGGTGAGCTCGGGCAATGCCATCCCAGCGTGCCGCGACAGCACCGCGGAGACGTCGGCCAGGCCGCCGTGGAACGCGTCCACGACGGCATAGACCTCGATGCGGTTGCAGGTGGACAGCAGCACGCACTCGGAGACGTGGGCGGCGCGCAGCATCTCGTCGAGCAGCTTGGGCACCTCACCTGAGCTGACGGCGGCGCGCTCCAGCACCTCGACCGGTGCACTGCGGTGCGACAGCCCCACCACGAGGACACTCATCGGCACAGCCCTCCAGCACCGTTCACCACGTGACCGTTGCAGGCCGGTTCCCCGGCATCGGCGTCAGCGCCAGCGAGGCGTTTGCGGGTCACGTGGAACGCCAGGATCTGCAGCTCGACAGCCAGGTCGACCTTGCGGACCTCGACCTCGTCAGGTACTTGCAGGACGACCGGCGCGAAGTTGAGGATGCAGCGCACGCCACACCCGACGAGCAGGTCACACACCACCTGGGCGGCGGAACCGGGAGTGGCGATCATGCCGATCGTGATGCCGCGTTCGGCACAGATCTGCGGGATGGTCCGGACGTGCTCGACGAGGATGCCGTTGATGTGGATCCCGATGAGGTCCGGGTCGACGTCGAACAGCGCCGTGACCGGGAACCCCCGCCCGCCGAAGCCGCCGTAGCCGGCCAGCGCGTGGCCCAGGTTGCCGACGCCGACGAGCGCGACGGCTTGGCGGTCGTTCAGTCCGAGCGCGTGCTCGATCTGGCGCACCAGGGGTGCGACCTCGTAACCGACGCCCCGAATGCCGTAGGACCCGATGTGGGACAGGTCCTTGCGCAGGTTGGCCGGGTTCACCCCGGTGGCGGCGGCGAGCTCATCACTGGAGACGGTCTCCGCGCCCTGCTCGGCGAGCTCGTCGAGCATCCTGAGGTAGACAGCGAGCCGGGCGACGCTGGCCTCGGGGATGGACCGCAGCCTCGCGGCGGCCGTACCCTCGGAGCCGGCCTGCGACGGCAAGGTCACGGCTTCTCCTTGATGCTGCTGTGCTGCTCAACGATGTCCTGGGTGGCCGATGGGCCACGCATCCCGATGACCGGACGTACCCGGCCGAATACCCGGGATCGGGCCTTGACGGCGACTGACATGCACGGTAGTCGCTTGTGAAGGCACGCACAAAGTTGCGATCTTAAGGCTCGGCATGCTCGGCCGGGCACCCACGGCGCTGGCACCGGTCGTCGCCGCCAGTCGTCCGCTCGGCGCACCCGAGCGAGCCCGGACGGCAGAGTTCCCGGGGACCGCACGGTCCCCGGGGAACTCGTTCGTTCAGGTGATGGTCAGCTGGTCGAGCAGCAACGTGGTGGCGCCAAAGGCCGGGAGTGATCGCCGCGAGATCCGGGGATTCGCCCTTTCCAGGGCGAAGAGCGGGGTCTCGCGGCGATCACCAGTGGTCTCGGTGGCATCGGGGTGGAACCGACGAGCCGGGAGGGAGTGTTGGTGCGGTCTGGCAGCTGGAGTGACCTGTTCGAGCACCAGACGCCTGGCACGGCAACAGGGCAGCCCGACTCACACTCCGTTGACTGCCCTATCGAGGTTGCGTCTGTCAGCGATCAGATTGCGGGTAGGAGCACCTTGTCGATCACGAACACCGTGGCGTTCGAGGTCGGGATGTTGCCGCAGAGCACCGTGGCCTCCGTACCGCCACCGCTGGTCAGCTTCAGCCCATCGTCAGTGGCAGTACCGCTGACGGTGACCTCACCACCGACGAGCTGCGTGGTCGTACCGGCCGCGATGAGGCCCTCGGCGTCGTAGCGCTGCGGAACCACGTGGTAGGACAGCAGGGCGCCGAGCTCGTCGGGGTTGGCGAGCAACGCGTTGAACGCCTCGTCACCCAGACTGGCCTGGACCTCCTCGAACGCACCGTTGAACGGGGCGTAGACGGTGATCGCCTCCTGCGAGTTCAGCGTGTCGGCCAGGCCGGGGACCTCGCCGACGGCGGTGGCCAGGGTGGTCAGCAGCGGGTTGATACCGGCGGCACTGGCCACCGGCTGCGGGCCCATGCTGTCGAGCGACCCGGGCTCGTCGCCCTGCGGCAGCATGCTGCAAGCCGAGCCGAAGACGTCGTCGTTGGTGGTGACACCGTCGCCACCGGCAGCGGCGTCGGAGG
>JBBSQN010000084.1:0-23211 GCA_038257875.1 Mycobacteriales bacterium
ACCAACTGCGTCATGCTCTGCACCGCCCACCACCGGCTGCTGCACCACCCGGGGTGGTGTGTGCAGATCCGCGACGGGCTACCGGAGTTCCTCCCACCGTGCTGGATCGACCCCGACCGAGTCCCCCGACGTAAACCCCTCGCACACCTGATCAACGGACCCTGAACCCGACCACCGCTCCCGCGGGCGGCTGCACACCCCAGCACCACCCTGTACAGCCGCCCACGTGAGGCACTCAGAGCCTGGTGGTGAACCACAGCGGACCCGGCCGGGGCTGTGATCGCGGTTAGCGATCTGGTCACGTTGGCGTGTCGGGGCACCGGTGCTGGAGCGGACATCCCGGGTGGTTGATGCGGCACCGCCATCTGGTCCGTGACGACGAGCGGCTGCCCGCCCATCAGGAGGCCATGGGCTTGTGGACCACAACCATGATTCTGAGGGGGCTGGCCAGCCAACGACAGGTGGCGCCCGCCGGGAGCGGAGTCGGAGCCTTTACGGTGGTCACCTCATGCGGCTGCTGCACACCTCCGACTGGCACGTCGGCAAGACCCTCAAGGGTGTGGGTCGGCTCGACGAGCAGGAGCAGGTGCTGCGCGAGATCGTCGGCGTCGCGCGCGAGCACGAGGTCGACGCCGTGCTCGTCGCCGGTGACCTCTACGACACCGCCGCGCCCTCGGCCCAGGCCCAGCAGCTCGTGATCCGCACCCTGATGGGGTTGGCCCGCACGGGAGCGGAGGTGATCGCGATCGCCGGCAACCATGACCATGCCCCGACGCTGGAGGCCTACCGCGCGTTGGCGGGTGCCGCCGGGATCACGCTGGTCGGGTCGGTCCGCACGGCCGAGCAGGGCGGCGTCGTGGAGTTCACCGCGCGCTCCACCGGCGAGCCGGCGACGGTCGCGGTGTTGCCGTTCCTGTCCCAACGCTACGCGGTGCGCGCGGCCGAGCTCGTCACGAAGACGCCCGCGGAGCACACCGGTGACTACGACCAGCAGCTCCGCGACATCCTCGGGAGCCTCACCGCCGGGTTCCGCGACGACGCGGTGAACCTCGTGATGGCGCACCTCACCGTGCTGAACGGAAAGCTCGGCGGCGGTGAGCGGAAGGCTCAGTCGATCTTCGAGTACGCCGTGCCCGCCACGATCTTCCCGATCGAGGCGCACTACGTGGCGCTCGGGCACCTGCACCGGCGCCAGCGGATGGACGCGCCGTGTCCGGTGCACTACTGCGGCGCGCCGCTGGCCGTCGACTTCGGCGAGCAGGAGAACACGCCCGTGGTCTGCCTGGTCGAGGCCTCGCCCGGGACGCCCGCCACGGTCACCGACATCCCGATCACGGCCGGGCGGCGGCTGCGGACGCTGCGCGGCACGGTCGCGGAACTGTCGGGGTTCGCTGCCACCGTGGGGGAGGACTTCCTGCGGGTGTGGGTGCGCGAACCTGCTCGCGCGGGGCTGCGAGAGGAGGTGAGCGCGCTGCTGCCGAACGCGCTGGAGGTGCGCATCGACCCGGAGTTCGCCGCACCCGTCGCGGCGCCGCGGCCCTCGGGTGGGTTGGGCGCCGAACGCAGCCCGTCGGAGCTGTTCGGGGAGTACCTGGCCACCCAGACCGTCGACGACCCGCGTGTCGAGCAGCTCTTCGCCCGTCTGCACGACGACGCGGTCACCGGGGACGCCTGATGCGGCCGGTGCTGCTGGAGCTGGCCGGGTTCGCCTCGTTCCGCGAGCCCACCGTCGTCGACTTCCGGGGGGCGGAGTACTTCGCGCTGGTCGGGCCCACCGGGTCGGGCAAGTCCACGGTGATCGACGCGATGACGTTCGCGCTGTACGGGTCGGTTCCGCGCTGGGACGACCGGCGTACCGTCGCGCTCGCCCTGGCACCCACGGTCAACCGGGGCACGGTCCGGTTCGTGTTCGACGTCGCGGCGGCGCGGTACGTGGCCGCGCGGGAGCTGCGGCGCGCGGCGGGTGGCGGCGTCTCGGTACGCAGTGCTCGGCTGGAGCGGCTGCACGACCCGTCCGGCGTCGGCGGGGTGGACGAGGAGACCGACCCGGTCGCCGACGGCGCTGGCCCGGTCACGAAGGCCGTGGAGGAGCTGCTCGGGCTCCCGTTCGGCGACTTCTGTACCTGTGTGGTGCTGCCTCAGGGCGAGTTCGCCGAGTTCCTGCACACCGAGCCGCGCAAGCGCCAGGAGAAGCTGGTGCGGATCCTCGGCCTCGAGGTCTACGACAAGATCGCCCGCGCGGCCAACAGCGAGGCCGCCGCCGCGCGCCAGCGCGCCGAGGTGCTCACCGAGCAGCTCGCCGGCTACGCCGACGCTACCGCGGAGGCCGAGCAGGCGGCGGTCGCGCGAGTGCGGGAGCTGGCAGCGCTCGCCGAGCGGGTAGGTGCCGCGGGGCCGGAGCTGACGGCGGCTGGTGCGTCGCTCGATGTCGCGGAGGCGCTGGTGGCGCGGTTGCGGTCCGAACGGGCTCAGCTCGATGCGGTCACCGCGCCCGGTGGGCTCCCCGACCTTGACGCGCGGCACCGCGCGGCCACCGCGACGGCCGCTGCCGCATCCGACCGCGCGGACGTCGCCGAGGCCGCCGACACCGCCGCTCGGGAGCGGCTCGCCGCGGCGCCGTCCCGGGAGCCGCTGCAGCAGGTGTGTCGTGACCACGTCGAGCTCGCGGCCCTGGCCGTCGAGCTGCCCGGGGCGCGGGAGCGCCACGACACCGCCCGCACCGCCTACGACACGGCCGCGCGCACCGCCGCCGGCGCCCGCACCGCGCTCGACACCGCCCGTACTACCCGCGACGCCGCCGACACCGCGCTCACTGCGGCTCAGGACACCGTGCGCCGGCTCACCGCCGAGCGCGACAGCCTCCGGAACCTGGCCGTCCCCGCCGGGCTCGACCAGCTCGACCACCGACGCTCGGTGGCCGCCGCCGCTCTCGACCGGGCCGCCGCCGCCCTGGCCGCGCTCGAGGCCGCCGACACCCGCGCCCGGAAGGATCTCGCCGCCGCTTCGCCCCGGGGTCCGCTGGAGCAGGCGCGTCGCGACCACCATGACCTCGCTGTCGCGCAGCAGGAGTACCGGGCCGCCGTCGAGGCGCACGCGACCGCGGAGCGGGACGCCACCGTGGCCACGACCCAGGTCGCCGCGACCCGACACCCCCTCGACGAGGCACAGGAGCGGCGTGCGGAGGGCCAGCGCACCCACCTCGCCGCGGCGCTGCGGCCCGCCCTCGTCACCGGGGACGCGTGCCCGGTGTGTGCGCAGCCCGTCGCCACGGTGCCCGAGCCGCTGCTCGACACCGATCTGGACAGCGCCGAGCGCGCCGTCGCCGCAGCCGAGAAGGTGCACGACGACGCCCGTCGGCACGAGGCTGCGGTGTTGGTCACGCAGGCGCGGGCGGCCGGGGAGGTGGAGCGGCTGGCCGCGACGATGAAGCGGCTGCGGTCCGCGCTCGCCGAGGCGCCCCCGACCGCGTCCGACGTCGAGGCCGGGCTCGCGGCGCTCGACCGGCTCGCGGTCGACGCTGAAAAGGCCGACGCCGCGGTCCGCACCGCCCGGCGAGACCGGGAGGAGGCGTCGCGCTCGGCGGAGAGCATCCGCGGCGAGGTCGCGGCCGCGACGGCGGCGCTCCGCGCGGTCCGCGACCCGTTCGTCCCGCTCGGCGCGCCCGCCGTCGACGCCGAGGACGTCGCTGCCGGCTGGGCCGCGCTCGTCGCTTGGGCCCAGGACGAGACTGTCGCCCGTGACGTCGCACTCCTGGCGGCCCGCGACGCCGCGGCCACCGCGGAGGGGGACCGGGACACCGCCGAGCAGCAGCTGTGCGCGGCCGACCGGGCCGCTCACGACGCTCGCCAGGACGAGACCGCCGCCGCCCGCGCCGAGCAGGACGCGCGCGGGGCCGTCGCGGGTATCGAGCAGCGCATCGCGGAGCTGCGCTCGGTGCTGGCCGGAGCACCCACGGACGCCGAGGCAGCCGCCGCGCTGGAGCGGCGCACCGCGCTGGAGGCGGCGGCCCACGCGGCCGACGAGGAGCTGCGCGCCGCCCGCACGACCCTGCGGTCCGCGGACGGCGCCGTGACCGAGGTCGGGTGGGAGGTCACCGCGGCGTGGGAGGCGCTGCGCGCTGCGCGCGACCCGCTCGTCGCGCTCGACGCGCCCGCCGTCACCGGAGACGACCTGGTGGCGGCGTGGGCCGCGCTCACCGGCTGGGCCCGGCACGAGGTCGACGCCCGGGCCGGGCGGTTGACCGGCGCCGAGGACGCGGCGCGCACCGCCCGCGACGTGCGCGCCGCCGTCGAGCGTGGGCTCACCGACGCCCTCGCCGCCCACGACGTCCACGCCGCCGCCCCACTGGCCGCGACGGCGCTGCCGGCCGTCGCGGCCGTGCTGGAGCGGGCCCGCGGCAGGCAGGAGCGGGTCGCCGAGCGCCGCGCCACCGCCGCGACGATCACCGCCGACCGGGACGCGGCCGAGTCCGCCCAGCAGGTCGCCACCATGCTGGGCCGCCTGCTGCGCTCGGACGGGTTCCCGCGCTGGCTGGTGGCCTCCGCGCTCGACGCGCTGGTGGCGGACGCGTCGAGCAGCCTCGCCGAGCTCTCGGGCGGACAGTTCGAGCTGACCCACGCCGGCGGCGAGTTCCTGGTGGTCGACCACGCCGACGCCGACGCGCACCGGCCGGTGAAGACGCTGTCCGGCGGTGAGACCTTCCAGGCCAGCCTCGCGCTGGCCCTGGCGCTGTCGGCGCAGATGTCGCACCTCGCGGCCCGTGGCGCCGCCCGGCTCGAGTCGATCTTCCTGGACGAGGGCTTCGGCACCCTGGACGAGGCCAACCTCGAGGTGGTCGCCGGCACGCTGGAGAACCTCGCGACGCGCGGCGACCGGATGGTCGGGGTGATCACGCACGTGCCGGCGCTGGCCGAGCGGGTGCCGGTGCGGTTGCGGGTGCGCCGCGACCAGCGCACGTCGTCGGTGCTGCGGGATGGGGCGTGAGGTGCGGTGAGGTTCAGCGTCGACCCGTGGGACCCGTCCTACGGCACCAGTCTGGACACCGAGCTGGGGGAGTCCACGGCGCAGGTCGTGGCCGACGTCGAGGTCCCGGTCGACCGGTGGGCGCCGCTCGGCCCGGACCCGCGCGTCGCGCCACCGGGACGGGTGCTGTTCGTGGACGGGGTGCGTCGGATCGACGCGCAGGTGTGGGTCGAGGAGTCCGACGGCACCGCGTCCCCCGCGCTGTGCGCCTCCTACTCCGCGGG
Organism: Mycobacteriales bacterium; assembly: GCA_038257875.1. Taxonomy (GTDB): domain Bacteria; phylum Actinomycetota; class Actinomycetes; order Mycobacteriales; family Pseudonocardiaceae; genus Pseudonocardia. The sequence continues at coordinate 5,247 of JBBSQN010000084.1, forward strand.
GGTCGTGTGCTGCTGCCGGGCCGACGGCGCGCACCTGCTGACCGCGCACGTCCGCCGCGGGCTGTTCACCACCGTCGCGGACGACACCGACGTCGTCACCACCGCCGGGACCTACCGGGCCACTCGCACCGCCGCCCGTCCGGACATCGCCCCGGTGCAGGTTCTGTCCCTGGCGCTGCAGCGTGGCCTCGCCGATGTCGAGCTCGTCGCGGCAGCCGCGGCCCGCAGCGACCACGGGGTCGGTGACGACCTGCTCGTGATCGACGGCCCGCTGCGCGGCCGCCAGCACCTGCCGCGGGCGATCGGGTTCGTGAAGAGCCACCGCAGCGACTACCTGCCCCCGCGGCTGGGCGGGGTCGTCGCGGCGCTGGGGCCCGGCCAGCGCACGCCGGTGTTCCGGCTCGGCAGCTCCTGGGAGCGCCACACCTGGTACCTGCGGCTGCCGTGCGCGTCCGGAGCGCCGTGGGCGGGGGTGGCGCGGGTGGAGTGCAGCGCCGACCTCACCGCCGACGCGGCTATCGCGCTGGCAGCACTGAGCCAGGTAACGCTCGTGCGCTACGCGTCCACGGAGTACAAGGACTCCCGGGCGCCCCAGAACCTGTACCCGATCGCGGGCCTGGAGCGGGCGATGCGGCGACGGCTGGGAGAGCCGACGGTGCTCTACCGGGCGCTGCGGCTGGCCGCGAGCACACTTCCAGGCTCACACTAGTCGGCCGTCCTCGGTGGCGGTCCAGCAAGTGCCAGGACCGGAAGCGGAGGTTCGACGGTCGCGTCAGAGCCGGTCCACCTTCCAGCGGTGTGGGGCGGCGGCGGCCGGGGTGTAGCGGCATGAGGTGCCGGTGCTGATCCCGGTGCGGAGCTCCTCGCCGAGAGCCGGGTCGGCCTCGCCGATCGCGTCCACCGCCCGCTTGATCGCCTTGCGCACGGCGGTGCGGGCCCGCTCGGGCCCGGCGGTGAACACCCGCACCCGGCCGCCGAGCCCCAGCGACCGGCTCAGCTCGGCGCGCACCGTGTCGCGCTCACACCGCAGTTGCTCCGCGGCGGCGAGGTCGGCGTCCGCCTCGGCCGTGTCGACGACCGTGTCAAGCTCGCGGAGTCGACGCCGGTAGGCCTCGACGGCTGTGCGGTCGAGGATCTCCTGCTGGCTGCCGACAGCCACCGCGTCGCAGAGGTCGACGGCGGCGAGGTCCTCGCCGGGGTGGGTCAGCAGCTCGCTGAGGTAGCCCAGGCCGACCAGGTCGGGCAGCTCGATCCGCACCTGGTCCACCTCGACGGTCCAGCCGTCGCGTCCGCGCCGGCGCCGCAGGGCCGGTGCGGTGGACGGGGCCAGCGCCGCGGCCCGGCTGGCCCACGCCGCGGCCCGGGCCGTGAGGCCCAGCGCGCGAGCCTCGGTGGTGGCGTCGGCCAGCAGCTCCCGGGCCCTGGAGAGGTCCCCGGGCCGGGCGCGGAGCAGCAGCGCCTCGGCCAGCTCGGCCTGGCAGACCGCAGCGGCGGGCCGGTGCGTCCACCGCCGGTTGTCCGCCACGGCCCGCTCGAAATGGGCGACGGCCGACGTCGGGTCGCCGACGGTGAGCGAGGCCACGCCAAGCACGCACGCCACCGAGCCGAGGCAGGACACTCCCAGCGAGACCATCACGGGTAGCTCGGCGAACGAGGCCAGCAGCTCGGCGGCCTGGGCCGCGACGGCCGGTTCGTCGAGCAGCCGGGCCGCCTCCACCACCGCCAGCATGGTGGCCAGCCAGTTGCTGGACTGCGGTGGGGTGTCCAGGCCGAGATCGACCACCGCCTGCAACGCTGCCCCTGCTTCGGCGCGCCGACCGGCGCGGGCCAGCACCACGGCCATCGAGGCCCGCAAGCCGTACTCGTGCCGGACCAGCTCAGGCGCGGTGGCCGCCTCGCACACCAGCTCCGCCAGCTCGGCGTCGCGACCCTGAAACCAGCGGATGGTCAGCAGCTGGGCGACGTAGTGGGCCTCAGCGTTGGCGTCACCCACCTCGAGCCCGCGCTGCCGGCACCGGCCCGCCGCGGCCTCTGCCTCGTCCAGCCGACCGGCGCGGATCAGCCGCATGACGTCCATGCCGGCCACGGTGTAGCCGACCGCCGCCACTTCCAACACGTCCGCGCGCTGGTGCAGCTCGGCCAGTGACCGGTCGGCCTCCGGGTCGCCGAGCAGGTAGCGGTCCACGGTGCGCCAGAGCAGTCCGAACAGCGCCAGCAAGCCGTCACCGGCCCGGGACGCCGCCGCGATCTGCTGCTCGGCCAGCAGTGCCCGGGTGCTCACGTGCTCGGGAGCCAGCAGGGCGTTGTGGGTCAGGGACAGCGACTCGGCCAGGGCGCGGTCGTCGCCGAGGGCGCGGGCCTGAGTCAGCGCGTCAAGCACCTCGGCGACGGGGGCACCCTCGTACACCGCCTCGGCGGCGAGCCGGACGGCGAGCCGAACCCGCAGCGAACGCTCCCGTGCCGGCAGCTTCACCAGCGCCGCCTGCTGGCGGGCCAGCACCCGCTGGCGCACCACCGGGTCGCGATGCTCGTGCACCCACACCCCACCGAGCCCGAGCACCGCCCGGGCCAGCAGGACCGGATCGCGCGTCTGCTCGGCCGCTTCGGCCGCCGCATCGAACGCAGCCCGCGCCTCGGTGAGCCGCCCGCAGGCCAGCACGGCCTCGGCCCGCTCGATCAGCAGTTCGGTGCGGCCCGGCGCTTCGGGTCGGTGCTCGACCAGGGCCACCGCCTGCCCGAGCAGGGTCGCAGCCTGCTCGTAGCCGAAGCCGCGCCGAAGCGCGGCGGCGGCCTCCCGGCAGGCGAGGATGGCGCGGTCGGCGTCCGCCGTCGAACGGGCGGCCGCGGCCAGGGCGTGGTGCGCCACCCGCTCCGGGCGACCGATCCCGGCCAGCAGCGCCGCGACGCGGGCATGCTCGTCGAGCAACCGCGCCGCACCGAGGCCGCTGAGCACGACCTGGCGGACCACGTCGTGACACACCACCGCGGCCGACACCGATCCGGCCTCGATCAGCCCGACCCTCGCCGCGTCCGCCAGTGCGGCCACGACCACCGGCGGGTCGACGTCGGCCAGGCCGGCGATCTCGGCGACCGTGGCGTCGACCCCGAGCATCACGGCGAGCTCCAGGATGTGCTGGACCTCGGCAGGCAGCCGGGCGAGCGCGTCGGCGACGGCCTGCTCGACGGTGTCGCCCGCCGAGTCGGCACCACCTCGGACGACCGCGCGGCTCAGGTGCAGCGGGCTGCCACCGGTCACCGCCAGCAGCGACGACACCACCGTGGTGTCGCCGCCGTCGACGCCGCACGCGGCGAGCAGTGCCGCGACGTCCGTGCGGTCGAAGCGCCGCGGCCGTAGCGTCGTCGCCTCCCGGCCCAGCTCGTCGAGCAACGCGTCGGCGGCCGGGCCGGCGCTCGCGGGTGCGTCGCGGCGAGCGAGCACCAGGACCAGCGGGACCCGGTCCAGCGCGTGGGCGAGGAAACGGGTCAGCAGCAGCGCGCTCTCGTCTGCACGGTGCACGTCGTCGAGGACGATCACGGTCAGCTGTCGGACACACACCGGGGCGAGCAGCCGGGCCACCGCGGCGAACCTGGTGAAGCGCTCCGGGTCGATCCCCTGCCGGCCCCCATCCTCGGCCAGTAGCCGGCTGCCGTCGGGCCCGAGCAGCTCGGTGAGCACCCCGGGCCAGGGCCAGAGGGCGGGTGCTCCGCCGTGCGGCCAGCACCGGCCCCACACCACTGTGGCGCCGGCGCGCTCCGCCGCCGCCGTGTCGTGCTCGCACAGCCAGGTCTTACCGATTCCGGGCTCGCCCGCGACGACCACGAGCTGGCGCCTGCCGCCGGCGGCGCGCTCCCGGATGCGGGCCAGCTCGGCGAGCTCGTGGTCACGTCCCACGAACGTGTCGTCCACCTGTCGAGTTTGCCGCATTCATCCGTACTGGGCACTGCTTGCACGGCACATCGGTGGCACGCCTATGGCACGCCCGTCAGGTAACGCGGACTCCGCGCGAGGCGGCGACCCGGGCACAGCGAGGAGAGAGCGGTGAGCGAGCCGGCACGGCAGCTGCTGCCGACGGCCCCCGACCTGGTGCGCGGCAGGTTGCTCGAGCTGATCGGCAAGCCGGCCCGGCTGACCCTGGTCGTCGCGCCCGCCGGGTACGGCAAGACGACGCTGCTCGCCCAGCACGCCCGGGCCTGCCCCACCCCCGTGGTCTGGCACCGAACCGGTCGTCTGGACGTCGAACCGGCCCGGTTGGCGAGTGGGCTGGCTCGCTCGCTGTGCGGTGCCGGGATGCCGACCCCGCGCACGCTCGACGTGCAGGAGCTGGTGCGGGCCGTCGACGCGGCCGGGCTTACCCGCCGTACCCTGCTGATCGACGACGCGCACCTGCTGTTGGGCGCACCGTCGGAGGAGTGGCTCGAGGACTTCCTGACCCGGGCCCCGCCGTCGCTGTCGATCGTGCTCGCCTCCCGGCGGACCCCGGGTGTCAACCTGTGCCGGGCCGAGCTCGGGACCATCGCGCTGGTGACCGGCGAGGACCTGCGGTTCCGGTCCTGGGAGGTCGAGTCGTTGTTCCGCGACGTCTACCGGGAACCGCTGCCGCCTGATGACATCGCCACCTTGACCCGTCGCACCGACGGCTGGGCGGCCTGCCTGCAGCTGTTCCACCTGTCCACCCGGGCGCGTGGGCTGGCCGACCGGCGCCGGGCGGTCGGTGCGTTGAGCGGCGCGCCCCGATTCGCCCGCACCTACCTGGCCGGGACCGTCCTGGAGGAGGTGCCCGCCGGCCTGCGCACGTTCCTGGCGCGCACCGCGGTCTTCGAGGCCCTGACCGCGCAGCGCTGCGACCGGCTGCTGAACCGCACTGACTCCCAGGCCCGGCTGGTGGAGCTGGAACAGCTCGGGGTGCTGAGCACCGCCGAGGACGACGGGGCGACGTTGCGCTGTCACGAGGTGCTGCGCCGCCACCTGGAGAGCGTCCTGTTCGACGAGCTCGGCGCGGAGCGCACCCAGGCGTGGTACGCCACGGCGGCCGTCCTCCTGGAGGAGCAGGCGGCGCCGGCCGAGGCGCTGAGCGCGTACCTGCGGGCCGAGCGGTGGGAGGAGGCGGCACGGCTGCTCCGCGCCGACGGCGCCACCGTGCTCGCCGCCGGGTTGGGGCAGAGCTGGCACGACCTGCTGCCCGCGCCGCTGGTCGAGGAGGACCCGTGGCTGGGCATGGCGTTCGCACGGCGGCTGGCCGGGCAGGGTCGGCTGGTCGCGGCCAGCCAGGAGTATCGGCACGCCGAGGCGCTGTTCCCCGATCCGATCGACCGCTACCGTGCCCGCGAGGAGCGCCGGCTGGTCGAGCTGTGGACCGGCGGCTGTCCGCAGCCGCACGTGCACTGGCTGGACCGGCTCCGGGCCGCGGTCCGTCGCCATCCCGGCGCACCACCCGGCGCAGCCGTCGCCTCCACCCCCGGTGAGCAGCTCTGCGACGCCGTCACCGCCCTGCTCACCGGGGATGTCGCCGCGGCGGGCGCCCGGCTGCAAACGTTGCTGGTCGAACCCGGCACCGACGGTGCCCTTGCCCTGGCTGCCCGCCTGACCCAGGTAGTCGTCGACCTGGCCGCCGGGGCCGACGTCACCGCGTCGGTCGATCGGCTCGCGACCGACGCCGACCGGGTCGGCGCCACCTGGGTGGCCCGGCAGGCCCGGGTGCTCGACGGGTTGCGCACCCGCGACGGTGCGCAGATCCGGCGCGTGCTGGCCGAGTGCGAGGCGGTCGACGACGCCTGGGGGGCATTGCTGGCTCGCGGGGCCGACGCGCTGCGAGCACTGCTCGTCGACGAGCCGGCGCTGCGAGCTTGGCAGGAGCTGGTTGAGCACTGCCGGACCGCGGGGGAGAGCACCCTCGAGGCGTGGGCGCGGGTGGGTGCGGCGCTGGCCGCGGCCGCCGAGGGCGCGCCCCGGGCCGTCGTCCAGGCCAGGTCGGCGGAGTCGTTCGTGCGGGCGTCGGGGGGGTGGGGTGCGCAGGGGTTGGCGGTGCTCGCACTCGCCGCCGCCGGCCCGGCGTCGTCGCGGACCGGCACGGCAGAGCAGGCGTCCTCGCTGGCCCGCGTCCACGGCCTGGCTTGGCCCGCGGGGCTCGCGCGCAGGCTGCTCGGCGCGGATCCCGTGCCGCATGTCGAGGTCGTACGCGAGCTGGCTGCGGTGCAGCTGCGCTGCCTCGGGGGTTTCACGCTGCACGTCGGCGACCGGGCCGTGGCCTGGTCGACGCTGCGCCCCCGGGCGGCGGCCGCGCTGCGGCTGCTCGCCGCCCATACCCCGCAGCTCGTGCACCGCGAGACGGTGCTCGAGCTGTGGCCCGACCGGTCCGGCGACCAGGCGACGCACGGCCTGCAGGTCGCGATATCCAGCCTGCGCCACCTGCTGGCCCCGGACGCGCCGCGCGGCTCGGGCCGCATGATCGAACGCCACGGCGAGGCGTACGCGCTGGTGTTGCCACCGGGCAGCACGGCCGACGTGGCCACGTTCCGCGACGGGCTGCGGGCCGCCGACCGGGCCCGGCGCTGCGGGGACACCGACACCGAGGCCGACGCCCTGGGCGTGGCGCTCGTCGCCTACGGCGGTGACCTGCTCCCCGAGGACGGCCCGGCCGAGTGGGTGGTCGAGCTGCGCGACCGGCTGCGGCTCCAGGCCGCCACCGGCGCCGGACGGCTGGCAGAGCTCGCGCTGGCCCGCGGTGATTCCGCAACCTGCATCGACGCCGCACAGCGCGGCCTCGCGATCGACCCGTTCTGGGACGCGTCCTGGCGAGCCTTGATCACCGCCTACGACCGGACCGGCGACGCCGCCGCAGCGGCCCGCACCCGCCGCGCTTACACCGACGTGCTGGCCACCCTCGGCGTGCCGTGCACCGGCTGAACACAGGGAGATGGCTGGGGAGCGACGGTGCTCAGGGTTGGTCGGGCGGTGCTCGCCAGACGAGGGTGTGTAGCGGGTCGTCGTCGGGCCGGGACACGCTGTTGTTGTGGCGCGGCTGGTCGGCGCGGCCCCAGGCGTCGTCGCCGAACCAGGCCGGTAGCCCGAATGGCAGGTCGTGCGCCGGGATCCGGGTGTAGTCGGCCTCGGCCAGCTCGGTGCCGTAGTTCGGTCCGGTCGGGTCGCCGTCGGGATCCGGGATCACCACGTCGCGTAGTGCGGTGACTGCACCCGCCCACGCCGCCGCCAGTTGCTGCGGGTCGCGGCTCGACGGGTGCGGTATCTCGTGCAGTGGCACGGGCGGGCGTCCGGACCACAGCGCGACCGCGCGGCGGGCCTGCACCCCGAAAGCCACCACAGCCTGCAGGTCGGGTCCGGTCGCCGCGTCGAGCAACCCGCCCAGCCAGTCCCGGTACACAGGCTCGGCCAGCAGCGGCGTCGCCTCGGCGGCCCGCGAGGGCCGCAGCGCGTAGGCGAACGCGTTGACCAGCAGGTAGCTGCGGGTCAACCCGAGCTTGGCCAGGAACCCCTGCACCCGCTGCCCAGCGTCGCCGACGAGGGTGCGGCAGGCGATCCGCTCGGTCGGCCCCGGATCCGAGGCGACGCACAGTAAGCGGGCAGTGCGGTCCAGCCGTCCCCGGTAGAACACCGGTCCCCAGTCGTACCAGAACAGCTCGCGGTGGGTGGCATAGCTGGGTAGCGCGTCCAGGTGCGCGGCGATCGCCGGCGGTGGGCCGGGGTCGTAGGCGGGCATCGGTCCTCCCGTGGTCAGTGTTCCCACTGCTGGAGCACGTCGGCGCAGAACGCCAGCAGGTCATGGTTGCCCGACAGCAGGTCGCGCTCGGTCATCTGGTAGGTCGTCGCGGGTGTTCCGGTCACCCCGAGATCCTCTAGTGGGATGCCGTCACCACGACCGGAGCGGATCGCCCGGCGGATCGCCACGGTGAACGACGTCCCGGCAGGCAACGGCCGCAGCCGGTGCTCGGTGCCGTCCAGCGCCTCCTGCATCTGCCTGGCAGTCCACACGTTCGCCCCGCCGGCCCCGGTCGCATGACCCACGGTGACCAGCGGCCCCAGGTCGTTGTCCACCCAGCCGGCCGCGAACAGGTCGCCTGCGGAGTAGGTGTTCGGGTCGACCACGGCCACCGCCGGGCCGGGATAGCGCCGGCCGAGGTCGTTGCACCACTCCGGTGGAGTGAGCGGGCGCGGCTGGGCCCACAGCTCGCCGGTGGCGACCGCGTCGTCGAGCGAGTGGCGCCAGGCGGCGAACTCGGCCTGGTTGAGGTCGCTGCGGGCCATCTCCCGGGTCAGCGGTGAGGCCAGCAGCGAGAACCGGGCCGGGACGACCGGGTTGTCGGTGAACAGCTGGAGCAACCGCTCGGCGGCCCACACCAGCCCGCCCGGGTTGCCGCGCAGATCGACGATCAGGCCGCCTCGCGGCAGCAGGTCCAGCAGCCGGCCCACCTCGTCGAGGACGGCGTCGACGTGACGTACCCCGAACGACCAGATCCGCAGGTAGCCCAGCCGGTGCCGGCGCGCCCGCACCACGCGGGCGGCCAGGAAGTCCTGCATCGGTGTCTCGATCGCGGCACCGGCCGGTACCGCACGCTCGGCCGGGTCCGGGTGGGCGTCGGCGGCCCACAACCGGGGTGCGAACAGGAGCTTCTTGGCCCGTCGCACCGCTTCCGCAGCCGGGTCCACGGCCATCCGACGCCCGGCGGCCGGGTCCGTCGCCGGATCCACGGCGTCCGCCGCGACGCCCGGCTCGAGCACCCGCCAGGGCAGCCGCAGCTCGCGGTGCGCGCCTCGGCGGGTCCGGTAGCCGAGGATCACCCAGTACTCGTCGGGTGGCGGGCCGTAGTCCAGCGCCCGGAAGGTGAACGACTCCAGGGCCCTGGCCCGGCGGGCGTCGGGGCGCCCGCCAGTCTCCCGATCCGCGTAGAGGTCCACCGCGTGCCCGAACGGGATGCCGTTCCACCAGGTCAGCCGCACCCCGGGAACGAAGGCCGGGTCGCGTCGGGCGACGTCGGCGGCGACCTTGGTGACCAGGAACCCCGGTTGAGAGCTCGGGCCATACTGCTCGACCATGAACGGCAGCGCGGCCACCCGCCCGCGCAGGCTGGACGGGCCGATGTAGCGGGTGTGGGCATCGCGCAGCCCGATGACCAGGTGGGTCACGGCCAGGTGGAAGTCGGCGTCGCTGAGCTCGCCGGCCCGGCGGCGCAGCAACACCAGCGCCTGCACCGGGTCGATGGCATAGGCGGCGCGCTTGGCGGGCAGATGCGCGTACGCCCCGCCGATGACCTCGATAAGGGTGTCCAGCACCTGCTGGCGCTGCGCCCCGTCGAGTCGTCCCGACACCAGCTCGCGTCCGGCCGCGGTGGCCAGCAGCTCCGACAGCGGCACACCGCGCTGAGCGGCGTCGAGGTCGGCGCGCTCGCGGCGAGCGGTGGTGGTCACGGCCGGTACCAGTGGTCGAGGCCAGCCAGCACCCCGCCGTGGAATCCGCCTGCGGCGACCGCGTCCAACCACGGCCCGTCGTGGGTGAGCGAGGCGAGCCGCGGCACGACGACCCGGCCCAGGTCGGTGGGTAGCCCGGCGTCCGGTCCGGTACCGGTGGGCATGTCCAGCGCCAGTCGCAGCGGCGCCTGCGGCTCGTCCGGCGACTCGGCCGACGCGGTGGCCCGGTCCTGAGCGGCCTCGATCTCGGCCGCCGGATCCATCCGAACCTCCTCCATGCGGTCCACCACCTCGACCCAGTCCCAGCCGGCCGTGGGTTCCTCGGGCCGGGTCAGCGCCAGCAGCCGGTCCCGCCCGGCGACCATCAGCGGGGTCACCGGGGCGGCGCCGGCCGCGGTCATCAGCTCGGTGGTGCCGTAGCGCGGCCGCCCGTCCACCACGACCAGCTCGACGTCGGCCTCGGTCGCGCCCACGACCGTCGCGAACGGGTCCGCACCGCGGGTCGCGCGCAGCACCAGCACGTCCCCGATGGCCCCGGGCACCAGCCGTCCGACCTGCCGCGGCCAGGACCGGGCGAGCACGTCGCCGGGCCCGCTGGTGACCATTCGGACCAGATCGCCGTCGGTGAGCTCCCAACCGGCGGCGTCGGCTGCCAGCCGGGCCGCCTTGAGCTCCCCAAGGACGTGCTTGGTGCCGGAGGGGGCCCAGTCCGAGCCCAGGCACACGGTGATCCCCGCTGCGCGGGCGGCCGGGACGTCGGTGGTGGCGCCGTAGAGCCACAGGTTGGAGAACGGCGACCAGGCGATGGCGCCGGGTTCGGTCCAGCCGGCGAACACGGCCGGGTCGACCGCGTTGGCGTGCACCGCGACGAAGCGGGTTTGCAGGCAGCCTGCCCGCTCGGCCTCGGTGAACTCCCTGGCCACCAGGCTGCCCGGGCTGCCCTCGGCGCAGTGGTAGATGAACGTTGAGCCGTCGGTCATCTTCGTGGCTCGGTCCGCGAGCTGTGGCCCGTCGGCGGTCAGCACCGAGGCGTAGACCAGGTCCGCGCCACCGGTCAACCCGAAGGTCTCGTCCTCGGCATTGCGCACCAACCAGCCGTTGCGGGGCCGGTTCTTCGGCGGGGAGCCCTGGATCGTGGTCGTGCCGCCCACGATCGCAACCGTCTCCACGTACGCCAGTAGTTCCTGGGGGCAGGCGGTGATGAACGCATACGCCGGCCAGGTGACCTCGGGCGCGTAGTTCGCGGCCCGCGGCCAGCTGTTGTGGTGGGCGAACGGCGTGGTCCGCCCAGGCTCGGTCCACAGCGGCAGGGTGTTGTAGGCGAGGTGGTTGTGCAGGTCGATCAGGCCGGGCAGCACGAGCGCACTGCCCACGTCCAGCACCGGGGCAGCGGCGAAGCCGGCCGGACCGCGGGTACGGCCCCGGGTGACCGCAGCGACCCGACCGTCGTCGCCGAGCCAGACGGCCCCCTGGAACGCCGGTGCGTCCGCCATCGGCAGTAGCCGGCCCCTGATCACCAGCACCCCGTCATGATGCGGCCGCTGTGGACCCCCGACAAGAGCGTTGCCCCGGTTGCCACCACCCTGATGGACCTGCTGCGCTACCCGGCCCAGTTCGAGGCACATCCCACGATATCGGCATCGGGCATGGCCAGGCTTACCCCGAAGCGTTGGCGGGCCTGCCACGAGCTGTGGGTCACCTGTGACCTTCCCTCCTGCTGCCGTTGCTGATCGCGGCAGGGCTGGTGGCGCACTGTTACAACCGAGACTACGTACGATCACATCACGCTATCGGGGCATACTTTCTGCGCAAGAGAGTGAGAGAGATTGACGCAGTGTGAGAAAATTCACGTTAGGGGGAAGCGAGGGGAGCACCCTTGCTGCTTGAGCCAGTCAGTCGGTACATTCCGAACCACAACATCAACGGGTCCTCCATTTTAACCGTTCCACTCAGCGGGCTGTTTGGGTCAAATTATGCAGCGGGGGCGATCTGGTGAAGTTTCCCACCATTCGGCTCAACGGTGCGGGTCATGCCAAGGAATTTTGCGAGTTGCCGATGCGGCAGGATTTTGGTAACCCGGTGCTGCTGGGTGGGCTGGCGGGTTCGTCAGAACCCATGCAAAGTCAATAAGATCGACTCGGGAAGAGCTGACGATTAAACCATGTGATTGGTGGTGCGCACGATGGCTGAGTTACACGGTCGGCAACGGGTGAGTAGATTTCGCTGACCACTAACGAAGGAGGACTCGTGTCTGTGCTGTCTCGTGTGTCCGCACCCGCGGCCACCCATAACCTGGCGGGTGTGGTGGTCGCCCTGTTCTCCAACCCAGAACGTGCTGCCCCGAGGGAACTTCCTGGATCGGTCGGAGATCAGTCGCTTGAGGTCGAAGAGCAGCTAAACCGACCGGTGACCAGCTGGCTTGTCACCGGTCCTACGGGGATGGGTACGTCGGCGGCCCGGATCCCTTGGCAGAGCACCGTCGTCGGCGAGACGGTCGAAGTCACCGCTCGTGGCGCAGAATCCCACATGCCCGACGGTCCTACCGGATTAGGCACCTCCGCTCTACGGATTTCGGCCGGGCGATCCGCTGACGGTGGGTCAGATTCAGATACAGAGCTGTACTGTCCTCCGGCACTACGTGACGACGAGGCCCTGGGCGAGGAGGTCAACGACCGCCTGGTCGACTGGGCCGGGAAAATCGGGATTTATCCCGGACAGCTCTACCGCGTGCAGGCGGCTAATTTCGGGCGTCTGATGATGCTTACTCATCCGGCCACGGATGACCCGGACCGGCTGCTGGCGGCAGGGAAGTGCGTCCTGGCGGAGTGGGCCACCGACGATCACTTTCTCGACGAAGAGTCCATGGGTGCCGATGCGAAGGTGATCGGCTCGCGCCTAGGAATCACCTACGCAGCAGTGGACCCGGCTGACCTTCCAGTCGGTTACGCGCCTCAACTCGACCAGGCCCTTTCGGAAGAGCCTGTCGCGGCCGCGTACCGCTCAGCTTTCGATCACCTTTCCCAGTACGCCACCGCGACGCAGATGGCTCGGCTGCGCCACGAGCTGGCCGTCATGTTCATGGCTTACAACCATGAGGCGAACTGGCGTGCCGTAGGGCGGATCCCGCCGGTCTGGGAGTATCTGACGCATCGACATGAAAACAGCTTCTTGCCACCCATGGTGTTGGTCGATCCGATCGCCGGCTACGAGCTCCCCTCCTTCGAGTTCGCCGATCGGCGGGTGCGCCGAGTGTTTGCCCTGGCTGGCACTGCGAGCGTCATCTTAAACGACCTGTACTCGATGGCTAAGGAATCAAACACGGACTTCGACCTGCCCAAGGTAATCGCCGCCGAAGAGAAATGTACGCCGCAGGAAGCGATCGAGCGTACCGTACAAGTTCATAACGAGCTGATGCACACCTTCGTCAAGGAGGCGACCGTCCTCAGCCAGCTGGGCTCACTTGCGCTGCGTCGTTTCCTGGCCGACATATGGGCCTGGCTCGGAGGCAACCGCGAATGGCACAGCACCACCGAGCGATACCACGGCGCGATCCCCGCGTGAATGATCCCCCAACCCGGCTTCGGCACCGACCGCAACTGTTCGGCCCACAAACAGGAGGACGTCACCATGACGACGACCACGCCGGCCGCCGCCACCACACTGCACACCGCCTACCAAAGGTCCGTTGCGGCGTATTGGAACAACAACCAGCAGGATCCGGTCAACCTGCGGCTCGGTGATATCGACGGCCTCTACCATCACCACTACGGGATCGGCGAGTATGAGCCGTCCGTGCTGGAGGGCTCGACGGACACTCGGGACGATCGGATCATCAAGGAGATGCACCGGCTGGAGACGGCGCAGGCGGACCTACTCCTCGAACACCTTGGCGACATCTCAACCGATGACCGCCTGTTGGATGCCGGGTCGGGCCGGGGCGGTACCAGCTTCATGGCCCATCAACGCTTCGGCTGCCAGGTGGACGGGGTAACGATCTCGGAATATCAGGTCGGGTTTGCCAACAATCAGGCTGAGCAGTGGGGCGTGGCCGATCAGGTGAAGTTCGGCTTCCGCAACATGCTGGACACCGGTTTCGAAACCGGCTCGCGCCGTGGCATCTGGACCAACGAGACCACCATGTACGTTGATCTGTTCCAGCTATTCGCCGAGTTCTATCGCCTGCTGGAGTACGGCGGTCGCTACGTCTGCATCACCGGTTGCTATAACGACGTGACGGGTGGTCGATCCAAAGCGGTCAGTCGTATCGACGAGCACTACATCTGCAACATCCACCCCCGAAGCGACTACTTCAAGGCACTGGCGGCCAACAATCTCGTCCCGATCAACGTCATCGATCTGACCGCTCACACCATCCCTTACTGGGAACTGCGAGCGAAGTCCTCGGTGGCCACCGGGATCGAGGACCCGTTCCTGACGGCGTATCGAGAAGGCAGTTTCCACTACCTGCTCATCGCCGCCGATCGAGTCTGACTCCTACCGGCAGCACCCCGCGGGTGCTCACAACAGAAGCTTCGCTATCCGACCATATTAAGAGCGCCGAGGGCGGGATTCCTTTGTGCGGTTACGGGTCCAGTCGTTCGACTGTCGAGGATTCATTGTCAGTGATCGCTCGATGGTCCGTTCTTCCGGTGTGATCCGACATAGACGAGAAATGGATGGTGTGTGATGACTGAGCTGGTGGAGTCCGGTGTGGACGCTGCTGTGAACGGGCAGCCGCAGAACGGGCAGTCGCAGCTGAGCTTGGGCACGGCTGCAGCGCGGAACCTGGCGACGACGACGAAGACCCGACCGCAGATGCAGGAGATCTCCTCGCGGTGGTTGTTGCGCATGTTGCCGTGGGTGCAGGTGTCGGGCGGGGTGTACCGGGTCAATCGGCGGTTGAGCTACACGGTGGGGGACGGCCGGGTGAGTTTCATCTCGACCGGGGACGACGTGCGGGTCATCCCTCGGGAGCTGTGCGAGCTGCCGCTGCTACGGAAGTTCGACGACGAGGCGATGCTGGGCACGCTGGCCGACCGGTTCGTACAGCGAGAGATCGAGCCCGGCTCGACGATCGTGCAGGCGGGCCAGCCGGCTGACGAGGTGTTCCTGATCGCCCACGGCAAGGCGAACAGGATGGGCCTGGGTAAGTACGGGGAGGAGACCTTGCTGGACGTGCTCACCGATGGTGACCACTTCGGTGACCAGGCATTGGTGGAGTCGAACGACAGCTGGCCGTTCACAGTCCGGGCGGTCACGGCGTGCACGGTGCTGGCCATGCCTCAGCAGGCGCTCGAGGAGCTGGTCGCCCAGTCCGACGTGTTGCGGGCGCACGTCGAGGACTTCCGGTTCAGGGCGCAGCAGCCACAGAACAAGTACGGTGAGGCCACTATCGACTTGGCTGCCGGACACGATGGGGAGCCGGATCTACCGGCGACCTTCGTGGACTATGAGGTCTCGCCCCGGGAGTACGAGCTCAGCGTGGCCCAGACGGTACTGCGGGTGCACAGTCGTGTCGCTGACCTGTTCAACGAACCGATGAACCAGACCGAGCAGCAGCTGCGCCTGACCATCGAAGCCCTTCGGGAACGCCAGGAGTACGAGCTGGTCAACAACCGGGATTTCGGGTTGCTGCACAATGCCGACCTGACTCAGCGCATCCCGACCCGCAGTGGCCCGCCGACCCCCGATGACTTCGACGAGCTGTTGAGCCGGCGGCGGAAGCCACGCTTCTTCCTGGCGCACCCACGCACAATCGCGGCGTTCGGTCGGGAATGCAACAAGCGTGGGCTCTACCCGACCAGCATCGATTTCGACGGTAACAAGATACCGGCCTGGCGCGACGTGCCGATCTTCCCCTGCAGCAAGATCCCTATCACCGAGGCCCGCACCAGCTCGGTTCTCGTGATGCGTACCGGTGAGGACGACCAGGGCGTCGTCGGTCTGACCCAGACCGGACTGCCCGACGAGTACGAACCAGGCCTCAACGTCAGGTTCATGGGCATCAACGACAAGGCCATCATCTCTTACCTCGTCAGCGCCTACTACTCCGCGGCCGTCCTGGTCCCCGACGCACTGGGCATCCTCGAGGACGTCGAGATCTCACGCTGAGCAGGGGATGCCGGGACCATTGCCTGGGCTGGTGCGACGAACACGCCAGTTCGAGGGCCCGGACCGGGTCATCGGAGGCTCGAGTCCCGGCTCCTTTCCCAACTGCCCGACGGCCTGGAGTCCTTCGCCGACGTCGATGTCGATCTCGAGTTGGCCGCGCTGGTTATGCCGATACGGTAGGACGACCCAGCGATACGGGTGGGCTCACGGGTGGGGGCAGAAGGAGGTGCTGTCCGCGAACCGAGCTGCCAGGTCCGGCGGCTCGGGCAGACCGTCGAGCTTCTCGAGGTCCCAACCTCCTCGGAAGGGCTCCTCCGCTCCGAAACGCCAGCGCCCGTCGAGTATCGTCGGTCCGCCATCGGGCGTCAGCAGCAGCCGCCATTCGACCTCGCCCGCCTCACGTGGAGGAGTCCGCGACCCTTCGTTGCACCACCACCCGCGGAACACGCCATCGGTTGACAGGGTACCGACAACCGTTCCGTTGCTTGAGCGGTAGGCGCCACGGATCTCCGCACCCACCTCACGGAACACGGCTTCACCGAACGAGCTGTTCGAGTTCCACACACCGACCAGATCCTGCGCCGAAAGATTCCCGAACGTCTCGGTTGCCAGTGGGCGGGGAACCATGTCACTTGCCCAGTACCTGGCCAACACACCGGCCTGGTACGGAGAGGTGTCGACCGACACGTCTCCGGCGAAAGGATAGTCCAGCACCATGGTCAGCAGGTAGGCGAACGACACGAACGCGGTGGTTGCGGCGACGATCAGCGCCCGGGTGAGCGCTCTCGGGACGCTGGCGGGGTACGCCAGGATGATGAACACGATCGCTCCGATGATCAGCAGGGCCCGCAACAACGGTGAAAGGCCCTCCTGGCTTTGCTGGATGCGCTCCCGCCGACTCTGGTCGATCTGGCCCAGTTCTCCCACCGCAGACTCATAAAATGACTGCTCGACCGGGGTCTGTGGTCCGAAGCTCTGTACCGTGGCATACAGACCTTCGAGCGCCGCGAACGCCCGGGCGCTCGGCTCCCCGGTTCGCAGCCGAGGCCACTCGTCCTCGACCACCGCATGGACGTACTCGTTGGCTCCGTCCCGTATCGCCTGCCCCTGGGCGGGCGGGAAGGAGTCGGCGGCACGGGTTAGTCCGGCCAGCGCCGACGCCTCGGCCGAGACCGTCGACGACGCCTTATCAAGACTGCCGGAGAGGTCCGTGATCACCAGAGCCAGGACGATCGTGTAGAGCAAGGCGAATACGTCTGCCCGCAGGATTTCGACCACCGCTTCGAAGCCGGAGTCAGCCAGGTTGGGCCTCAGTTTGTGCACGACGACAGAAAGGATCACTGCCAGCAGGGTCGTACCGCCGACGACGAGCAGGATCAGGTTCAGCGTGGAGAACTGGTTGAGCAGATCCTGTGTCATCGCTCGCTCCGCGTCGGCCGTGCCAGACATCCCTGGGTCACCGGTGGTTCATCGAAAACTGTTCCGCGTTTATCGGTGGACTCGCTCATCGACGCCTCACTTAGTGGTCCTGACGGATGATCAGCCGGGTCAGCGTAGGCAACCCCGCGGTGCTCCCGCCAGCAGCTCCACAAATAGGTGCGGTTGGGGCAGGTGGTGCTGGTGGGGCATGCGGGCCGAAACGGGCCGCCCGCCAGGGACGAGGACCTCGTCTCCTGACCGAGACCGAGCGCGGTGTGCAGAGCTACGGTGCCGAAAGACACGCTTACCGCGCGACGGGCGTCGAACGCGTGGTCAGTGCCTCTTTTAAGCAGTCGTGGGCGCATCCGATCGGTCCGAGAAACAGCTCGGCGGCGCTGGCGCCTATGATGCTGCGGCGTCTCGGCAGGGGTGGCACGGATGCGCAGAGAAGAGGATGGCCCCAGGGCACCTGGGCGTGTCCGTCTTGCCGTAGTTGGCAGGCCGCCAGGTGCCGTAACGCTCGGCCAGTTCCTGAAGACCGCACGAGCTTGGCTGGCGTCCGGGGTCGAAGGCGCCCTCGGGCGCGCCCGATTCTACGCTGATGTCTTCGGGTTTCAGCTCTTCGAGCACATCGCTGAGCAACGCTACGACGAGATCGTGATGCTGCACCCGCCGTCGGGCACGATCATGTGCCTGCAGCAGCACCGGGCTAACCGCGGCGAGTCCGCCGGGAGAACCACCCGTAGGGAGCTGGACTACCGGGTACCGATCCAGCTGGCCGGGATGGGTTGGGGCGCCAGCCCGGAGCTCGCGTCCACGGTCGCCGGGGCCAGCGGATCCGAGCAACGGGTAGATCTGGCTGACCACTGACGTCAGGCTCAGACCTCCGGAAGTCGCAGGGGGATACCACGGTTGACGTGCTAACTTCGTCACCTGCGAGTTCCCGAAAGTAGCTGAGGTTGACAGATGGGGCAGGGGTATCCGCAGGCGTCTGGCGCCGCCGATGGCACCGGC
>JBBSQN010000085.1:0-22348 GCA_038257875.1 Mycobacteriales bacterium
GGGGGGGGGCGCCCCCCCCCGGCCCCGGGGGGGCCCCCCGCCACTTCGGGTGGGACGTCGTCGGGTGAGTCCGGCCGCCACTGCGGCATGCGCACCACACCGGGCTCGACGATGGTCAGGTCCCCGAACAGGGCGGTGATCTCCTCGCGGGAGCGCAGGTACACCGAGCTGGGCGACCCGGGCTGGTTGTAGATCTCCAGAGCCTTGGCGATGTCCTCCCGGCCGTCGCGGCTCAGGTGGCTGATAACGAGGTAGCTCCCGGGCACCGTCGCTCGCATGTACTCGGCGACGAACGCGGCTGGCTGATCGTCGTTGGGCACGACGTGCAGCACTCCGACCAGCAGTACGGCGACCGGCCGCTCGAGGTCGAGGTGGGCGCGTACGACGGGGTCGGCGAGCAGCGTGCCGGGGTCGCGGAGGTCGGCGGAGAGCACGGTTGTCTGGTCGTCGTCGGCCAGCAGCTGCTGGCTGTGGGTCACCGCGACGGGTTCGTGGTCGACGTAGACCACTCGCGCCTGCGGGTTGGCCTGCTGGGCGACCTCGTGCGCGTTGCCGACGGTCGGGATGCCGGAGCCGAGGTCGAGGAACTGGTCGATCCCCGCCGCGCAGAGCTGTTGGACCACTCGCCGCAGGAAGGCACGGTTCTCATGCGCGATTGTCGGCAGATCGGGCATGACCGCGAGGGTCCTGCGGGCGAACTCCCGGTCGGCCTCGAAATTGTGTGACCCGCCCAGGTAGTAGTCGTAGACGCGGGCCACGCTCGGGTGCGTGAGGTCCAGGTCGGTGGGAACCCAGCTCGGCCGTTCTTCCATCTGCTCGTCTCTCCATCGCCCGGTGGTCGCCGGGTGGGTTCCTATGCGTGCTGGTTGCGGTGCGGTGCTGGGCGGGCTGGGGCGAGTCCGAGGGCGTGGAGTCGGGCGTCGAGGGTGGTGACGGCGGGGGTGGTGGTCCAGGGCTGCAGGAGGGTGCGGGCGGTGTGGAGCTCGCCGGTCAGCCGGGGGGAGAGGTTCGCGGAGGCGGCCGCGTCGCCGAGCACCCGGGGTGGCCTCGTCGATCTCGCGGGTGAGCACGAGTGCGTGCCCGAGTCGTACCTGGCAGTGTGCGTGACGGCGCACGTAGCCGTTGTTGTAGCCGATCAGGGCGGTGCTGGCGGCATTGACGGCCTCCCGGGGTCTACCCAGCTGGGACAGGTACATGCTGCGTTGACTACCCACCGTGCCCTCGTGCACCCAGTAGACCGGCGAACCAGGGGCCGCAGTGCCGTCGTTGAGGAGCTGCTCGGCGCGAGCGAGGGCGGCCAGGCACGACCCCTGTTGACCGTCGAGTGCGTACGCGCCGGCGGCCCGCAGCTCCGCCAGGGCCTTGAGCTGAACGTCGTCGGTACGCACGGCCAGACTGCGCGTTGCGGCGGCAGTATCAAGGGCGGCAGGCGTGTCACCGCGCACGTAAGCCGCGAAGCTGGTGCTGGCTGCCGCGTAGGCCGCGAATGTCGGGTGGCCGGCGTCGTGGCCTGCTCGGCGGGCGTGGTCGAAGCAACGCCCGGCCCGGTCGAGGTGGCCTATGTTGACCAGGTAACCACCGATGGTGGTGGCCATGTGGCTGTCCAGGGCGGCCAAGGCCTGATGCAGCCGAGGCGGCTGCCCGTCAGCGAGCAGGCGACGCACTATTCCGTGCTGGGCGACGACGCTGTCGAGCACCTCGCACGGGCCAAGCCCGTCCTCAAGCCGCTTGGTCCGGGCGAAGCTGATCGCGAGGTTCTCCACGACCTGGGCGTCCACCCGCCCCGGCGCGGCCACGGCCAACGCCATCCGGGTGTGCTCGTCGGTGTCCAGCCCCGGTAGCTCCATCATGGCCAGGGTCAGCCCGGCCATCTGCAGTGCCTTACGGCGGCCGACCAACCGGATCAGTCTCGCGACCACTGCTACCAGCTCCTCGGCTTGCTCACCGCCGACCAAGGCCCACTCCGGCCGCGCCGCGGGTCGGGTTCGGGCAGCGGCGATCTCGGCCTGCGCTGCTGCTTGCCGTGCTTGACGGCACCGGCCACGGTAGTCCCGCTCGGCCTCGACGAGCGCGGCATGCTCGGCGATCAGCGCACCTTTCGCGTTGCAGCGGTCGTCTGCGATCTTCCAGTCTGACGCGGGCATCGCACGGATGCCGTGTTCGATCTTCGACAGCATGTTGCGGGTCCGGCTCAGGATCTGGCCGAGCTGGGGTTGGCTGAACCCGGCGGCTTGCCGGTACCAGGCCAGCTGCTTGCCGAGCTCGCGTCGTGCGGTCTGCAACCGCGCCTGTTCCATCGCCGGGTCATCGGTATCGATCGTCACAGCCGGATCACTCTAGAGGTTGACAACCGAGGCCTGGTGCGGCGGCGGTGCCGCCAGCCGTGGCGCTACGACGGGCAGCCGGTGTACCGGCGGTTGCGTGACGGCCGTGTCCGGTTCACCTGGAGTGTCGCCAACGCGTGGGTGCAGACCCAGTGCCAGCACCACGACCTCACCGTCGAGTGCCGCCTCAGCAGACTGGAGCGGCACCTCAAGCTGGACGCCGACACCCGACCCGTCCAGAATCACCCGTGAGCGTGCTGGCTGGTGTCGTCGCGACCGTGTCGTGCGGCTGGCCTGGTCGAGCAGGGCGGGTCGTAGGCTTCGTCGGTGTCTTTTCGTCGTCTGACGCAGTTCAGTCACGGCGCTGGTTGAGCGTGCAAGCTCGCTCCTGGCGAGCTCGCGCAGGTTCTGCGCACGCTGACCCCGTCGACCCATCCGGACCTGCTCGTCGGCACCGAGACCGGTGATGACGCGGCCGTCTGGCGGCTGGATGCTGCGCGCGCATTGGTGGCGACGACCGACTTCCTCACCCCGGTGGTCGATGACCCGCGCACCTGGGGGCGGATCGCGGCGCAGAACGCGGTGTCGGATGTGTACGCGATGGGTGGGCGGCCGCTGTTCGCGCTGAACCTCGTGGGGTGGCCGACCTCCGAGCTGCCGGGGTCGATGCTGGCTGAGGTGTTGGCGGGTGGTGCGGAGATCGGTGCGGAGAGTGGGTTCGCCGTGGTCGGTGGGCACAGCGTGGACGATCCGGAGCCCAAGTACGGGCTGGCGGTGGTCGGGGAGGTGTCTCCGGATCGGATTCTCACCAACACCGGCCTGCGTGACGGTGACGCGTTGGTGCTGACCAAGGCGCTCGGTGTCGGTGTCGCCACCACGGCGATCAAGGCCGGCACCGCCACGGCCGTGGTGGCCGACGCCGCTGTGGCGTCGATGACGGCGAGCAATGCCGCGGCGGCCCGTTCGGCGTTGGAGGCGGGCGCGACCGGGTGCACCGATGTCACCGGGTTCGGGCTGCTGGGTCACCTGGCGAAGATGGCGGCCGCGTCCGGGGTGGATGTCGCGCTCGAGGTGGCCGCGGTGCCGTTGCTGTCGGGTACCCGCGAGCTTGCCGAGGGTGGGACCCTGCCCGGTGGCACGCGGCGCAACCGCGACTGGGTGGCGCCATGGGTCGATGCGGGGGGTTTCACCGAGCTGGACGTGTTGCTGCTCGCCGATGCGCAGACCTCTGGTGGGCTGTTGTTCGGCGCTGCCCCGGACCGGGCCGCCGCGGCAGTCGCGGCGCTCGGCGGCGCGACTGCCGTCATCGGCACGGTGCGGTCCGGGACTGGCCACATCACCCTGCACTGATCGCCCTGGGAAACGGCCGGCGAGGGAGCCGCACCGACGGGTCCGGTGCCGGATGCCCCAGTGTCAGCCCGTGTTCATCTCGTGGCCGTGTGTGTCGACGAAGGTGGCGCCCGGCCACCACCCGGTCGAGTGATCCGGCCCGTCATGCACGTGACAGGAGAACGACTTATGAGCGAGGGACTGTCCCGCCGGGACTTCCTCCACCGCGGCACCGCCGCCGGCGCTGGCGTGCTGCTGATCGGCAGCACCGAGATGCTGGTGACCGCCCCCGCGGCGGTTGCCGCTCCGCGCCAGGCCGGCTACGGCCCGCTGGTCTCCGACCCGAACAACCGGCTCGCGCTCCCGGAGGGCTTCCGCTACTCGATCGTCACCGAGGCGGGCGTGACCCAGCTGGAGTCCGGTGAGCCCACCCCGCGCAACCACGACGGCACCGGCGCTTACCGGACCCGCGACGGCGGCACCGTGCTCGTCACCAACCATGAGATCCGCGAACCGTTCGGCACCGAGCTGCCCGTGCCGCACCTCGACGGGCTCACCTACGACCCCGGCGCGGCGGGCGGCTGCACGGTCGTCGAGACCGACCGGGACGGGGCACGGCGCACCGAGTTCGTCGGCGTCGCCGGCACCGCCACCAACTGCGCCGGTGGCGTCACCCCGTGGGACACCTGGCTGACCTGCGAGGAGATCGACGCGCTGACCGGGGCAAACGGTTTCCAGCGCGACCACGGCTACGTCTTCGAGGTCGACCCGTTCGACCGGGGCGCCAACAGGGACCCTATGCCGATCATGGCGCTCGGCCGGTTCGAGCACGAGGCCGCCGTCGTCGACCCGCAGCGCGGCGACCTGTACCTCACCGAGGACGCGTCGAAGCCCAACGGCCTGCTGTACCGGTGGGAGGCCCCGCCCGGGTTCCGCGGACGCCGGGGCGCCCTGCGTGCGCTCGGTCCGACTGCGGGCGTGCTCGCCGCGATGAGGGCGACCGACGGGGCCGGCAACCACGTTGACGACCTCTCGCGGGCCACGGAGGTCGGTACCGCCTACTCGGTCGAGTGGGTGCCGGTGCCGGACCGGGACGGCCGCACCATGCCCACCCGCATGCAGTTCACCGACCGCGACGTCACCCGTGCCCGCAAGCTCGAGGGCGCATGGTGGGGCGACGGCGGCGCGTACATCGTCGCCAGCTTCGCCCGCGACGAGAGCCCGGTGCCCCACGACGGCCAGATCTGGTTCTACGAGCCGCAGCGCAAGCTGTTGACGCTGCGGCTGCGCTTCGGGATCAACCCGAACCCGGACGTGGACGGCGCGTTCGACGGGCCGGACAACATCACCGTCTCGCCCTACGGCGGCGTGATCCTGGCCGAGGACGGCGAGGGTGTGCAGCACCTGGTCGGCGCCACGGACAGCGGGGCGACCTTCCCGATCGCGCGCAACGAGGTCGACACCAACGAGTTCACCGGCCCGGTGTACTCGCCGGACCGGAGGATCCTGTTCGCTAACCTGCAGACACCGGGCACCATGTTCGCCATCACCGGGCCCTGGCGGCGGCAGCGATAGCCATCGCTTGGCCCACCCCCGGGTGGTCGCGCTCACCGGGGCGGTTAATGGGCGCCACCGCGGCGACAACCCCGGACCTGGACCACTTCACGGCGCGGGCGGTGCGTGTCCTGTCGGTCGTCAGGTGGGTGCTGTGCCAGCTGCTCCAGGCGGTGTTACGGCTGGCGACCGGTCGCAAGCACCGAGGCCTGACGTACTCGTGGCGTTCGCCACGCTGGTTGGAGCCGCCACCGCCGGGGCGGCCCGGTGGTGGGCGTGGACCGACGCTGCCTATCTCGGGACGAGCGCTGCGGCCGGGGTCGTCGCCGCGCTGCTGGGGGACCTGGTGAACGGGCTGGGTTGACTCACCTGCTGTGGCCTGTATGGGAGACCCCAGGGCTTCACAGACTGGGTATCCGAGCCGGGGAGTCATACACTAGAACATACGTTCGAATTATGCTAGCCTGGTCAGGCACTGCGGGTCGCAATCGGGCTCCTGAGCAGCGGCGTTGCCGAGGCTGACCGCGCCCTTTCGAGCGGTTTGCTGAGGTAACACCACACCGCAAGTGGCACGATGTAGTTAGTGCACCGAGGGCTGGGAGGTGGTGTAAGTGGCGACGATCTACGACGTGCTGGCACACATCGGACAGCGCATGCCTCACCTCGGCATGGTCAAGGCATTCAAGCTGGCTTACTACGCCCAGGCGTGGCACGCGACATGGGAGGGCAGACCTCTCTACACCGAGCACACCGAGGCCTGGGCGATGGGGCCGGTCTGCCG
The DNA here is from genome assembly GCA_038257875.1 of Mycobacteriales bacterium. Taxonomy (GTDB): domain Bacteria; phylum Actinomycetota; class Actinomycetes; order Mycobacteriales; family Pseudonocardiaceae; genus Pseudonocardia. Next base: position 5,989 of record JBBSQN010000085.1, read on the forward strand.
TGCGGGCTGGACGGCTGTGAAGCGGGGTGACCAGCGGCCGACACACTCGCTCACGGGCTCTGAGTCCAGTGTCGTGGACGCTGTGATCAAGTTCTACGGTCAGATGGACGGCAGGACCTTGGGCGAGCTGTCGCACAACGAAGATCCCTGGCGGGATGCTCGCGGTGATGTGCCAGACGGTCAGCGGTGCGACGAGGAGATCAGCGTGGCGAGCATGCGGCGGTACTACACCCGCAAGCTGATGCGGGGTGAGCCGGTTCCAGAGCGGCCCACCACCCCGGCTGAGCCTGTACCCGACGAGGTGGCGATGAAGGTGGCGCGCGAGCAGGCGGACCGCTGGCGTGAGGCGCTGGAGTTGCTGGCCGATCGGTGAGCTACTGCCTCAGCCTCCAGGTCGTAATGGACATTCACGCTGGCTTTCCAGATGGTGGGGAACTCCTGAAGCCCAACGAGCTTCAGGGTGCTTTGACGCGCCCCACGCAGGAGGTCTTCGGGCTGGTGCCCTATCCGTCGGCGACGGAGAAGGCGGCTGTGCTCCTGCATGGGGTGGCCTGCGCGCACTCGTTCTTAGATGCCAACAAGCGGACAGCGTGGCTCTGCTGCACGACATACCTGGATCTGAACGGGATCCAGCTGGGCTACATCCCTCCCGACGAAGTCACCGAGTTCGTGGTGAGCGTCGTTCAGAGCGAGGTCTCGCACACTGAGATCGTTGACTGGCTGCTTGATCGCCAGGTCTGATCAGGCAAGGACGCTTGCTGCGGGCCGCCAGGGCGGTCGGGCTCGGCCCGGCGACCGTGCGTCGGGTGCACGCCACGTCGCGTCAGAGGAGGTGGCGGAGGCGGACGGGAATCGAACCCGCCTGGCCGAGATGCTCGACCACGTCGGTTTTGAAGACCGCGAGGGCCACCAGGCACCCTGACGCCTCCACGTCGGAAACTACCGGGCAGCCGCCAGGGCCTGCGGTACCCCGTCCGCGATATCGAACAGACCGACCAGCCCGGTAGCCTCCAGCGCCCGCGTGACGATGCGCGACCCGAGGACGAGCCGGAAGCAGTTCTGCTGGCGTTCGGCCTCAGCCTTAGCCGCGACGAGCACGGCGAGCCCGGCTGAGCCGAGGAACGTCACGCTGCTCAGGTCGAGGACCAACAGTGACACCTCGGCGAGCTGCTCGTCGACGCGGGTGCGCAGGACCGGCGCGGTCAACGTGTCGACCTCACCCACGACGTGCATCACACGCGCCCCGGCCGCGTGGTCGACGATGTCGAAGCGGATGACCTCGCCGATCTGGTCGGTTGCCGCCCCGGGGTCGATGCGTGGATCTCCGCTCATGCGCACCGGGCTCCTCGATGACGACGTCGTGGACTCGTGGCGCGGACTGGGCTCAACCGCTGCCCAACCCTACGGCCGGCTCCGGGGGCGCACAACAACGCCCCTGTTCTCCGTGGGCGACAAGCGCTCCGGCGGAGCCGGCGGCACCGGGCGGTCGTAAACTTCGATCGTGGCACCGGTGGGTCTCGTCCCCTTCTTGCACGGCGACCGGGACGTCCTGCGTGTCCTGCTGGACCGCCGGGCCGCTGGCGCCGGGCCCGGCGCGCGGCGCGACGATCATCGGGTCGCGCTCGTCATCGGCGGCGGTGGGATGCGCGGGGCGTACGTCGCCGGAATGCTGCACGCGCTGGCCCGGGCCGGGCTGGTGCCCGCGTTCGACGAGGTCTACGGGGCCTCCTCGGGTGCCTTCAGCGCCGCCGCCTTCCTCACCGGCGACGCCGCCGCGTGCGCTGCCAGCTTTCCCGAGGACCTCGCCACCGAGGTGTTCATCAACATGCGCAGGCTCGGCACCCGCCGTCCCGTGGTGTCGCTGGACCACCTCGTCCACGAGGTGCTCGGGCTACGCAAGCCGATGGCTTGGGAGGTGTTGGGCTCCACACCCGCCCCGCTGCACGTGGTCGCGACCGACGCCGTCGACCTCACCGCGCACACCCTCCAGGGGATGGAGACGATCGCCGACTGGCAGCGGGCGTTGCGGGCCAGCGCGTCCATCCCGCTGCTGGCCGGACCGCCGGTCGTGTTCGCCGGGCGCCGCTGGGTGGACGGATCGGTCGGCGAGCCGCTGGCCATGGCACGGGCGCTGCGCGGCGGTGCCACCCACGTGCTCGCCATGCTCTGCCGCGGCACCGATGACCTGCACTCCGACGCCGACGCCGGGCTCTCGCTGTGGGCCCGCACGCTGGATCGGCTGATCCCGGGGCTGGGTACGGTCGCGCAGGGCTCCCGGCGCTACGGCGCGGACCTACGGCTGGTCACTGACGCCGCCCACCCGAACCGCGGGCAGGGGCATCTCGCCGCGATCGGGCCGGCCCGCTCGGCCGGGATGGGGGCGCTGTGCGTCGATCCCGAGCGGGTGGCGGCGGCGGTGCGGATCGGCGACGAGTCCGCGGTCGCGGCGCTCGAGGCGGTCGGCGCGGCGCCGCGTGACCTCGACCTCGCCTGATGGCGTCCGACGCGCGGCCGCGCGCGGCCGTCGTCGTCACCGGCAGCGAGCTGCTGACCGGGGCGATATCCGATTCCAACGGTCCATGGCTGGCCCGCGAGCTCGGCGGGCTCGGGTTCGAGACGGCGCACCTGATGGTGGTCGGCGACCGGCCCGAGGATCTCTCCCGGGCGCTGCGTTTCGTCGCGGACGCGGGCTGCGCGCTCGTGGTCACCAGCGGCGGCCTCGGCCCCACCGCCGACGACCTGACCGCCGAGGTGGTGGCGTCCTTCGTCGGCGCCGATCTCGTGCTTGACGAGGCGATGCACGCGCACATCGCCGGGATCCTCGCCGGCTGGGCGGCCCGCGCCGGGTTCACCGGGACCGCGCTGGAGGAGGCCAACCGCAAGCAGGCGATGGTGCCGCGCGGCGCCGTCACGCTCCCGCCGGTCGGCACCGCGCCCGGCTTCGTGGTGGCCCGGCCGGGCGGCCCGCTGGTCCTGGTGCTGCCCGGTCCGCCACGTGAACTGGCGCAGATGTGGCCCGCGGCGCTCGCCACCGCGCCGGTGCGGGAGCTGCTCGCTGGGGTGGCGCCGGTGGCCGTGCGATCGCTGCGCTACTTCGGGCTGCCCGAGTCGGAGATCGCGGCGACCCTGCGCGAGCTCGGGAGCGTGCGGGACCTGTCCGGCGTCGAGGTGACCACGTGCCTGCGCCGCTCCGAGTTGGAGGTCGATCTGCGGCCCGGACCGGGAGCCGACGGCGTCGTCGCCGCGCTGGCCGACGAGCTCGCGGTGCGGCACGCGAGGCATCTGGTCAGCGCGGACGGCACCGGCACCGACGAGCTGGTGGCCCGGGCGCTGCTGGCCCGCGGCTGGACCGTTGCGGCCGGGGAGTCGTGCACCGGCGGGTTGTTCGCGGCCCGGCTGGTGGACCGGGCCGGTTCCTCGGAGTACGTGGCGGGCGGCGTGGTGGCCTACTCGGACGCGGCGAAGACAGCGCTGCTCGACGTGCCCGGCGAGCTGATCGCCACTCACGGCGCGGTCTCGCCCGAGGTGGCGCGGGCACTGGCCGACGGGGCACGGGCACGTCTCGGTGCCGATGTCGGCATCGGGATCACCGGGGTCGCCGGGCCGGGCGGGGGCACGGACGCCAAGCCCGTCGGGTACGTGTGCTTCTGCGTGACCACCGTCGACGGCACGGTGACCGCCCGCGACGTTCGGTTGCCGGGGGGTCGGGCCGACGTCCGCGAGCGCTCGGTCGACGTCGCGATGCACCTGCTGCTGCGCGCGGCCGGCGGGGCGCGGCGACCCGGCTGAGCACCCTCGCGCACCTGCTGGAGGTCGGGTGCCCCGCGTGCGGTGGTCAGGGCCGGACCGGGCTGCGACGATGGGGGCGTCGCACCGGCGGAGATCCGACGGGTGCGCGGCGGAAGGTGAGGTGCCCGGCATGGCCGAGCAACGGTGGACGCGAGTGGCAGGAACAGGCGGGACGACGGCGCCGGCGGGGCGCCGGTTCGGCGACGGGCTGGCCGTCGGGCCCGACCTCGAGGGCGCGGCCGAGGTGGCCGTCGGGCAGGCGCTCGATGGGTTGGACGGCGCGGCGCCGGACCTGATGTGCGTGTTCGTGGCACCGGGCGCCGGAACAGATCCCGAGCAGTCCGCTGTCGCGGGACGCCGGGCGATGGAGCTGGCCGGGGCCCGCACGACGATCGGCGCCACCGCCGGCGGGGTGATCGGCGATGGCCGCGGCCAGGAACACGGGCCGGCCGTGGCGGCGTGGGCGGCGGTGCTGCCCGGCACCCGGATCCGCCCCTTCCAGCTGACGGCCCAGGCCGCCGAGGGCGACCGCGTGGAGATCGACGGGCTACCCCAGTTGGCGTCCGACGACCGGGTGGCCGCGCTGCTCGTGGACCCCTACTCGTTCCCGGTCGCGGGCTTCCTGGAGCACAGCAACCGCGTGATGCCCGGGTTCCCGCTGGTCGGTGGCCTGACCGGGGCTCCGGGCGGCTCCGGTGTCAACCGGCTGTTCCTCGACGGCGAGGTGACATCGGGTGGGGGTGTCGGGGTGCTGCTCGGTGGCGAGGTGGCAGCCCGCACCATCGTGAGCCAGGGCTGCCGGCCCATCGGGCCGCCGATGACGATCACCCGGGCCGATCGCAACATGCTGCTTGAGCTGGCCGGTGCGCCCGCCTACACCCGCCTGGTGGAGATCGTCACCTCGCTGCCGCCCGTGGAGCAGGAGCTCGCCGCCCGCGGGCTGCACGTGGGCATCGCGATCGACGAGTACGCCGAGGAGCACGGGCGTGGCGACTTCCTGATCCGTGGGGTCGTCGGTGCCGACGAGAGCGCGGGCGCGGTGGCGGTCGGCGACGTCGTCGAGGTGGGCCAGACGGTGCGGTTCCAGGTACGCGACGCCGCGGGCGCGGGGGAGGACCTCGTCGAGCTCCTCGGTGGGGCCGATCACCCGGCGCGCGGGGCGCTGCTGTTCTCCTGCAACGGGCGCGGCGCCACCATGTTCCCCAGCGCCGATCACGACGTCCGCGCCGTCGCCGACGCTCTGGGCGCCGAGGGGGTCGCCGGTTTCTTCGCGGCGGGGGAGATCGGCCCGGTCGGCGGGCGCAACCACCTGCACGGCTTCACCGCCTCGGTGCTTGCCTTCCGCTGAACCGCGCCACACTGCCGCCAGTTCGTACCGACTCGCGCGCCAGTTCGTACCGACTCGCGCGCCAGTTCGTACCGACTCGCGGGATCAGCGGAGGGGGCGGAAGAAGGTGCGGAGTTCGGTGACGAAGGTGTCGGGCTGTTCCAGGGGGGCGAAGTGGCCGCCGGTGGGGGGTTCGCTCCAGTGCCGCAGGTCGGTGTAGCGGCGCTCGATCCAGTGCCGCGGCAGTCGCCAGAGCTCCTTGGGGAACAGCGTCACACCCGTGGGCACCTCCACGGTGTCCAGCCGTCTGTGCCGGAAGCTCTCCCAGTACAGCCGCGCCGCCGACGCGCCGGTGCCGGGCAGCCAGTACAACATCACGTTGTCCAGCAGCCGGTCGCGGCGGATGACGTTCTCCGGGTGGCCGGCGCAGTCGGTCCAGTCCCAGAACTTCTCGACGATCCACGCGCACAGCCCGGACGGGGAGTCGACGAGGCCGTAGCCAAGCGTCTGCGGGCGGGTGGACTGCTCGGCGGAGTAGCCGGTTCCGGACTTCTCGAACACCCTGCGGTCGACCAGCGCGGCCTCCTCGGCCGCGGTGAGCCGCGGGCCCTCGCCGTCGGGAGGCCGCTGCGCGATCGGCATCGTCAGGTGGATGCCCACCAGGTTCTCCGGAGCGCCGGTGCCCAGCGCGGAGGTGATCAGCGCGCCCCAGTCGCCGCCCTGCGCGCCGTAGCGGTCGTAGCCGAGCCGGTCCATCAGCTGTGCCCACGCGGTCGCGATCCGCTCGATGCCCCAGCCGGCGACCGCGGGCTTCGCGCTGAACCCGTAGCCGGGCAGCGACGGCGCCACGACGTGGAAGGCGTCGCGCGGGTCCGGCGGGTCCGTCAGCGCTCCGATCACGTCCAGGAACTCGATCACCGAGCTGGGCCAGCCGTGCGTCAGCAGCAGCGGCAGCGCACCCTCGTGCGGGGAGTGCGCGTGGATCAGGTGCACCTCCGTCGCGTCGTCGCCCCCACCGTCGAGCCCGGTACGGAACTGCGGCAGCGCGTTCAGCTCGGCCTCGCAGCGGCGCCAGTCGTAGGCGCGCGCCCAGTAGTCGCACAGCTCACGGGCGTAGTCCAGGGGCATCCCCTGGGTCCATCCGCCCACCGTGGCGGCCTCCGGCCAGCGCGTGCGGACGAGCCGTTCGCGCAGGTCGTCCAGCTCGGACTCGGGAACCTCGATGTGGAACTCGCGCACTAGGGCCGCACCTCGTGGGCGCGTACGCCGTCGAACGCCGTCATGGTCGGGACACCGGAGCCCGCGCCGGAGTAAGATCACTGGGTGCGGCCTGCTGGTTCAGCTCGGTCATGTCCATCGGTGGCAGCCTGGTCCGCTCCCCGGCCGCGGCGCAAGTCCCTGGTTGGCTGTCCGCTGGGCGACTCGGGATATGGCTTGATGTGATGTTGGGCTCACAGCGGTTCCACAGGTGCGAGAGAGCGCGAACACAGTCTCAGATGCGATAAAGGCACAGCTGCTTGCGGTTCGGAAGGGACGTGATCGAGATGTCGGGCGCGGCGCTCGCAGTCGCTGGGCCGGTAGTCGCCGCGCCGGAGTCCTTCCGGGCCAGGTTCCGGCTGCGGCACCCGACGCTGGTGCAGCTGGTCCGCTACGCCGTGGTCGGTGGCCTCGGCACGGGCGTCAACGCCCTGATCTACCTCGTGACCCGGACGTGGTGGGACCCCGTGCCGGCGAACCTTCTCGCGCTGGTGCTGAGCACCGCGGTGAGCACCGAGGTCAACCGTCGGTTCACCTTCGGCGGTTCGGTGACCCACCGCTGGCGCGCCCACGTGCAGAACGGTGGTACGGTGCTGTTCTACGCGTTCTACAGCTCGACGGTGCTGCTGCTTCTCGGCGCCGTCGTCGAGCGCCCGTCCCCGCCGCTGGAGACGCTGGCGGTGGCACTGGCGAGCGTGCTGGGCGGGTTCGGCCGCTTCCTGGTACTGCGGCACTGGGTGTTCGGCGTCGAGGACTCCCCGAAGTCCCGGACCGAGACTCCGGACGCCGGAGCGCCTACATTGCGAGCATGGCCGCTACCCAGTCCAGCACCGAGGCGTTCGAGCGCGAGCCCGTCGCGCTCACCGAGCGGATCACCTCCGACGGGTCGTCGTCCTGGCCGGTGGAGTCCGGCCGCTACCGGCTCATCGTCGCCAGGGCGTGCCCGTGGGCCAACCGGGCGGTCATCGCGCGTCGGTTGCTCGGGCTGGAGCCGGTGCTCTCGATGGGCATCGCCGGCCCGCTGCACGACCAGCGGAGCTGGCGGTTCCATCTCGACCCGGACGACCGGGACCCGGTGCTGGGCATCGAGTACCTCAGCGAGGCGTACCGCAAGGCCGCCCCCGGCTTCGACGCGGGCGTCACCGTGCCCGCGGTCGTGGAGGTCGCCAGCGGAAAGGTCGCCACGAACGGCTTCCAGGAGCTGACGCTCGACCTCTCCACGCAGTGGGCCGCACATCATCGCCCCGGCGCCCCGGACCTGTACCCGCAGGCGTACCGCGCGGAGATCGACGAGATCAACGAGGCCGTCTACCACGACGTCAACAACGGCGTCTACAAGTGCGGTTTCGCGAAGGGACAGGGCACCTACGAGCGGGCCTACCAGGCGCTGTTCGCCCGGCTCGACGTGCTGTCGGAGCGGCTCGCGACTCGTCGCTACCTGGTCGGGGACACCATCACCGAGGCCGACATCCGGCTGTGGGTCACCCTGGTGCGCTTCGACGCCGTCTACCACGGCCACTTCAAGGCCAACCGGTGCAAGCTCGCCGAGATGCCGGTGCTGTGGGCGTACGCGCGCGACCTGTTCCAGACCCCGGGCTTCGGTGACACGATCGACTTCGAGCAGATCAAGCAGCACTACTACGGCGTGCACGCCGAGATCAACCCGACCGGGATCGTTCCGGCCGGCCCGGACGTCACGGGCTGGCTCACCCCGCACGGGCGCGCGGAGCTCGGCGGGCACCCCTTCGGCGACGGCACCCCACCCGGTCCGCCGCCCGCAGGCGAGCGAGTGCCGCCGATCGGGTAGCCGATCAGCTGAGCAGCTCGTGCTCAACACCGGCTGCGGCGTAGGTCGAGGCGGCTCGGCCGTCGAGGCTCAGCAAGGCGGCACGCTGCGCAGCGGCAGCCAGCGCGACCAGTAGGTCGTAGACGGCACCGCCGACGACGCTCGATCGCTGCGCCACATGGAGGAGTTCGGCGGAAGCAGCGCTCGGCAGGCGGGGCATCGACGCCGGGAAATGATGGTCGAGGAACGCCAGGACAAGGTGCGGTGACACGCGCCGGGGTGGTGGCAACCTCGTCAGCACCGAGAAGGTCTCGACAGCGACGTGGTCGACCACTGTGTCTACCCTGCGCAGCGCTGCGACGGCGACATCGTGCGCCACGTGCCACCGCGCGAACGCCGCGACCAGCACAGAGGTATCGCAGGTACAGTAATCACCTGCGGGTTCTTTCCAGGATGTCGCGAACCTCGTCGGCGGTCAGCGTGGCCACGTCGGTACCCGTCACCTCGGCTGCCAGGAATCCGTCACGTTCGACGAGCTCCATCGGTGCGGAGATCGGTTCGATCTCGATCCGTCCGTCGCGCTCGATGATCTCGATCTCCTGACCGGCCTCCAACGCGGCGGCATGACGCAACTGCTGGGGGATAACCACCCGACCGGCAGAATCGATGGTAGTGCGCATGGTAGGAATCTACCGTCGGTGGAGGCGCCGCGGGTGCGGACGGAGCTTGCGACAGCCAGAGCTGCGAACCGCCCAGCCCCTTCCTCGACCCGCACGCCCAAAGGAACGGCCTGGACGGCATGATGTCCTGTGATGCTGTCCCGTCAGCTGTCCCCGCCGTTGCGTGTGCGCTTCCCGCAGCGGCGCCGCGCTCGATTGAGCCCTGCAGCGCCGCTGCTGGCCGGTCTGGTGACGGTGCTGCTCATGGCGCCTGCGCCCGTCGCGGCTGCCCCGTTGCCGGCACCGCCGCAACCGGAGGTCAGCGGCGCCGCGCTGGGGCCTGATCGGCTGCCGAGCTGCTCGGCTGTCGTCGCCGCGATGGCGCCGCGGGCGCGGCTGGCCCAGCGCCTCATGGTCGGGGTGGACGCTTCTGACCCGCGCGGCACGGCGGAGATCGTGCGCGCCACCCAGGTGGGCGGGGTGTTTCTCGGCGGAAACGCCACCGAGCTGCTGACCGACCAGGCCGTGCGCGGCGTGCAGGCGATGGCGCGGATCCCGCTCATGGTGGCCGTCGACGACGAGGGCGGCCGGGTGCAGCGCGTCGACGACCTGGACGGCGAGCTGCCCAGCGCGCGGGCCATGAGCGCGATGATGCCCCTGCAGGTCCGTGAGCTGGCTCGCGCCCGCGCCCGCGCGCTGGTGGCTCGCGGCGTCACGATGAACCTTGCTCCCGTCGTCGACGTCGGAGACCAGCCTGCGGACGCGGTGATCGGCGACCGTTCCTTCGGCAAGGATCCGAGGCGGGTCGCGCAGTACGCCGGGAACTTCGCCCGGAGTCAAGGCGAGGTGGGCATCGTCACCGTGCTCAAGCACTTTCCCGGGCACGGTCACGCCGATGGCGACTCGCACCAGGGCCGCGTGGCCACCCCGCCCCTGGACGAGCTGCGCAAGACCGACCTCGAGCCTTACGCCGCGCTGCTCGGACCGGACGAGTCGCTGGCCGCGGCCGGCGGGGCGGGCCGTACCGGTGTGATGGTCGGGCACCTCGACGTACCTGGTCTCACCGACGACCTGCCGAGCTCGCTCACCCCGGCCGTCTACGCGCTGCTGCGCGAGGACTACCGGTTCGACGGCCTCGTCCTCACCGACGACCTCGGTGCGATGAAGGCCGTGACCGGCACGTTCGAGCTACCCGAGGCGGTGGAGACCGCGCTCGCCGCCGGGGCGGACATGGCCCTGTGGTCTTCCGGTGGGCGCGTCGCCCCCGTCCTGGACCGCCTGGACCAGGCCCTGGCCGCCGGGCGGCTCGACGCGGTGGCGAACGACCGGGCGGTGGCGCGGGTGCTCGTGACGAAGGGTGCCTGCTCCCCGCGGCAGTGAGCCTCCGCCCCGCTCGTCAGCGCTGCACCCCGATTCGCGCCATGCCGCGCTGCACCGCGTCGACCAGGTAGGGACGCAGGTGCGTCGCGGGGACGATCCGGTGCACCGAGCCCACCCGGTGCGCCCGCTGCACGCTGTGGGCGGTGTCGAACTCGTCGGCGACCTGCCCGAGCTTCTCCGACCGCACGCCGGGGCGCAGCGCCGCGAGCTCGGCGGTGAGCCGGGCGGCCTCGGACTCCGCAGCGGACTCCCGGGCGTGGACGATCCGGGCCTCCAGCTCGGCGATCCGCGGGTCGGCCGCGGTGCGCTTGTTCACCTCGCCGGCGAACACCACCGCCGCCGCCGGGGCGCCGCCGATCACCGAGGCGTAGGAGCCCTCGACGGCCGCGACCTCCATGTTGTCGTTCAGCGTCCCGGAGAACACGACGAACGCGCCGCCGTGGTAGCGCGAGACCACGCAGAACACGATGGGGCCGTCGAAGTCCACCACCGCCCGGCCGATCTCCGCGCCGTACTCCAGCTGGAGCTGGCGCAGCGACTCCGGCGAGCCATCGAAGCCTGACAGGTTCGCCAGCACCACCAGCGGGCGGTTCCCGCTCGCGGCGTTGATCGCCCGGGCTGTCTTCTTCGACGACATCGGGAACAGCGTGCCCGCGGTGAACGTCGTCGGCCCGTCCACCGGAAGCCGCCCGCGGCGGGGCAGCGGGCGCGACTCGATGCCCAGCAGCGCGATCGGCTGCCCGCCCAGGTGCGCGTCGAGCACCACCACGCTCTCGGCGTCGATCATGTCGACCCAGCGCTCCAGCGTCGGGTGGTCGGTGTCGGCCACGGCGTGCAGCAGCGAGCGGATGTCGAAGGGCTTCTTGCGCTCCGGGTTCGCGGCGAAGATCTCCCCGACAGCGGTGAAGTCGCAGCCGGGTCCCGCGTGCGGGGAGTCGGAGACGTCCCGGTTCACCGGGTCGACGGTGGGCGCTGGCCGCGGGAAGCGCTCGCCGGGCGCCCGGTAGGTGTGCGCGTAGTGTGCGAGCAGCACGTCCACCGCGGCGGAGAGGTCCGGCGCCCAGTACTGGGCCTGCCCGTTCGGACCCATGATCCGGTCGTAGCCGCCGATGCCGAAGTTGTCCTCGGCCGACACCCCGCCGGAGTAGTCCAGCGACTGCTTTCCGGTGAGCACCATCGCGCTGTCGGGTGTCATGACGAGGATGCCCTTGGTGTGCATGAGCATCGTCGCCTCGGCGTTCCAGTACGGCTGGGCGCCCACGTTGATGCCGGAGACAACGATGTTGATCTCCCCGCCGGCGTGGGTGAGCTCGATGATCCCGCGCAGCACTCGGGAGATCCAGTCCATGTTCTCGGTACCGGAGTCCATCGCGATCTTCGCGCCGGCCGACACCGCGAACCACTCGAGGGGGGCGTCGAGGCGCCGGGCCAGCTCGATCGCGGCCAGGACCCGCGCGCACTCGGGCTCGGCGAGCGCGCCCAGGGCCTTGGTCGGGTCGCCGAGCAGGACCACCCGCGTCATTCCCTCGGGATAGCGCCGCGTCGGGGTCGTGACGGTGCCGAGCACGATGTTGGCGGTGTTGCCGCCCGGCGCGCGGTCGACCGGAACGGGTGCCCCGGCCTCGTCGAGGTCGTACTCGGTGAACACGCCCGGTTCACCGCCGCGATCGGGGCTGCGGACCAGCATCGGCACCAGCTCGTAGGGGTACACCGCACCGCGCTGGCGTGCGCGGATCACCTTCTGCGCGTAGCTGTCGAGCGCGCGCATCGGCTGGGTCGGGGGTTCGGTGACCTGCACGGTGAACCCGGCGCCCGGTGGGCGCGACATCCGCAACAGCAGCTCCCGCGGCTCGGCGGTGTCGCAGTCCCGATCGACGTGGCGGAACTGCACCAGGACCTGCTCGAGACCGAGCCCCTCCGACCGGGGGGCCAGCACGCGGACGACGGAGTCGAGCTCGTCGAGCGGGATGTCGACCACCGGCCAGCCGTAGAGCAGCACGCGGTTCCAGTTCAGCTTCGCGTCGTCGCGGTCGGCGGCGCGCGCCGAGCGCAGCGCGTCCAGGCAGGAGTCGAGCACGTGCTCGAGCTGGGGCAGCGCGCGGATCCGGCCGTCCTCGTCGCGCAGCACGGTCAGGTCGCGGACGTCGGACAGCGCGAGCAGCCGCCGGTCGTCGGGCACCTGTCTGCCCACCGCGCGGAACAGGTGCACGTCGATCGGGGACGGGAGCCGGGTCAGCTCGAACCCCGACAGGCGCCACAGCCCGAGCCGTTGGGCCACCATCGGGTGCAGGCCGCGCAGCGTGCGGTCCTCCACCGGCTTGCGGTCCGGACCGGGGGTGAAGGTGAACCAGGCCGAGCGCTCGTCCCCGTGCGGACGGCGCACCGCGACCGCGACGCGCGCGAGCCGTTCGGGCAGCCTGCCCAGCAGCGTGCGGATCTTCTCCGACGAGCGCTCCGGATCGGAGTCCGGGGCCTGCCCGGCGATGACGTACAGGTCCAGCAGCGCGGTGCGGTCCCCGGGGAGCGCCGCGATGAGCCGGCGCAGGTCGCGCTGCACCGCCATCGGCTCGCCGGCGGGCGGGGCGTCCGGGGCCGTGTGCACGGTGGTGGCCAGCACGACGTGGTCGTGGCCGTCGTAGCCCTTTCCGTTGACCCGGCAGGAGGCGGTGAGCAGTGGGCGGCCGTCGCGGTCGTGCAGGCGGACGTCGGACAGCGTCCGGACCCGGTAGTAGCGCCGGGTCATCACCTCGAGCATCGCGGCGTGGTGGCGCGCGCCGAACACCCCGAGGATCGGTTCGGTGGCCGACACGATCGTGTCGATCTGCGCGGCACGGGTGGCGGGGTCCGCGGACAGCCGGTCCAGCTCCACCCGCACCTGGTCCTGGCGCGCGGCCCGCTCGGCGGCGATCAACGGCGCGTCGAAGCAGGTGTAGCGGACGCGGCGGGCCAGGCCGCCGACCACGGGGTGGCGCAGCTGCGTGGCCGTGATGAGCTGGTCCAGCACGCGCTGGTAGTCCTCGCGGGCGGCCGGGGGCAGGGAGTCGGGATGGCGCAGCCGCCACTGCAGCAGCTCTGCCAGCACCGGCACCTGTGCCGCGGCCCGGCGGTGGGCCAGGTACATGCGGTAGAGCGCGCTGCTCAGCGCGTCGGAGGGCTCCAGGTCGGACACGCCGTAATGCGCCAGCGCGTGGCGCAGCTTGGTGCGGAACGACTCCGGCAGCCCCTCGGCGTCGGCGTCGCGCGAGCGCAGGTAGGCGTGCAGGTACTCCTGCGGGTTGCGGGCCTGCTCACCTGCGGGGTCGATCTGCTGGGACTCGTCCTCGGGTCCGCGGCGGTTGCGCGACAGCGCGCACAGGTCGGCGAAGATCCGGAAGATGGAGATCTCCCCGGCGAGAACGGCTGCGTCGTCGGGGGCGAGGGCTTCGCGGGCCGCGGTGAGCGCGGCGAGCAGCGGGTGGGCGTCGCGCTCGTCGATGTCGTAGCCGAGCACCAGGAACCGCAGCGAGGTCAGCGTGTCGGCGGCGACGCCGGCCGAGTCGCCCTCGTCGGTGGGCGGTGGGGTGAACGCGGACAGGTCGGAACGCTCGCCACCCGCGACCGCGCCGTTGGCGTCCGGCTCCAGGCGCACGATCTTCGTGCCGCCCTCCACCTGCGTGTTCGAGGCGACGAGCACGTCGCGCACGCGGCCCGAGACCGGCGCGCGCAGCGCCGTCTCCAGCTTCATGCTCTCGACGACGGCCACGACGTCCCCGGCCTCGACGAGATCGCCCACGGCGACCGGGACGGAGACCACCATCGCCGGCGCCGGGGCGCGCACCAGGCCGGCCTCGCCGCCGGAGATGCGGTGCACGGCCCCGTCGACCTCGACGAGGTAGTCCGCGCCCTGCGGCGCGGCGAGCACCGCGAACGTCGTACCGCCGACGACGAGGCGCCGCTCGAACCGTCCGGTCCGCTCGGTGTCGACGTCGGTGACCTGACCGTCGAGCTCGATGTGGTAGCGCGACCCGCGAGACTGCGCCATCCGCAGCCGGTAGGACGCCCCGGCCGCGCGCACGTCCACCTGGTACCAGGTCTCGTGTCCGACCTCGGGGCGTCCGCGCTCGGCCGAGGCGAACAGCCGCTCGCGCTGCCGGGCCACGTGCGCGTCCTGCGCCTCGACGGCGGTGGCCAGCAGCGCGACGTCGAGGCGCCGGGGCGGGGTGTAGCCGCTGGCCATCAGGGCGTCGAGCCAGGTGGTGCCGGTCTCGCCGGAGACGATCTCCGGGCGGTCCAGCAGGTCGAGCAGGAACGCCTTGTTGGTGGTGCCGCCGTCGATCACCACGGCGGTCTGGCGCAGGGCGCGCGAGAGCCGGGCGCGGGCCTCGGGACGGTCGCGGCCCCACGCGATCACCTTGGCGATCATCGAGTCGTACTGCGGCGGGATCACATCGCCTGCGGCGACGCCGGTGTCCACGCGGATGCCGGGACCGGTGGGCAGCGCCAGGTGCTCGATCCGGCCGGGTGCGGGAGCGAAGCCCTGCTCGGGATCCTCGGCGGTGAGCCGGGCCTCGATCGCGTGCCCGCGGGCGGGCGGCGCCTCGGGCGCGACGTCGACCAGCGCACCGCCCGCCGCGACGTGCAGCTGCAGCTTGACGATGTCCACGCCGGTGGTCGCCTCGGTGACCGGGTGCTCCACCTGCAGCCGCGTGTTGACCTCCAGGAACGACAGCAGCCGCTCGGTGGGCTCGTAGAGGAACTCGACGGTGCCGGCGTTGACGTAACCGGCCGCGCGGGCCAGCTCGGCGGCCGAGGTGCGCAGCAGCTTCTCCTGCTCGGCGTCGAGCGCCGTGGACGCGGACTCCTCGATGACCTTCTGGTTGCGCCGCTGCACCGAGCAGTCGCGGATGCCCAACGTCCACACGTCGCCGGTGGCGTCCGCGACCACCTGCACCTCGACGTGGCGCCCGCCGCTGATCGCCCGCTCCAGGAACACCGTGGCGTCCCCGACGGTCCGCGCCGCCTCCGAGCTGGCCCGTTCGAAGGCCTCGGCGAGCTCTTCGGGTGCCTCGACCCGCCGGATACCGCGGCCGCCGCCGCCGGCGGTGGCCTTGACCATCAGCGGGTAGCCGATCGTCGCCGCGTGCTCTTGCGCCGCCGCGAGGTCGGCGACCGGCCCACCGCTCCACGCAGCCAGCGGCACGCCGACCTTCTCGGCCAGCCGCTTCGCCTCGATCTTGTCGCCGAGCCTGCGCATCACCGCGGGCGACGGACCGACGAAGACGATGTCCAGCTTCTGGCACAGCTCGGCGAAGTCCGCGCTCTCCGACACGAAGCCCCAGCCCGGCCACACGGCGTCGGCGCGCGCGGCCCGCAGCGCGCGTTCCAGCTCGACGTGGTCAAGGTAGGGGGTGGCGCCGAAGGTCTGGTCCGGGTCCTCGGGCCCGATCAGCACGGCCTCGTCGGCCTCGCGGACGAACATCGCGTGCCGGTCCACGGCCGTGTACAGCGCGATCGTGCGCAGGACGGCGCGCCCCCTCGCGTCGGCGCACCCCTGCGCTTCGGCGTTCCACTCGCGCACCGCATGGATCAGCCGCATCGCGGGCTCACCCCGGTTGACGATGGCGACCCGCTGGAACGGTTGCTCCGTCACGATCTGCTCACTTCTTTTCCCGTCACTGATGGCCATGCCTCCGGTGCACCACTACGGAGCACCGACGACGCCCCGCCAGCTTGCCACGATGTCGCTCGATCACCTGGCGGCATACCCGGGTTGAGGGAATGATCGCGGTGAGATGAGGTACCGGAGGGAGTCGGGCTCATGCAGATCGCGCTGGTCTTCCCCTGATGGAGGTCCTCGCCGGACGGGTGCTGCTGCACCCCGTCGACATGGCGCGCAGCCTCGCGTTCTACCGCGACGTGCTCGGGCTCGCCGTCGCCCGTGAGTTCCCCGGCGGCACCGTGTTCTTCCTCGGCGGCGGGTTCCTGGAGCTGTCCGGGCGTGCCGAGGCGCCGGCCGGGGACGCGGTCGCGCTGTGGCTCCAGGTCCGCGACCTCGCTGCGGCGCACCGCGAGCTGGTGGCGTACGTGGTTCGGGAGCCGCGGCGGGAGCCCTGGGGCCTGGAGGAGATGTGGATCGCCGACCCGGACGGCACCCGCATCGTGCTGGTGCAGGTACCGGAGAAC
>JBBSQN010000086.1:0-22133 GCA_038257875.1 Mycobacteriales bacterium
CAACTACACGCCACCTGGTCCTGGGCACAAGAACTATGGTCCGAACCCGACATCCACGAGATAGCCCACACCTGGTTCACCACACTCGACCTCCTCACAACACACACCAACCAACCCCACACCGGCGGCCACACCCCCTCGACGCAACGGCACTATCGGGATAATTCCCGACAAGCCCTGGAAGTACTACTTCCACTGAAGACTTTTGGAACTCGAACCCCTCTATTCTTTATTCATCCAGTCTTCGGTTTTAGTTGGTGTTACCATGAACTTGCGGATCTACTTGGCGTGGATCGACCAATCTATGGACTTCAGTCCCGTGGGATAGCCCAGACCGAGCCACTTCCGATAACTATTGAAGATATCGTCGTGGACTATCTCAACCAGATTCGCCTGGCCCAACCGAAGGGGCCGTATAATATCCTGGGTTGGTCTTTCGGGGGCCGGGTAGCCCACATGATCGCAACAAAGCTGCAGGACCAAGGAGAGCGAGTCACACTGCTCGCAATATTTGACGAGTACCCGAACCGGGCGAATTCGCCCGAATACTCTTCTGACGTACCGCAAACCTTCTTCGGAAACCTGGGGCGCGAACTAGGGATACCAGAGGGAGAATCACTAGATGAATCTTGTATTGTTGACGCCTTGCGCAAGGGTCGAGCACGACCGCCATGGAACACCGTGTGGGCCCAGCTGAGAGAAGATATCGAGAATGTCGTCGCACGAGTGGTGAACGTTACCATCAATAATGCCCATCTTGCGCAAGGTTTCCGACCGGGCCGATTTGATGGAAATCTCTTGTTATTTTCCGCCGCACTCGATGAACTAGGTGCGCCATTTACCCCGCGGTTATGGACACCGTATATAACTGGTGAGATCGAAAATCATGCGATTGATTGCCGACACCATGATATGTTACAACCGATGCCAGTGACAAGAATTGGGCAGGTACTTGCGGAGAAACTCGCTATGCCAGCATCCACATACATCGAGAATCCGCGATCCCGGACAGTGCTACGGTAGCCGCCGTCGGTTGCGGAGCAGAGATGCGGATCGCTGTGCTGGAGGCCCCGGTTGAGAGCAGATCTCGCGGAACTCTGGAAGCCTCGGAGCTCGGACAGTCTGGCCAAACCGTACCGAAGTCGCCCCCCGTCACGACACCCGATGAGATCATCGTGCACGAGCTGGCTTGCTGGTGTGGTGCGAGCTTGTCCCACAGGTGCTGCGCCTGTGGGACCGCGATCAGTGCGCAGACCCCGAGGAGTGGCCGCCGGCACGGTCGCGTCGATGACCACCCGCGCAGTAGGGCGCCTGAACAGATTCAGGAAGTGCTGCGGACCAACCTCGCCGCCGCGCCGGTAGTGAACGTCGACGAGATCGACCTGTAGGTCGTCCGTTACCATGCTCTGTGATGCTCATTATGCGGACCTCCAGATAACCACACGCGGTCGGGCACGGCAGTTTCTCGGATGCGTGCTCGGGACGCATCGACCAGATCTCGCTACGTGACAGGCTCAAGGTCCTCGCTACGTTGCCGGTAGCTGGTGGTCACCCCGATGCGGCAGTCGGTATAATGCGTAGCTCTTGCGTGAGCTGCAAGCTTTCATCGAACTTGCCAGCGAGGATCAGTCCTGGTCGGTGATGCATCCGCGACTACACCCATCCCGACAGCCAACCGCGGGTGTTCTCGAATAACGCAGCCAACCGCGTGACAAGAACCCCGTGACTGTCGGTCCCCAGCTCCAATCGAACCGATCACCGGATGCTCGGACTCCGAGTACTCGCCACCCCGCTCTCGTCGTGCACACACCGTCACTTTTGATCGTCTCTGACTGTGGCAGCCGAGCCCCAGACCGGACGACGTGCACCCTATCCGATCATGCCCCGGCACCCACAAGAACGCCAGTAACACCACGATCGCCAAGATCTGGTCGGTTACAACACCGAGAGTTGCCAACTTCCCACTCGATCGGGGACCAGGCCCGTGTTACGATATGTTCTCCGGGATTGATCGCAGCAAGTGATGACATCGTAGGAGTGACGGTATGACGACATGATCACGGTGAAGGTTTGAGCAGGTAAGGAGAACGAGACAACACTGCCGTACGACCTTCCTGCTTCTGCGCTGTAATCACTCAGTGCTGTTAGGTTGAGGTGGGATAATTGACCGACATCAAGGATTTGCGCAACCGAGTTGCTTCGATCGTTTCAGGTCCGGGGCCGACACAGTCCGTCCCTCGCTCGGAAGTTACGCAATCCCGCTTCAGCCCTCATAACATCCAGCACATGAGCAGGGCCACAGCCCTGGCTTCTCGCTTCATGGAGATCGCCGACGCAAAGGGCGGAGAAGAGGGTCTCGCCGACGCTGTTCAGGAAATTGAGGAAACACTAGAAACGGAGGATCTTTCTGGATTGGCGCAACACGCTGTCAAGCTTTTCTTGGCACATCATAAAGAAGCCAGCGAGAAGCTCGACAGAGGCTAGGGCGTGTCTGAGTTATCGCACACGTGTCGAATATCGAGAACGATGGGTGGTTGTTCCAATGGCTCAGTTTGACATGTCGAAGGCTGTAAGAAACCTTCTTTCCGGTGGTGGAGAAACGGCTCAAGAACGCGTCACTGATGTAATCAAAAATTCGACTGATATGACGAGACTACCAGCTGTAGATGTGGGTAAATTAGCGAATCTACCGGGCGTGGGAGATGCGCTTGGAGGAGTCGGGGGAGCACTAGGAATTGGTGGATCCAGGCGCCAAGAGTCCAAGCCCAAGTCCAAAAAAGTAAAAAAGACCGAGTTCAGCTCATTCAGCATGAATGCTACGCACAGTGCTGTAGCCATGGCCTCGAAGCTCATGGAGATCGCCGACAGGAAGGGCGACGACGACGGTCTTGCTGATGCACTTGGCACCCTTGGCGCCCTTGATGAGTTGGTAGGGGAGGTCACCGGACTGCCCGGCAACCTCACTGGTGACTTCACGGAAAAAGTCAGCGAGATTGTAGGAGATGTCGGGACAGATGCGATGGCCCTGATGGGCCTGAGGCAACAGGCACTGAGGCTGTTCATAACTCATTATCCGCCGGCCCGTGAAAAATTCAAGTTGGAGCCCCTCGAGCAGCGACAGCCTAATCTTGTCCGCCGCACCAGCTCGCGCGCCACTCCACCGGAGGACCGGCTGAGCTTTTGGCGCGAAGACACACAATTGAACGAGCATCACGGCCACTGGCATGAGGTCAATCCCGTATCCGGGCGACCTGTGCCAGGCGGCGTTCCTGACTTCGGGGACCGGCACGGAGAGCTCTTCGTCTACATGCACCTGCAGATGCTCGCCCGATATGATGCTGAGCGTCTTGGTGTTGGGCTGCCCAGAGTCAAGCCTTTCGACGACTACCGAGCACCGATCCCTGAAGGTTACGATCCAGGGGACTTGATGGTCTGGGACGGTAACCAGTGGGTCGGATTCAGCGCCCGCCCTGAGAACGCCACGATCAAAGACTTCGCGCCACAGGCCCCCGAATGGTCCTTTGGTCTCCCAGGGGCCAAGATCGACGATATGGAGAAGGCTCGGGACGCGTTGTTTGAGGCCGCCCGCCGAGGATCGTATGAGGTTGGAAACGAACAAATTTCCATCACCAACGATAACTTCGGTAACACGGTAGAGGCAAACAACTTGTCCGTCGATGTCCCCAGCAGAGACAATCCAGAAGACCCGGCCAACTTCACAAATTATGGAAATATCCACAACATCGGCCATGTTCACTTTGCATACTTCGGCAACACAAATGGGCCCGCTGGAGTGATGGGCAACCTCGATGCCACCGTCCGCGATCCAGTATTCTGGCGGTGGCACAAGCATGTCGATACGATTGTCCAGGCCTGGCGGGAGACGTTGGGAAAGCGGGAGTCCCATGATTTCGCCGAGGGCCTACCTGTAACAGTGCGCAGCGAAGACATCATCCTCTGCGGAGAGGGGGGAATACCTACCGACGTCGATGGCGAGATGATCGGAACCGAGGCATTTGGATATTCAGAGGACACGACGGGCGAAAACTCATGGAACAACGATTTTTCGTCGGGGACGGTCACCCTCTCGAACGGAACGAGGGTGACGACAACCAACGAGTTGACGACCGAGATGCGGACGCGGACTATCCAGGTCTACGATTCCGACAGTGGACAAACCGTCCCCGAAGAAATCGATTACCTTTCTCACGAAGATTTCTTCTACTTCATTCGCTTGCAGAACCACTCAGAGCAGGCGCAGCAAGTGACGATCCGGATCTTTTTGGCGCCAGAACCCTGGGTCGATGACAACACTGCATGGATCGAGATGGACCGGTTCCTGCATCGGCTGGCGGGTCATGAGCACGCCGTGGTCTTTCGGCCTGCGAGATTGTCGGCAGTGATTCGCAAATCTGCGCTCGGACATGCGGAACTCGAAAGCCCTGAGCCGCGTCCCCCTGCAACAACGTGGTGCGATTGCGGATGGCCATACACCCTACTCTTGCCCCGAAGCACAAAGGAAGGCGCGGACTTCCGGCTCCTGGTGGTGCTGTCGAGTGATGATCTGACCATGACCGATACCGGCCAGGAATGCACCTCCATGAGCTACTGCGGTTTGCAAGACAGCGAATATCCGGACAAGCGCCTCATGGGCTATCCCTTCGACCGGCCGCTGAACGACAGCATCGATTCGATAATCGAGAAGCACGAGAGTTGGGCGTCGAGAACCATCCAGATCCGCTGCAAGGATCTTTAGGTCCAGTTTCCGGCTGTACACGGTACCCGGCTGCCTCGACAATAGGTCCCACCTGAATAGACCTCGACCAGATCGCAACGGGCGGATTCATCATCCACATCCGGTGTAGTCACGTACGCTTGCTAGCTGTGACGCCGATCGTAGAGAGATGTCTCGACATCGCATCACCGGCACGTGGCGACACTGCATAAGCCGCGATCTGCCCACCTATGGGTGTAAGTCAGGACGAGGTCTAGCCGAGTACACTCGATACTGCACACAGACAACAACATGGAGGCCGACGCACGATGCTCCCACCTTTTCTGGTCCCGTTCATAATTGGTGTCATCACCGCTCCGCTGGTCGGACAGATCGCCAAGCCGCTGATGCACGGCACAGTCAAGACAACGATGGGAATTGCCCTGCAGGCAAAGAAGGTCGCCACGGAAGCTGTTGAAGACTTGCAGGACCTCAGCGCTGAGGTGAGTGCTGGCTTCGCTGCAGACGACATCGGGTCAGATCCTGCACCCACGACTGCGGTGCAGGCCGGCGCCAAGACCGACAGGCTTTCTGGCGCTGCACCGAAGACACCTTAGCCGATCAGGCTCGTGCGTACCGTTCGTTCGGTCGGATCATGCAGTCCTCGTTGTGGTGCAGGGAGGGAGATCAGCGATGAACCCAGTGCAGCGGTTGGTGGGTAGACATATCGCCGCAGGTCGGGGTGATCGTGTTTGTTTTGTCGATCCCGAGATCGGTGAGGTGAGTTACGCACAGTTGTACGGGGCTGCCCGGTGGTACGCTGCGGTATTGTGTGAAGCGGGCGTGCCCTCGGGGACCAGGGGGCTGGTGGTGTCCGATGACTCGACCGCCGCTGTAGTGGCCGTACTAGGACTGTGGTGGCATGGTTGTGTCCCGGTTCCGGTGAATCCCATGCTACGCGAATCAGAAATCATTTTCATCGCCCGGGACTGCACCGCGGGCTTCATCCACCTTGATGTGTCGGCAACGAAGGAGGCTGAGCTGCGGAAGGAAATCGCGGTGGTCGCTTGCATCAAAGGTGAGCGGGTTCGTGGTGTTCTGGGTTCGGGCGTCCCGGGGAACATCGATGGTACGACCGATGCCGATGAGCCGGTGCAGCTGCCCCCGGACAAGGAGATCCTCGTGCAGTACACCTCGGGGAGCACTGGCACACCCCGAGGTGTACGGCACAGCTTCGCAGCAATGGAGGCTGTGCTGACCGGTTTCGGCAGCGTTCTCGATCTGTCCCCCGAGGATGCCATGCTGTCGACGGCCAAGCTGTCGTTCAGCTACGGGCTCGGTAACTCGTTGCTGTTTCCGCTCGCGGCCGGCGCACGTGCCGTGCTGATGAGTGGTGCCGTCGATCAGTACGTAGTTGCTGACACAATGCGCCGGCACCGACCGACCGTGCTGTGCTCGGTTCCTCGGGTGTATGCGGGGCTGCTGGATCTGGCAGCCGAGCACGACGTGGTGCTGGACTCGCTGCGGTTGGCCGTCTCAGCGGCGGAGCACTTGCCCGCCGAGTTGTCCGAGCGGTTCACCGAGACGTTCGGAGTGCCGCTGATCAACGGGCTGGGCACGACCGAGGCCGGGCACATCGTCGTTGCCACCCGGGCGTCGCGAGCTGAACCGGGCTCTACCGGATATCCCGTACCCGGGGTCACCGTGACCGTACGAGATAACTCAGGCCAGGTGGTGCCGGACGGTTATGAGGGCAGGCTGCACATCGCGAGCGCCTCGATTGCACTCGGTTATCTCGACCACCCCGACGCTACCGCACGGACGTTCGCCGACGGCGGCGTGTACACCGGCGATATCGTCCGACGCACCCCTGCGGGTGACATCAGACATCTGTGCCGTGTGGACGACATGCTCAACCTCGGTGGATACAAGATCTCCCCGACAGAGATCGAGAGCGTGCTGCGCAAGACCGACGGCCTGGCCGACTGCGCCGTGGTCGCCGAAATCGATCACAATGGGCTGGAGCGGGCCGTGGCCTACGCCGTGCCCAGCGCCGGAGTCGAGGACGACGAGTTGCGGCGGTCGATCGTCGCGTCGTTCCGAACCCACCTCGCTCCGTTCAAACGGCCCACCCGGATCGAGGTGCTGAACCGGCTTCCGATCAATCTTAACGGCAAGCTGACCCGATCCCGGCTACGTGCCCGCCAGGAAACCCCGTGAGTCGGGACGGATACCACAGTCGCTGAACAGTCCGACCAGGAGCAGGGGGCCAGGGGTATGACCAGCACGACCACCGGAAGCGTCGACGTCCTCGTCGTCGGCGGCGGAATCGGCGGCCTTGCCGCGGGCTACGCGCTGGCTCATGCCGGGCACACGGTGCGGCTGCTGGAACGAGCTCAGCAGTTTGGCGAGGTGGGAGCGGGGCTGCAGCTCGCGCCGAACGCCACCCGCATCTTGGCCGAGTGGGGACTCCTCGACGAAGTCGTGGCCACCGGGGTGCTGCCCGGCCGGCTTGTCCTCGCCGACGCGGTTACCGGACAAGAGCTCGTGCACGCCGACCTCGGGGACGCTTTCCGCGAGCGGTACCACGCCCCCTACGTTGTGGCGCACCGCAGCGACGTGCACCGGATCCTGCTCGACGCTTGCCGCCGCGCCGGGGTCGAGCTTCTTACCGGTCGTACCGTCGAGCGGGTCGAGACGGTGGGTGCCTGGGCACACACGTACGCAGCCGGCGGCGAGGTGCATGAGAGCCGAGCAGTGCTGGCCGCGGACGGGCTGACCTCGACCCTGCGCCGATCGGTCGTCGACGATGAGCTGATCTGCTCGGGTTACGTCGCCTACCGCGGGGCGATTCCGGTGGCTGACGCCCCCATCGACGTGGATCTTACCGACGTCGTGGCCTGGATCGGACCCAGGTGCCATTTCGTCCAGTACGCGCTGCGCCGTGGCGAGATGGTCAACCAGGTTGCGGTGTTCGGCAGTCCAGCATTCGCGCGTGGTGCCACGGAATGGGGTGGGCCGAACGAACTCGACGCCGCCTTCGCGGGTTGTTGCCACCGCGTCAAAACAGCGCTGCCGACACTGTGGCACGACCGATCGTGGCCGATGTACGATCGGCTGCCGACGCGACAGTGGGTGTCCGGGCGGCTCGCCCTGATTGGTGACGCGGCACACCCGATGCTGCAGTACCTCGCGCAAGGCGCCTGCCAGGCGCTGGAAGATGCGCACAGCCTCGCGACCGAGTCGGTAAAAGCGGGGGGTGCGGGTACCACCGACTGGGACAGCGCGCTCGCTAACTACGTCGCCACCCGCATGCCACGCGTTGAACGGGTACAGACCACTGCCCGCGTCTGGGGCGAGGCCTGGCACGTCGACGGTGTCGGTGCGCTGTTGCGAAATGAGCTGTTTACCACACTGACCGACGTGTATCACTACACCGACTGGCTTTATGCGCGATAAGCTTGCACCAAGTCGAGCGCAACGGTATAATCATCATCGACAACGCTGCCCGAAAGGTTTCTCGTAATGGTCCTCTCGCCATCTCCAAGCTCAACATCGGCCCAATCCGAACACAATGAATCGTCGGTGGTGAGCTCATACACTGAATGGGACCCCCTCGAGGAGGTCGTTGTTGGTCGGTTGGCGGGCGGTGTTTTACCTAACTGGCAGCGATCGATGCGAGATACTCTCCCCCAGAGCGCATGGTCGCTGTTCCAGGAACAAGGCGGGAAGCCGTTACCGGCCGCCGAGGTCTTCGCCGCAGAGAAGGAACTTGATGGGCTGGTCGACGCGCTCGAGTCCGAAGGTGTCACCGTTGTGCGACCCGATCAGGTTGACCACTCACTCGCATTCTCGACCCCATATTGGGAGAGTACCGGCGGCCTCTACTCCGCCATGCCGCGCGATCTTCTGATCGTCATCGGTGAGACCATCATCGAAGCACCGTTGTCCTGGCGCTGTCGTCACTACGAGGTGGATGCCTACCGTCCTTTGATCAAATCATACTTCCGCCGGGGAGCCGGGTGGCTGCCTGCGCCTCGACCGCAGCTGAAGGACGAGCTATACGTTCAGGACGACCGACCTGAATCGGGTGACGGCTTTGCAGTCACGGAGTTCGAGCCGGTCTTCGATACCGCAGACTTCGTGCGCTTCGGTCAGGACATCCTCGTGCAGAAGAGTCATGTCACCAATGAAATCGGCATTGAATGGCTGCGACGCGCAGTCGGCAACAGATTTCGCGTGCACCGCGTCGAGGTGAACGACCCGCACGCGATGCACATCGATGCGACCATCGTTCCACTCGCCCCCGGAAAGCTGCTAGTGAATCCGGAGCGATTCGTGCCGAACGATCTTTTCCGTGATTGGGAGATCCTGGAGGCACCGCAGCCGACGTTGCCGTCGGACTGGCCCATGTACTTCTGCAGTTCATGGGTAAGTATGAACCTGTTGTCGCTGGATGCGGAAACAGTTATTGTCGAACGCCAGGAGGAGCCGTTGATAGAGGCCCTGACAGCGTGGGGATTCCGCTGTATACCTCTGGATTTTCGACATGTATACAGTTTCGGGGGCTCATTCCACTGTGTAACACTGGACGTACGACGCCAAGGTAAGATGGAACAGTACCTTGGTTAATGGAGATTTCTGCGGAGCTACCTGCGATCGGCTCCGCTGTCCTGGCTTTCGACCTCCGCGGCTGCAAATTCCGCATTCGCCTCAGCGGCAATATCCTGGAAATCCTCAACCGCTTCAGTCGCTAATTTTTTTACTTCCGAGGAAATCCGTATTGTCGTTTTGACGGTGCCGCGCAACAACGGATTCACGAGGACCGCCACATAAGGCGCGGTCACGAGGCCTACGACATAAGTGGTCGCAAGACTCGCATACCAGGAAATA
The DNA here is from genome assembly GCA_038257875.1 of Mycobacteriales bacterium. Classification (GTDB taxonomy): domain Bacteria; phylum Actinomycetota; class Actinomycetes; order Mycobacteriales; family Pseudonocardiaceae; genus Pseudonocardia. The sequence goes on from JBBSQN010000086.1 coordinate 9,608, forward strand.
AGGGGCGACATGAAGGGTGGTATCATCTCGACTACCTCCAATTCTTGATTTCGAATGAATGCCCACGCCCATCCAGTTAAGGTATTGAACCTAGACTGTCTTCCGAAAGTCAAGGGCAGCAGCGAAGATTCAGTCCATATGGCTAGCAACTTAACTAGCGATGACCTAGAGTGACGACGGGCCAGTTCTTTTGCACCAGGACGACAGGTAAGAACTCACGTCGTTGGCTGAGTTGCGGGAGAGAGTTTCCTCGGTCCTCGGGGCCGGGAGGCGTGATCACCAAACCGGAACCGAGCACCGCATCCGGCACGGCGAGCGGGCCCGAAACAGCGATCACTCCCCAACGTCCGCCGTCATCGCGGCCAGCGCGGTGCCGTCACGGGTGGGACGCCCGCGGCGACGGTAGGCGGAGATCGGCCGGATCCGGGGTACCGTTTCGCTCATCCCGGCGCGCGAGGGGAGCGAGTTGTTCCGCAGGTCAGACCGGAGAGACGAGGCCGCCGACGAGCGGGCACTCGCCGCCCGCAACGCCGCCACCCAGGGCTTCCTCGCCCTCGACGACGAGCAGCGCGCCGCAGCTGAGGCCGTGCACGCGGCCGAGGAGCTGGGCACCGGCCGCAAGCTGGGCAGGGCGTGGTCGGAGGTCGCCGCCGTGGGTGACGCGGCGACCGAGGCCTACCTCGCCGCCACCCGCGACTTCCCGCTCGACGGTACCGGGCCCACCGCAGGTTCCCGGACGGCGGACGAGCGGGCACTGCGGGAGATCGAGCACGCCCGGGAGGCGATCCGGCGGTTCCGCGCGTCGCACGCCCGCGCGCTCGACGAGGCCGCGTACGCGCTGAGCAGCCTGCCCCGCACGCTCGAGGAGGCCCGCAGGGCACTGGTGGACGCGCGCGCGGCCGTCCAGCGGGCCGCCGACGCGGGGGTCCGGTCGCGGCGGGCGGCGCAACGGCTGGCCGAGGCCGAACAGGCCGAGGGGTTGCTCGACGCCGGCGGGGCAGGGTTGCGAGAGCGCCGCCAAGCCGCGCAGCGCACGCTCGACCTGGCCCGCTCGGCCGCCACGCTGGCCGCCGAGGCACCGCGCACCGCGAAGTCGGTCCAGTCGGCACTCTCCAGCATCGCGACCCGGCGCGCCGCCGCGGTCACCAAGGCCGAACGGATCGAGCCGGCGATGTCCGCGCTGCGCCGCGAGTTCTCCGAGCCCTGCTCCCGGGACCTGACCGGGGCGGAAGCCCACACCCGTGAGGCCATCGACGCCGCCGACCGCGCGCTCGCGCAGGCCCGGCGCCATGCCGAGGCGGGCGACTGGGACGACGCCGCGGACCAGGTCACCGCGGCCCGCTCCGCGCTCAGCCGCGCCGAGGACCGCTATGACGCCGTCACCGACCGGCTCGCCGAGCTGCGCGACGTCCGCGCCGACCCGGCCCCACACGCCGCCGACGTCCGCTTCGTGCTACGCGACGCGCAGCGGCTGGTGGTCGACCGCGGGCTGGTCGCGGAGTTCGGCCCGATCCTGGACGCGCAGTCGGTGCGGCTGGAGAACGCGCGGCAGCGGCTCACCGGCGTGCACCCGGACTACTGGCTCTACCTGACCGAGCTGCGCGGGATCCGGGAGCGGGTGAAGGAGGCCGTCGCCGACGCCCGGGCGGCGAGGACGCGCTGAGATCTCACCGAGGTCCACCCTGGTGCCCAGTGCGCAGCGGGACGTCCGTCCGGCACGATCTCACCGTGACCACTCCCCGGGGGCTCTCCACCGGGCTCGCGGCGGCGGCCCTTGCCCTCGCAGCCGTCGCCTGCACCACGACCGTCGAGCCGGTGGCCTCCGCCCCGACCACATCGGCAGCCACCACCGCCGCGGCCCCGTCGCCGACCCCGCGGCAGCGCCTGGTGGTGCACGGTACGGGGGACGTCAACCTCGACCCGGGCTACATTCCGGCCCTGCGCGCGAAGGGGTACGCCCACGCTTGGTCGGGTCTGGACGGGCTGTTCGCCGACGACGACCTGACGGTGGTCAACATGGAGTGCCCGGTCTCGGGGCTCGGTCAGATCGTGCCCAAGGAGTTCAACTTCCAGTGCGACCCCGCGGCCCTCCCGGCCGCCCAGGCCGCCGGCGTCGACGTCGCCAACCTCGCGAACAACCACAGCCAGGACTACGGCCCCGAGGCACTGCTCGACTCGATCACGCAGGTCCGCACGGCCGGGATCGCGCCCGTCGGCGTCGGCGCGGACTCCCGTGCCGCGAACACACCCGCGATCGTGGAGCGGGGCGGCTGGCGGATCGCCGTGCTCGGGTTCGGCGGCGTCGTACCCGCCGGAGACTGGCTCGCGGGACCGGCGCGCCCGGGTATGGCCGACGGCGACGACACCGCGTCGATGACCGCCGCGGTACGCGCCGCCGATACGGTGGCCGACCTGGTGTTCGTCTCGATCCACTGGGGCGTGGAGCTCGACACGCAACCGCGACCCGAGGACGTCGCCCGCGCCGAAGCGATGATCGACGCCGGCGCCGACGGGATCTTCGGCCACCACGCCCACCGCCTGCAGCCCCTGGGTTCCTATGGGGATCGGCCGATCGCGTGGGGCTTGGGCAACTTCGTGTGGCCGACGTTCTCGCAGGCCGGCTCGCGCACCGCCGTGGCCGAGTTCGTCGTGGAGCCGGACGGGTCGGTCCGCGGATGCCTGCTCCCGGCGCACATCACCTCCCCCGGCCATCCCGAGCTCACCGGCCCACGCGCCTGCGCCTGATCCCGGTCGCGGCCATCGCGATACGGTCCGGGCCACCGTCGCCACGGACACGCGGTCGGCTGTCGAACCTGAGGAGAGTCCATGTCGTCCCCCGTCGCCCGGACCGTGCGGTGCTGCCTGGCCGTCCTGGCCACTGCCATCCTGCTCGCCGGCTGCAGGACCGAGATCACGAGCTCGGGCGCGACGGCGGGCTCGGGCGCGACGGCGAGCGAGACCCGTGAGGTCAGCGGCTTCACCGCGGTCGAGCTCGCGACCAGTGGCGACCTGGAGATCTCCCGAACCGGCACGGAGTCACTCACGATCGAGGCGGAGGACACCGTCCTCCCGCTGCTGACCAGCGAGGTCTCGGGCGGCACGCTGCGGCTGGGCATCGAGGAGGGGACGAGCGTGTCGACGTCGCAGCCGATCATCTACCGGTTGACGGTCGCTGACCTGGACGCCATCGCGGTCACCGGCTCCGGCGACGTGACCGCCCCCGACCTGGCCACCGACGAGCTCACGGTCGACGTACGAGGCTCGGGCACGGTCACGACCGGCGGCTCCGCGGACACGCAGCAGGTCGAGATCTCCGGCTCCGGCGACTACGAGGGCGCCGACCTGAGCAGCGATGCCGCCACCGTCGGCGTGTCGGGCAGCGGCGACGCCACCCTCCGGGTGCGCGACACGCTCGACGTGACGGTCAGGGGCAGCGGCTCGGTGACCTACATCGGCGATCCGGTCGTCACCCAGGAGATCACCGGGTCGGGTGAGGTGATCAGGCAGTAGCTCAGGTCGTCAGCACCAGCTTGCCGGTGGTGCGTCCCAGCTCCCCCGCGCGGTGCGCGTGCGAGGCCCGCTCCAGGGGGAACGTCTCGGCGACCAGCACCCGCAGGCGACGGTCGTCGACCAGGTGGGCGAGTTCCTCGAGACCGTCGCCGTCGGGCTCGACGAGCATCCCGGTGGCCCGCAGCCCGCGCTCCGCGGCCGCGGCGACCGCGTCGGCCGCCGAAGCCGAGGGCAGGCAGATCAGCCGTCCGTCCGGGCGCAGCACGTCCAGCGAGCGCATCGCCACGTCACCGCCGATCAGGTCGTACACCAGGTCGACCGGCTCCACCACCTTCTCGAACGCCTCCGCGCGATAGTCCACGACCTCGTCGATGCCGAGGTCGTGCAGTAGGTGGTGCTTGCCCACCGACGCGGTGCCGATCACATGGGCACCGCGGGCCTTCGCGATCTGCACCGCCAGGTGTCCGACGCCGCCGGCCGCGGCGTGCACGAGCACGCGCTGCCCGGGTGCCACGGCGGCGATGTCCACCAGGCACTGCCACGCGGTGAGCCCGGCCAGCGGAAGCGCCGCGGCCTCGACCTCGGAGAGCCTGGCCGGGCGGTGCGCGAAGTGCCGCGACGGCGCGGTCACGAACTCGGAGTAGCCGCCGGCCTGGCGCGGGAACCACGGCATCCCGAACACCGCGTCGCCCACCGCGAACCGGGTGACCCCGACACCGACCGCGTCCACCGTGCCCGCGACGTCCCACCCGACGGTGAACGGCGGCGGCCCGAGCACCGCGGCCATCCCCCCGCCCGCGCGGGTCTTCCAGTCCACCGGGTTCACCCCGGCCGCGGCGACGCGCACCCGGATCTCGGTGGGCAGCGGCTCGGGCACCGTCGCCGCACCGAGCTCGAGCACCTCCGGCCCGCCGGTCGCCAGCTGGGTGATGACGCGCATCGTTCGCACGCGGGATGCCTACCATCGCCGCACCCGCGACGCTGTGCCTGGGCGTCGTACCTCGGTATCGTGCGCTCGTGACCCCACTTCCCGACAGCGCCCGCGAGCTGCTCACCTCCGGTCGACTCGCCCACTGCGTGACGAGCAACCCCGACGGCGAACCACAGGTCAGCGCCGTGTGGGTCGGGATGGACGGCGACGAGATCGTGATGGCGCACCTGCGTGAGTACCGGAAGGTGCACAACCTGCGCCGCGACCCGCGCGTCGCGCTGTCCCTGGACTCCGATGACCGCAACGAGATCGGCATGCAGTACAACCTGCTGGTCCACGGCACGGCCACCGTCACCGAGGGCGGCGCGCCCGAGCTCTTTCAGCAGCTCGTGAAGGTCTACGGCGGGCCGGACGTCGAGTTCCCGCTGCCACCCGACCCGCCACCCGGCTTCGTCGTCCGCATCACCATCGACCGCATCGGCGGCATCGGGCCCTGGGCCGATCCGCAATGACGACGTGGAGGAGTACGCAGCCGGTCGACCCGATCCCGGCCGGGTTGCGAACGGCGGGTATGCGCTCCCGTTCGGTTGTCCTGTCACTCGCCGCCGCAATGGTCGTGGTCGCTGCTGGTTGTGGGGCAGGCCCGGATGGAGGTGCGGCACAGCCGCCCTTGCCCCCGCCGGCCGAGCCCGCCGTAGCCCCGCCGGTCACCGCAGCACCGGCGGGGCGCGTGGTCGATGTGGGGTCGGTACCGGAAGGGATCGTCGCCGACGCGCAGACCCGCACCGTCGCGGTCGGGGTGCGGGATCCGGACCAGCTGGTCCTGCTCAACATCGACTCGGGCGCGATCACCGCGCGAGTGCCCCTGCCCGGGGTGCTACGGCATCTGCAGCTGGTCGGGCCGGGCGGGCCGGTGCTGGTGCCCGACGAGAGCGCCGACTCGCTGCTGCGGGTCGCGTTGCCGGAAGGCACGGTGACCTCGCAGGTGATAACCGGGACCAGCCCGCACGATGCGACCCAGGCACCGGATGGGACCGTCTTCGTGGCCAACGAGGGTGGCGGCAGCGTCGTCGCCGTGCGCGGCGACGAGATCGTCAAGACCTTCACCGACGTCACCCAGCCCGCCGGCCTCGCCCCGGTCGGCGACACCGTGGGGCTCGTGGACGTCCGCGAGAACACGATCACCTTCTACGACGCGGACACGTTGAGCAGGATCACCGAGCTGCCCGCAGGCGACGGGCCGACCCACGTGGTGGCCGACCGACACGGCCGCATGATCGTCACCGATACCCGCGGCGGGCAGCTGCTCGTCTTCGAACCCGCCCCCGAACCACGCGAGGTCGCTCGGGTCGCGCTGCCGGGCAACCCCTACGGCATCACCTACGACCCGGTGCACGACCGGCTGTGGGTCACCGTCACCGCCGCCAACCAGGTTGTCGGCTACGACATGACCATGCCCACGCCCCGTGAGGTCGCCAGGATCCCCACCGTGCGCCAGCCCAACACCGTCGCGGTCGACCCGACCAGCGGACAGGTGTTCGTCACCGGCACCGCCGACGGCACAGTAGAGATCATCAACCCCTGAGGCCGCGGCCGGTTCGTTCCCACTCCAGGAACCGGTCGGTCTCCACGAGAAACGCGCCACCGAGCCACAGTGCGACGACCGCGTCGTCGCCGAGGCCGAGCAGCGCGAGAAACGCCTCCGGGACAAGGTCCACCGGCGAGACGATGTAGGCCACCGCGAGCACGAACAGCGCAAGCCGCCCGCGACCGAGTTCCGGGTAGCGCCCGGTCACCGCACCGGTGATCATCCGAGGCAGGGAGCGCAACCGAACGGCGAACCCGGGCGCCCCGGACCTGCGGCCCTGCACCACCGCTCGCCACAGGGCGCGGAACGCGGCGATCCGGCGGGGTCTGATGCTGGCCACGTCCGGCGCAACGACGCCGGTGGCCCGATCGTTCCGCGAGCGCCCGAAAGCCGCCGGATCGAGAGCGTGGACTTTACCGGGGTCAACCGCCTCGGGGTCTACTCTCGGGTCCTCCACCCGATCGTTCCAGGAGTCTCGATGGGTTTCGTCTCGCGGGGCGCCACGCTGGTTGCCGCGCTCGCCAGCGGTGCCCTCGCGGTGGGCTGTGGTGGCTCACTGGCCGACAGGGACGCCCCCGACCCACCCCGCGCCACCCCGCCGCTGTCGAGCCCGTTCTGCACGGCGGCACAGGCGAACTCCGACGCGATCCGGCCACTGAACAGCCTGACCGCCCAAGGCGGCGCCACACCGGCAGAGCTGTCGAGCACCGTCGAGGCCGTGCGCCGCGCGGGAGCCAACCTGATCACCGAAGCCCCGGCCGAGATCCGCGCCGACGTGGAACGCACCGTGGATGCCGCGACCCTGCAGCTCGACGCCCTGGTCGCCAACGGCGGTGACGCCGCTGCCGCGGCTCGCGACCCGGAGCTCACCGCCCGACTCGACTCGCCGGAACTGACCCAGGCCAGAGAGCGGGTCGGGGCCTACATCAACAGCAACTGCGCCACAGGTGGAGCGGGGGCCCGGTGATCAACGAGCTGTGGGCCGGCACCTGCTGGATGAGCTCCAGCAGGTGCCGGCACCCGCAGATCGCAGCCCGCTACCGACCGATCGCGCGGCGGGAGCGACCCGTCACCGCCGAGTAGGCGGCGGCACCGACGAACACCACCGCACCGAGCACCAGCGCCCACACGAAGAACTTGAACACCGCCCCCAGCACCGACAACCCGATCCAGATGAGCAGTGCAATCCCCAGGATCTTCAGCATCGATCCGACCTCCTCCACCCTCTACTCCTCCGACGAGCAGGCACCCGCCGAAGTTCCCGCGAGTCGGCACGATCTGGTGTGCGAGTTGCACGTTCTCACACCGGGTTCACGCCAACTCACGGTAGCTTCCCACGCGTCGATCACGACGGTGTCCGCCGCCAGGCCAGTCACAGCGGAGACTCGCGGACCGTGAGACCGGTGAACACGCCCCGAGCGAGGTCGGCGGCGTCGGCGCGGGCGGCGTGCTCATCGTCGGCGTCGGCGATGCATTCCGCGAGCTCGGTGAGGAAGGCGTACATCGACCGGGTGAGCAGGTCGATCGGGCGGCGCTCGATGATCCCTGCGTCGACGAGGCGCTCGAGAGCGTCGCGCAACGCTGCGAGGAGGTAGCGCTCGTCGATCTCGCGCCACAGCCGCGGGCCCAGGGCGACGGGGCCTTCCTGGAGGACGATCCGGCGGTAGTCACGGTGGGTGCAGACCCGGAGGAAGGTGTCAATCCCGGCGAGCAGCTGCCGCCAGGGGTCTCCGGTGTGTTCCACGAGGGTCGCGTTGATCTCGGTAGCCGCTTCCTGCTCGAGCGCCTCGAACACGGCCCGGAACAGGCCTTGCTTGCCGCCGAAGTGATGATACAGCGCACCGCGCGTCAGGCGCGCCGCGCGCACGATCCCCTCGGCCGAGGACTGCGCGTAGCCGGGCTCCACGAAGAAGCGCCGGCCCACGTCGAGCAGGGCGTCGCGGGTGGCGTCGGCGTGCTCGTCGCGACGACTCTTGACAGGAGGCTCCATCCCTTGCGTATCTTAGATACATACGGGATGCAGGTCAAGTACACGTCGTATCTCACCCCGGACTCCTGAGATCGGCGATAGCCAAGGAGGTGGGTGATGGGGTTGCGGCACACGGTGTGCCCAGGGCTTGCGGGGGTCTGGGATCGGTTCGTGGGCCCGGGGACGGCAGCACGTCGGCTTCGCGGCCGTGCACCTGCTGCACCCGGCTCTGATCGCACGGACCGACCACATCTGCGGCCGACGCGACCGAGCCTCCGCGGCCCGGTGGGCGCTTGCCCACTACGCGTTGATGATGGGAGCTTCGGTGGTCATCGCCAACGCGCCGCGCCGAGTGCGGCTCTCGATCGCTGCCGCGTCCGGGGTGGCCGGCCTGGTGGCGGACGACCGCTTGGGGCGCTCGGCCGCAGCGTCGTGGTTCGCACCCGTGTACTACTCGAAGCTCCTGATCGGTCACGCCGCCGGCAGCGTGTGGAACCGTCGGAGCGGCGTGAGCTCTGCGTGACCGCCATCACGTTCGGCTCACCACCGCCGGCACCTCTCCGTCCCGGGAGCGCAGGGCGACGGCCGCGATGACGGCAGCGATTCCGACCGCCTCCAGCGGGCGCGGAACCTGCGCCAACGTGATCAGCCCGACCATCGTGGCGGTAGCCGGCAGCAGCGCCAGCAGCACCGCGAACCGGGCCGGAGCGACCCGGCGCAGCACGAGCTGGTCCAGCGCGTAGGGCACGACGCTGGACAGCACTCCCACCCCGAGCGCCAGCAGCAGCACGACCGGATCGGCCAGCGCGTCCAACGTGGCGGAACCTCCGAGCAGCAGCAGCGGCGACAGCGCGACCGCAGCCACCGCGAACCCGACGGCCATGTCGTCGAGCCCGTTTCCGCCACTGGCCACCCGGCTACCGAGCACGATGTAGGCGGCCCACATTGCCGCCGCCGCGAGCGCCCACAACACCCCCGTCGGGCTGCCCGGCCAGCGCACATCCGCGATGAGCAGCACACCGGACGCCACCAGCGCCACCACGCCGACGTCCCGGGGCCGGCGCGACACGACCGCCGCGACCGCGACCGGCCCGCAGAACTCGACCGCCACCGCCGTCCCCAGCGGGAGCCGCGCGATCGCCTCGTAGAACGCCAGGTTCATGCTGGCCGTCGCGAACCCGAAGGCGGTGGCGCGGCCGAGCCGCCTGCCGCGCCAGGCGTCCCGTCCCGGGCGGCGCCACATGATCAGTACCACTGCGGCGCCGAGTAGCCGTAACATCGCTACCGCACTCGGCGACAACCAGTCGTAGAGACCCACCGCGAGGGCGGCCCCGACGTACATCGAGATGCCCCCGACGACGAACAGGGCGGGCGCCGGAACCCGGTTGCGCGCGCTGGCCGTCACCACGGCCCACCGTAGCTACTCCGTTCAGAAGTGTTAACAACTCACCCCTTGCGGTGTCACGGCGCGCACAGCATCCTTCACGCGTAGTCAACTGTATCTGCAGCGGTTCACCGGAGCATCATCACGACGACGTCTCGCCGACCCCACAGGGTCAAACGTGACGGTTGTCGCGACACGCCCGCGGAACACATGCAGGGGTGCCGTACGTCATGGGAGAGTGGGCGCACCGCGCGAGCGGTCGTCACACGCAAGTGGCTCCGGGCAGTCCCGGAGCCGAGACGAGGGGAGACCGCTATGCAGCCAGGAACCCTGACCCGACCCGAGTTGACCGCCGCCGACCGCTGCGACCGGTGCGGGGCAGCTGCGAAGGCCCGGGCCGTGCTGCCCTCAGGCGGCGAGCTGCTGTTCTGTGGCCACCACGCCCGAGCCCACGCCGACAAGCTCCGCGAACTGGACGTCGAGGTGCAGTCAGGCAGTTGACCCCGCCCCCACCCGCGAGTCCCCGCATCGACTCGGCGAGTCCGCTGATCCGACGCGCCGAGTTCCGCGTTCCGACACGGGATGCACGCTCCGCCGACCCGCCGTACGCCACACCTGGCGATAGCGGGCACCGCTCGCCCAGGCTGACCCGCCCCGCGCGGTCTCGGCGATCAGCCCGGCCAACCCACCATCCCACGACCACGCCACTGCCACCATCGCCCAGCTCTGAACGACCGAGGGAGGGCGCAGTAGACCATCCCGCTCACTGCCCAGGCCGGTGATCCGGGTCGGCAGGAGGTGAACCGGTGATCGGTGCGGTGATGCTCGGTGCTGGCCCTGTGGTCGGCCAGGGTGGTTCGGGATCGCGTACCGGGTCGGTGGCGCGCTCGTGGAGAGCAGCGAGGATCGCGTGCCGCAGCGCCGCGGTGTGCTCGGTCGAGACGAGGTGGTGGTCGTCCGCGTCGAGGGTGAGGGCGTCGTCGGCTCGTCGCCAGACGGCGACGCCGGCAGGCAGCATCGGCAGGTCGGGTGCGTCGCCCCAGTGGCCGGGGTGGCCCGCGCCCAGGTGGAGGCCGCAGCCGGTGAGGGCGTCGGTCAGAGCGCGGCGCAGCGCGCGGGTGTGGTCGCGGGGGACGCGCCAGAAGGTGCCGTGGGAATGTCCGATGCTGAGGTCGCCGTGACCATGCTCGGTGAGCAGCACCACGACCGGCATCCTCGGGTCGGTGGAGGTCATGACACGAGCGGGTCGTCGGTGGTCGGTGCGGCCCGTTGTGCGGAGGTGACGGCCTGGGCGTGCAGCCGGTTGAGGGCGGAGTGCAGGTCGTTGATCTCTCGGATGAGCCTGATAGCGTCGTCGTGGCGGAGCCGGCCGCGGTCCATGGTGTCGATGACGGCGAGGATCAGTGCGGCGGCGAGGCGGGTGGCGTCGGCTCGGCCGAAGTCCGCTTGGCCTGTACACGTGACGGCGACGCGTTGAAAGTCGACGTGGTCGGCGTACTCGGTCTCGCCGGGCAGTTCGCTGCGGGCGGCCAGGTGCTGGCTGAACACGGGTACGGTCGTGACAACGACCTGTCCCCGTGTCTCGTCGTCGAGCACGGACCCCGTGATGGTGGCCCGAAAGGCGGGCTCGGGTCGCGAGGGCGGATTTCCGACTGACATCGTGGTTACCTTTCCGTGACTGCTTGGTGGACGGCACTCGGGATCGGGGACGGTCGGCCATACGCCGATCACGGCTCGCCGTCCGGGGATCAGCGGTCGTGGCTCGCCGGGCAGGCCAGACCCTCCGACTACCGGGCGGTCATGTCGGTGATCACCGTCAGATGCGGCCGCTGCTCAGCGCTGACCACCGCCTCGGTCGCATCGACCACCGCGTGATCCACCCCAGCCCAACACCGACCAACGTCCACCCACGACACCGCCGGCCCAGCGGGATGGCGCACCCCTGAACCCCGATGACACCAGCCTTCGCGGCGCCGCACCCGACGCAGACACTCCGGATCCTGCCCGTAAAGTGCCACGGCTAGCACCCGCTCATCCGGCTCCGGGTCACGCTGAGGCCACCACTGCGGCAACCCCTCCGGCGGGACCATCGGTAGGTGACAACGACAGGTCTCAGCCACGCCGACGTCCCACCCCGATCTGCCACAACTCGCCGCGCAGCCCAGCACGACCGCGGAGCCGCGGCTGACAGTCCCACCAGCTGACACCAGCGGCCGTCCGCCGGCTGTGCCGCGCGGGTGCCCGCCGTAGCGACAGCCGGACCACCCAACCGCCCGTAACACCTCTTCTGACATGCCTGCTCATGACCGAGTCTCCCTTGTGCGTACGTGTGCCCCTGGCCACAGCGGTGACCGCAGCGCCTCTACACCTGGTGTGAAAATCGGCGGTCTCGACGTGTCGGACACGTTGAGGTCGACGACCAACCGGCTATCAGTTATGACGTCACTGACCCGATCCTGCTGAGAAATGGTCACAGGACGCAGTACACCGTCCGCCGTGCGCGTCGACCAGCGCGGCAGCTATGTCTATTTGCGTTATCAGTCAGGACGAGTGGCTCTGCGTCCAGCGCTGGGGTGCCCTTGTGATGTTGTCGATGGTGAGCCGTACTCAGGTAGCGTGCGGCGCGCGTGCCCACGACCACTCGTCGTTCTTAGTCGCCAGGGACTCCGTCGCGTCCAGATGAGCATAGAGGTCGGTGCGCAGCAGACGGAAAGCGTCGGCGATGACAGGGGAAAGGGTGCCCATCGGTTGTCTCCTGGAGAGGTTTCGGCGGGGTTCGTCCTCGCTTCGGGCACACAATCAGTTGCCCATTGGGCAAGCAATACCCCGGTTTCTCAGCGCATGAAACGTTGGTGCAGGATATGTCGCCAACAGGAGGTGGTCATGCCAGACCGTGAACCGACGATCCGTAGCCGAGAGCTCGGCGAGGGACTACGCCGAGCCCTGGAGCACGCCGGGATAAGCGGCAGCGAGGCCGCGCACCAGCTCGGGCTCTCGGCAACCTTGATCTCACGGCTGCTGTCGGGCCAGCGCAACGCCACCGTCGCGCAGGTGGCGGGCTTGCTGGCCATGTCCCGGGTGACGGGCGCCGAGCGCGACCGGCTGCTCGAGCTCTGCGACGACCAACACGTCCCGAGCTGGTTC
>JBBSQN010000087.1:0-22094 GCA_038257875.1 Mycobacteriales bacterium
CAGCACCGGTTGGGTCGTCGTCGAGGACACGCACCGACACTACCGGAAACCAGGCCAGATCTCAGCTACTTTCGGGAACGATCAGGTCACGAAAACCCCAGGCCAACAGCCGAATCCATCAGCGACTTCCGGAGGTCTGAGTCTACGGTGGGCCGACGACGTGTCGGGCGTGATCGAGGTGGTCTGCCGGATGTGGAGGTCGGAGATGGACCGACGATCCCTGCTGGTGTCCTCGGCGTGGGCCTCCACCGGGTTCGTCGGGCCGCTGCATGCCTGGTTGGCCTGCCGGCCCGATGTGGTGACCGGTGTGCCGGCGGGGCGTGGGGGTCGGTTGGTCGGGCAGGCCGAGGTCGATGCGCTGTGGGCGATGGGTGTGTCGTTCTCCGATGCCGACAACCTGCTCGGCGGTGCTTATGCCCGCTCGACGTTGGTCCACTATCTTGACGCCACTGTGCGGCCGTTGCTGCTGCACGGTGACTGCACCGAGCGGGTCGGGCGTGAGGTGATGGCCGCGGCCGCTCGGCTCTGTGACATCTGTGCGTTCATGTGTTTCGACTCCGACCGCCACGGGCTGGCCCAGCGGTACTTCGTTCAGGCGCTCCGGCTGGCGCAGGCGAGCGGTGATCGCGCGCTCGCCGCACACATCCTCGGCGACATGTCGGTGCACGCCCATCATCGCGGGGACGCCGATCAGGCGTTGGCACTGGCGACGGCTGGTTACGAGGCAGCGTTGCGGGGTGGGTCACCTGCTGACGCCGCCAGGTGTGCAGCTTTGCAAGGGCGAGCGCACGCGTTGCGCGGGGATGCCGCTGCGGCGGCCAAGAGCCGGTTGCTGGCCGAGCAGGCCTTGGACGTCGAGGCTTCCGATGTGCCAGCGTGGATCCGGTTCTTCACCCCCGTGGCCTTGACCTTCCAAGCTCAGTACACAGCCGCTGATCTCGGGCAGTGTCGTGAGGTGCAGCGCCTCGCTCCGGCGGTCATCGACACCATCGATGGGAGGCAGCGTCGCAAGGTGCTCAGCACGGCCATGCTCGCCCACTCCTACCTTCCTGGTCCCGGTGCTGGTACCGACGCTGACGTCGACCATGCCTGCGAGCTGCTGATCGACGTCCTGCCGGCCTTGCCGTCGCTGACCAGTGCCCGGGTACACGAACGGGTCGACAAGGTTCGCCGAGGACTTATCCCGTATCGCGATCGGGCGAGCGTTCGCCAGTTCGAGGGCCTCTATGAGCACATGTTGGTGACCGCGGCAGCAGGGTCCAGCTGAAGCGCGGACGCCGATCCCGTCTGTCGCGTCCGGTCCTGGAAGTATCGGACGTAACGTCACGGATACACCGATGTGACACGGCGTTCCTAGCGTGACGGCGTCGATGCCCCGGGGCCACACGGCGGGGGTTGGAAGGAGATCAGTGTGCTGCTGTCCCCTCACGAGCAGGAGAAGCTGCTGCTGCATGTCGCCGCTGGGCTGGCGCAGCAGCGTCGGGAGCGTGGTCTGCGGCTGAACTATCCCGAGACGGTGGCTCTGATCAGCGCCTGGGTGTTGGAGGGTGCCCGTGACGGGCGCAGCGTCGCCGAGTTGATGACCGGGGGGCAGCAGGTGCTCACCCGGGAGGACGTGCTCGATGGGGTGCCGGAGATGGTGACCTCGGTGCAGGTGGAGGCCACGTTCCCGGACGGCACCAAGCTCGTCACCGTGCACCGGCCTGTCCAGTGAGCGGACGGCGCAGGTGATCCCAGGGGAGTACGTGCTGGCCGACGAGCCCGTGGTGATCGACCTGGCGCGTACGGCGCTGCACGTCGTCAACTCCGGTGATCGGCCGATCCAGGTAGGGTCGCACTACCACTTCGCCGCGGCCAACCCCGCACTGCTGTTCGACCGCGACGCCGCGCAGGGACGTCGGCTCGCCGTGCCGGCCGGCACCGCGGTGCGGTTCGAGCCGGGCGTCGAGCAGACCGTCGAGCTCGTCGAACTGGGCGGGACGGGCACGGTGCCGGGGTTGCGGCTGCCGTGACCGAGCCGTGGATCATCGACCGGGCCCGCTCCGCCGAGCTGTACGGGCCCACCACCGGCGACCGGGTGCGGCTGGCCGACACCGACCTGCTCATCGAGATCACCGAGGACCGTTGCCGTGGCCCGCACGGGGGCGACGAGGTAGTGTTCGGCGGTGGCAAGGTGATCCGTGAGTCGATGGGCCAGGCCCGCGCCCCGCGCGCCGCTGGCACCCCCGACCTCGTGATCACCGGCGCGCTCGTGCTCGACCACTGGGGCGTGGTCAAGGCCGACGTCGGCGTGCGCGACGGGCGGATCGTGGCGCTGGGCAAGGCCGGCAACCCCGACATCATGGACGGCGTCCACCCCGAGCTGGTGATCGGCCCGGCCACCGAGATCATCGCGGGCAACGGGATGATCCTCACCGCGGGCGGCGTCGACTGCCACGTCCACCTGGTCAGCCCGACGCAGATCCCGGAGGCACTCGGCTCGGGCGTCACCACGCTGGTCGGCGGCGGCACCGGCCCGGCCGAGGGTACCAAGGCCACCACGGTGACGCCCGGGGCCTGGTACCTCGCGCGGATGCTGGAGGCGCTCGACGAGTGGCCGGTCAACATCGCGCTGCTGGGCAAGGGCAACACCGTCGGCGTCGAGGCGCTGCACGAGCAGGCGGTGGCCGGGGCGTCCGGGTTCAAGCTGCACGAGGACTGGGGCTCCACGCCCGCCGCGATCGACGCGTGCCTGCGGGTGGCCGACGAGACCGGCGTGCAGGTCGCCATCCACACCGACACGCTCAACGAGGCCGGTTACGTCGCCGACACCCTCGCCGCGATCGACGGCCGGACCATTCACGCCTACCACACCGAGGGTGCCGGCGGCGGGCACGCGCCGGACATCATCACCGTCGCCGGGCAGCCGAACGTGCTTCCGTCCTCGACGAACCCAACGCGCCCGCACACCGTCAACACCGTCGACGAGCACCTCGACATGCTGATGGTCTGCCACCACCTGAAGCCGACGGTGCCCGAGGACCTGGCGTTCGCGCAGAGCCGGATCCGGCCCTCGACGATCGCCGCCGAGGACCTGCTGCACGACCTCGGCGCCATCTCGATGATCGGGTCGGACTCGCAGGCGATGGGCCGGGTCGGGGAGGTGCCGCTGCGCACCTGGCAGACCGCGCACGTGGGGAAGGCGCGGTGGGGGTCGTTGCCCGGGGACGGTCCGGCGGACAACCACCGGGCGCGCCGCTACGTCGCGAAGTACACGATCTGCCCGGCGGTCGCGCACGGCCTGGACGGCGAGGTCGGGTCGGTCGAGCCGGGCAAGCTCGCCGACCTGGTGCTGTGGCATCCGGCGTTCTTCGGGGTGCGGCCCGCGCTCGTGCTCAAGGGCGGGATGATCGCCTGGGCGGCGGTGGGGGACGCCAACGCCTCGATCCCGACGCCGCAGCCGGTGCTGCCCCGGCCCATGTTCGGCGCCTCGGCCGTCACGGCGGCGGCGACGTCGGTGCACTTCGTCGCGCCCGCGGCCCTCGACGGCGGGCTCGCCGACCGGTTGGCCGTCCGGCGCAGGCTGGTGGCGGTGCGCGACACCCGCGCGCTCACCAAGGCCGACCTGCCCGGCAACGACGCGCTGCCCCGCATCGAGGTGGAACCGGACACCTTCACCGTCCGCATCGACGGCTCCGTCGTGGAGCCGGCACCCGCCATCGAGCTACCGATGGCGCAACGCTACTTCTTGTTCTGATCGGCCGACGACGTCGGGTCCTGCGTGGGCCACTACGAGTCGACCAGCAGTTCAGAGGGGCGAACGGTCGCTACCGCCTCACCTCGGTCGACGAGTTCAGTGA
Organism: Mycobacteriales bacterium; assembly: GCA_038257875.1. Classification (GTDB taxonomy): domain Bacteria; phylum Actinomycetota; class Actinomycetes; order Mycobacteriales; family Pseudonocardiaceae; genus Pseudonocardia. The sequence goes on from JBBSQN010000087.1 coordinate 3,840, forward strand.
TCCGTTCCCAGCCGGGGGTGCCGATGCCTGCGCCGTGCAGAGCGGACCGAACGAACGCCTGCACGCGGGCCAGCGCCTCGGCGGGGTTGTCCGCCTTGAGCGAGATGCAGAAGTCCACGGTGCCGGCAACCAAATCCCCGCCTACATCAGCATCGGCTTCGCCCGGCTCACCGTCGAGCGCGTCCATGATGAGGTCGAGCTGCCCGTCAAGATCCTCCCCGGGGTCGCCCTGGCAGTGCAGCTCAACGTAGAACCAACGGCTCACGGCTCTTCCTCCCAGCATCCCGACCTTCTCAGCCATGCTCGCAGGTTTCGGGTGTAGTTGGGGTCTGAAGGAGTCAGCTTCACCGTTTTCACGCATCGGGCATGCGGCGGCGGGCAGTAGCACTTGTAGTAGCCCTTGCCCCTGATGACACGCCAACCCTGCGTCTCCAGAGATCGCAGGACAGCTTCCAGCTCCTTGCGGGGATGTTTCGGGCGTGTCGACACACCTGTTCCTCCTCCTGATCGCGTCCAATCCTGTCACCCGGCTGGCTGACGTCGGACCGAATGTCGCCGCTGGCTGACCCGAGCGTCCTGACCAGACCGCCAGGTCTTCACCGACGGCGAGCTACGTTGGCACTCCCGATGCCCACGGACCGCCGACGAGTTCACTGCCAGCTATGTGAAGCTATGGTCGCTGGGTTGGAGTCGGATCTGGACAGGATGAGGGTTCACGTGCGCAGGTACATCCGATGTCTAGAGACGTCGGCGTAGGACGGCAGCCGGTGGGAAGCGTTCTGGCTGCTCCGGTAGAGAATAGCGGGTATAGCTGCTGGTCGACAGCTCCCGGCGGGTGTTGGTTCCTGTGGTGATGTTGGGGCTGATGTTGCTGGCCGACTCCCGGCTGCCGTCGGGTGGCCACGGCCACTCGGGTGGGGTGGAAGCGCTGGTTGACCGCGGTTTGCTGCGCACGACAGACGATCTGGCGCTGTTCCTGGCAGGCCGGGTGCGAACCGGGGGCCAGGTACCGGCGGCCGCCGCGGCCGCCGCGTGCGTGCTGGCGGTGACTCCTGACCCGCGGTGGGGACGGTGGGACGGTGCCGTCGGGGCCAGGATGCCGTCGGCTGCGCAGCGGGCCGCGTCCTGTGCGCAGGGGGCCGCGTTGCTGCGCACCGTCGCGCTGGCCTGGCCCGGGCCGGCGATCGACGCCCTGCGTGCGCTGCCACGGGTGCACCATCCGCTCGTGCTCGGGGTCGCCGCCGCGGCCGTTGGGGCGACCCCGCAGCAGGCGGCCGGGCTCGCGCTGCACCACCTGGTCGGGGGTGCGTGCACCGCCGCCGTCCGGCTCCTCGGGCTCGACCCGCTGCGCGTCGCCGCGGTGGCCGCCGCGGCCGGGCGCGACGCCGAGCCGGTCGCCGCGCAGGCTGCTATCGCCGCCGCGACCGCCGTCGCCGCCGACGATCCCACCCTGCTGCCCACCAGCGGGAGCCCGCTCACCGACGTCCTCGCCGAGCTGCACCGCCGATCGGAGGCGACCCTCTTTGCTTCGTGACGACCTGATCACCAGTCCGGTGGGCGCGCTGCGCGTCGGCATCGGCGGCCCCGTCGGCGGCGGCAAGACCGCGCTCGTCGCGGCGCTGTGCCGGGCCCTGCGCGACGAGCTGTCCCTCGCCGTCGTCACCAACGACATCTACACCGAGGAGGACGCCGAGTTCCTGCGCCGCCACGGCGTCCTGCCCGACGAGCGCATCCGCGCGGTGCGCACCGGCTGCTGCCCGCACACCGCGATCCGCGACGACATCACCGCCAACCTCGGCGCCGTCGAGGAGCTTGTCGCGCTTCACGACCCGGACCTCGTGCTGGTCGAGAGCGGCGGGGACAACCTGACCGCGACTTTCAGCTACGGCCTGGTGCATGCCCAGATATTCGTGCTCGATGTGGCCGGCGGCGACAAGGTGCCGCGCAAGGGCGGCCCCGGCGTCACCCGCGCGGACCTGCTGGTGATCAACAAGATCGACCTGGCGCCGCTTGTCGGCGCCGACCTGGAGGTGATGGCGCGCGACGCCGAGCGGGTCCGCGAGGGCCGGCCGACCGTGCTGGTCTCACTGCGGGAGCAGCCCGACGCCGCGCCGATCGTGGAGTGGGTCGCGGGGCTGCTCGCGGCGCACCGGACGTGACGCGCGGGGCGCTCACCGCCGCCGCCCGGCTGTGCGTCGAACCGGGCCACGGGCGCCAGCGAATGCGCTGGTCGCACGCCTGGCCGGTGGTGATCCGCCCGACCGGTGACGAGCAGGTGCATCTCGTGCACGGCGCCGGTGGGCCGCTGGGTGGCGACGCGTTCTCCCTCGACGTCTCCGTGGCGCCCGGGGCGGTGCTACGGGTGCGCAGCGCGGGCGCGACGCTCGTGCAGCCGGGCCCGAGGGAGGGAGCTCACTGGGCCGTCACCGCCCAGGTCGGTTCCGGCGCCGTCCTCGAGTGGGCTCCCGAGGCCACCGTCGTGTGTGACGGGGCAGCGCTGGAGTCGCTGCTGCGGGTCGACCTCGCGGCCGACGCCGTCGCAGTGCTGCGCGAGCTGGTAGTGCTCGGTCGGTACGCCGAGCGCGGCGGTCGTTACCGCGGAACCCTCGACGTGCGGGTCGGCGGGACGCCGCTGCTCGCGCACACCACGGTCCTCGACGGTGCCGACACCGCGCTGAGCGGGCCCGCGGGCACGGCGGGAGCCCGGGCGGTGGGGACGCTGGTCATCGCCGGCGCCACGTCGGCGCCGGACGTCGTCGGCGCAGGGGAGACGCCGGGAGTGCGGTGGGCGTGGAGCGCACTCGACGGGCCCGGTCGGGTGCTCCTTGCTGTCGGCGACCCGGAACCGGTCGCTGCTGTGCTGGACGGTGCCCGCTGATGGGCGACCCCGGACCGCTGCTTGGCTCGCGGTCTGCTTCTTGCCGGTTCTTGTCGGTGGTGCGCGATACTCTGCCCGGCATGGTCAGCCCAAACGTTGCCCGGCTCGCGCGCCGTGTCGATGAGCAGGACGAGACTGTTCGCGCGCTCAGCGACACCATGCTTGACATCAAGGAGACGGTGGATCAGCACACCGAGACTTTGACTGCGGTCCAGGGGACGCTGGCCCAGCACACCGAGACCTTAGCCACCGTCCAGGGGACGCTGGTCCAGCACGGTGAGTCCTTGGCCACGGTTCAGGGGACGCTGGCCCAGCACGGTGAGTTGCTGACACAGCACGGTGAGCTGCTGGTCGAGATCCTTCGGCGGCTTGGCAACATTGCCCCCGAGTGACCACTCGTCTCATTACCGGCCCGTCCAGCATCAGGACGGTGTATGACGTTGACGGAGCACTCGCTTGTGAACTAGCTTAGATACTAAGCGAATTCAGGGTTGGAGTGGCTATGTCGGACGCCGCAGGGGACAGCACGCAGCTGGCGGAGGAGATCGTCGGGTCGCTGGCGCGCCGGCACAGCACCGCGACCGTGCTGTTCCATCATGCGGTGGCCGACCTTCTCGGGCTGGGTCCGACCGACCACAAGTGCCTCGACCTGCTGCGCGAGCGCGGGTTGATGACCGGCAGCGAACTGGCCGCGATCACCGGCCTGACCACCGGTGCGATCACCGGAGTGGTCACCCGGTTGGATCGGGCCGGCTACGTCCGCCGGGAACCGGACCAGCACGACCGGCGCAAGCAGGTCCTGCACCTGGTTCCCGAGGGGATGCGGGACCTTCATGCCGTGTTCGACCCGCTGCGGGAGGACGCAGCCACCCTGCTTGAGGGCTTCGACACCCATCAGCTCGCCGCCATCGCGGAGTTCCTGGCCCGCAGCACGGACTTCGCCTACCGGCGCGCCACCCTGCTGCGCGCTCAGCTGCTCGCCGCCGGCGGCCGAACCCGCCCCGTTGCTCGAACCATCGCCCCCACCGAGGAGGAGGCATGATGAACGACGACGCAAAGATCACCGCTCTGTTCGATGAGCTGTGCCGAACATGGACCGAGGGGGACGCGCAGGCGTACGGGGCCTGCTTCACCCCCGACTGCGACTACGTCTCCTTCGACGGCGCCCGAGCCCTGGGCCGGGCACCGGTGATCGAGTCGCACGACAAGCTGTTCCGGGGAGTTCTCTTCGGGTCGGCCCTGGTCGGTGAGGTCGAGTCGATCCGCTACCTGAGCGACGACGTCGCCCTGGTGTTCGGCACCGGTTCGGTGCTCGTCGCCTGGCGCTCGCAGCTCCCGAGACGGCGCCTCACCCGCAACACCATCGTCGCCGTGCGGCGTCCGGAGGAAGGCTGGCGGTTCACCGCCGTGCACAACGGCCGGGTACGACCGATGAGTATCCCCGAGCCGGACTCCGTCCCTGGTCGGCTGGCACGACGTCTCGTGCGGGCATCCCGGGCGTTGAAGTCGGCCGAGGGGTACTGGTCGCGGCGGCTCACCGACGAACACCACCCACCACCCATCAGTCGCTGACCAGCTTGCGGCAGGCGGTGGCGTCGAGCTCGTCGAACCCGTCGCGGACCGCGATGGCGTCGGTGAAGTCGGCCCCGCGGGTGTAGTCGCTGGGTACGACCAGGCAGGCCAGCCCCGCGGCCCGGGCGGCCGCGAGACCGGGAGGGGAGTCCTCGACGGCGAGGGCGTCGGTGGCTGGAAGACCGAGCCGGTCGAGCGCGGTGAGGTAGGAGTCGGGTGCGGGTTTGAGGTTCGCGACGTCGTCTCCGGTGACGACGGCGGCGAAGCTGCCGAGGCCGATGAGCCGGTCGAGCAGCGGCTCGACCCAGGTCTGCCGGCCCGTCGTCGCGACCGCGCAGCGCACCCCGGCCTGGCGCAGGTCGGCGATGAGGGTGTCGATACCGGGGCGGCAGCGGACCGGGCCCGAGTGCACCCATTCGCGGAAGTACTCGGTCTTGGTGCGGTGCAGGTCGTGGGAGGCACCGACCGGGTCGGGGTGGCCCTGCTCGGCCAGGAACCGTTCGAGCCGGCGCTGGCCTCCGGTGACTGCGAGCAGCCGACCGTAGGTGGGCACGTCCCAGTGGTAGGGCAGCCCGTGGTCGGCGAAGGCCTGGTTGAACGCGGGCCGGTGGCCGTCGCGTTCGGTGTCGGCCATCGTCCCGTCGACGTCGAATATCACGGCGGAGAGCACACCCCGAGGTTACGGGCGTCCGCCGCCCGCCGTGTCGGTGACGTCCACCCGCGAGCCGGCCTCGTCCGGGCCCACCTCAGGTACCTTGACGTCGGCTTCGTCCGGGTCGCGCCGCAGGCTGTGGTGACGCTTACCTAACCGTTGACTTAAGTGTCGTTGGCAAACACTTGATGGACATTCACAGCGTTTGGGGGCAGGCTGCACCCCATGGCTGATCGGTGGAGCGCGGGCGTGATCCCGTACGCGGAGATGGGTTACTGGGAACCGGACTACGTGCCGAAGGACACGGACGTGCTGTGCGTGTTCCGGATCACCCCGCAGGAGGGGGTGCCGCCGGAGGAGGCGGGCGCCGCCGTCGCGGGGGAGTCCAGCACGGCGACCTGGACCGTCGTGTGGACCGACCGGTTGACCGCACACGAGCACTACCAGGCGAAGTGCTACAAGGTGGACGCCGTGCCGGGCCGGCCGGGGGAGTTCATCGCCTGGATCGCCTACGACATCGACCTGTTCGAGGAGGGGTCGGTCGCCAACCTCACGTCGTCGATCATCGGCAACGTCTTCGGCTTCAAGGCGCTCAAGGCGCTGCGCCTGGAGGACATGCGGATCCCGGTCGCCTACGTCAAGACGTTCCAAGGTCCCGCGCACGGGATCGTGATGGAGCGGGAGTACCTGAACAAGTACGGGCGCCCGCTGCTCGGTGCGACGACCAAGCCGAAGCTGGGGCTCTCGGCGCGCAACTACGGCCGGGTGGTCTACGAGGCGCTGCGCGGTGGGCTGGACTTCACCAAGGACGACGAGAACATCAACTCCCAGCCGTTCATGCGCTGGCGCGACCGGTACCTGTTCTGCATGGAGGCGGTGAACCGGGCGCAGGCCGAGACCGGCGAGATCAAGGGGCACTACCTCAACGTCACCGCCGGCACGATGGAGGACATGTACGAGCGCGCCGAGGTCGCCAAGTCGCTCGGCAGCGTGATCATCATGATCGACCTGACGATCGGCTACACGGCGATCCAGTCGATGTCCAAGTGGGCCCGGGCGAACGGCCTGATCCTGCACCTGCACCGGGCCGGGTATGCCACGTGGTCCCGGCAGAAGAACCACGGTGTGAACTTCCGGGTGCTCGCCAAGTGGATGCGGCTGGCCGGGGTGGACCACATCCATGCCGGCACCGTGGTCGGCAAGCTCGAGGGTGACCCGAACGCGATCCGCGGGTACTACGACACGCTGCGGCTGGGCAAGATGAGCGCGGACCCGGTCACGGGCATCTACTTCGACCAGGACTGGGCATCCATGCCCGGTGTCATGCCGGTCGCCTCCGGCGGCATCCATGCGGGCCAGGCGCACCAGCTGCTGCACCACCTCGGTGAGGACGTGGTGCTGCAGTTCGGCGGCGGCACCATCGGCCACCCCATGGGGGTCGCAGCGGGGGCCGAGGCGAACCGCGTCGCCGTCGAAGTGATGATCAAGGCGCGGAACGAGGGCCGCGACTTCATGGCCGAGGGCGAGGACATCCTCAAGAACGCCGCGAAGCGCAACCGCGCCCTCGACGTCGCCCTGACCACCTGGGGCGACATCACCTTCAACTACGAGTCCACCGACGTCCCCGACGTCGTCGAGACGCCGACCACCGTCTGAGGAGACCGGATGCACATCACCCAGGGCACGTTCTCCTATCTGCCCGAGTTCACCGACGACGAGATCACCAAGCAGATCCAGTACTGCCTCGACAACGACTGGCCGCTGTCGGTGGAGTTCACCGACGACCCGCACCCGCGCAACGTCTACTGGGACATGTGGGGGCTGCCGATGTTCGACCTGAAGGACGCGGCCGGGGTGCTGATGGAGGTCAACGCCTGCCGCACGGCGCACCCGGACCACTACATCAAGCTCAACGCCTACGACGCGACGTTGGGCCGGCAGAGCACCATGCTGTCGTTCATCGTGCAGCGACCGCAGCACGAGCCCGGCTTCCGCATCGAGCGGCAGGAGGGTGCGGACCGCAGCGTCCGCTACACGACGCACGCCTACGCCACTGAGAAGCCGATCGGCGAGCGGTACGCCCGGTCGTGAACGATGCTGCACCGGCGTCGCGGCAGGGTTTCGCGATGTCGTCCTCGACCAAGGGCCAGGACAACGGCCAGGACGACCACGACCCTGCCGCGGAGGGCGCCGACGAGACCCTCCCGGAAGACGCCCGCGTCGACCTGACGCAGGTGCGCCAGGAGGCCGGGATCGACGACGTGCTGGACACGCTGGACCGTGAGCTGGTCGGGCTGGCGCCGGTCAAGGCGCGGATCGCCGAGATCGCGGCACTGCTGCTGGTGGACCGCACCCGGGCCCGTTTCGGGATCACTGCACCGCAGCCGAACCTGCACATGTCCTTCACCGGCAGTCCGGGCACCGGCAAGACCACCGTCGCGCTCCGGATGGCCGACCTGCTCCACGGGCTTGGCTACCTGCGGCGCGGCCACCTGATCACCGTCACTCGCGACGACCTGGTCGGGCAGTACGTCGGGCACACCGCGCCGAAGACCAAGGACGTCGTCAAGCGGGCGATGGGCGGGGTGCTGTTCATCGACGAGGCCTACTACCTGTATCGCGCGGAGAACGAGCGCGACTACGGGCAGGAGGCGATCGAGATCCTGCTGCAGGTGATGGAGAACAACCGCGACGACCTCGTCGTCATCCTGGCCGGCTACGCCGAACGCATGAACACGTTCTTCCGTGCCAACCCGGGCATGAGCTCGCGGATCGCCCACCACATCACCTTCCCCGACTTCACCGTGCCCGAGCTCGAACAGATCGGGTTGCTGATGGCCGAGGATCTGGGCTACCGGTTCTCCGACGAGGCCCACGAGACCCTGCGGGCCTACCTGCACGAGCGCGTCGAGCAGCCCTGGTTCGCCGGAGCGCGCAGCGTCCGCAACGCGGTCGAGCGGGCCCGGCTCCGGCAGGCCCATCGCCTGCTTGATCAGTCCGATACGGAGGTCGGGCTCGCTGAGCTGACGACCTTCGAGAAGGCCGACCTGGCGGGCAGCCGGGTGTTCTCCGGAGGTGCCGAGGCCGTCGCCGAACGTGATCAGCAGGCGGCGGGCGTGGGCTGAGCCGGTGACCACCCGGCCATCGCATCCGGTGATCGGGTTCGGCAGCATCCGGCGATGACCACCAACGCCCGGCTGCGCGTGTTCGTCCAGCTGGCCGAGTGCGGCTCGGTGCGGGCTGCCGCCCAGGCCCTCGTGGTCACCGAGTCCTCGGTGTCCGCCGCGGTCGCCGCGCTGGCTCGTGACGTGGGGGTGCCGCTGCTGGAGCGGGACGGTCGCGGCGTGCGACTGACCCCGGCCGGTGAGCGGTACGCAGGTTATGCCCGGCGGATCCTCGGCCTGCACGAGGAGGCCGTCGCCGCCGCACGCAGCGAGAGCGGTCCCGAGCACGGCCTGGTCCGGTTGGCTGCGGTCACGACGGCGGGCGAGCACGTGCTCCCTGACCTGCTCGCCTCGTTCCGGGCCAAGCATCCAGGCGTGGACCTGCGCCTGGAGGTTCGCGCCCGGGACGCGGTGTGGCCGTTGCTGGTCCACTACGAGGTCGACCTGGTCGTCGCCGGGCGCCCGCCCGCCGACCTGGCGGTCGTGGTGCGCGCGACGAGCCCGAACACGCTGGTGGTCGTGGGAGCACCGCGGTACGCCGCCGACTTCGAGCCGCACCGGGCGACCTGGCTGCTGCGCGAACCGGGTTCCGGGACCCGCGCGACCTGCCTCGGGGTGCTCTCGGCGCTGGAGGCCGACCCACCGCAGCTCACCCTGGGTTCGCACGGGGCGACGGTGGCCGCGGCGGTGGCGGGGCTCGGCGTCACGTGCGTGTCCGAGCAGGCCGTCGCGGCCCAGGTCCAGGCCGGGCAGCTGGTCGTCCTGCCGGTACCCGGGATGCCGCTGGAACGGCCGTGGCATGTCGTCAGCGGAACCTGGGCGACGGCCAGCGCCGAGCTGCTGGTCGCTCACGTCGGTGGCCGTCCGGAATGGGTCGCTGAGGCCTGAAGCGGTGCTGGCGACCGGTTCGTGGGGTCGAGCACGGTCACCGTCACCGTCGTGCCGGCCCCCGGTCGGGACCGGATGGTCAGCGTCCCGCCGACGAGCTCGGCCCGCTCGGCCATGCTGTGCAAGCCGTAGCCGGGCCTGGCCTCGGCCGGGTCGAAGCCGCGGCCGTTGTCACCGACCTCGAGCCGGGCACCGTCGGCGCCGACGGTGAAGCGCAGGCGGACCCGGCTCGCCGCGGCGTGCTTGACGACGTTTTGCAGTGCCTCCTGCGCGATCCGGTAGAGCGCCACCTCGTGGGGTTCCGGGAGCCGGTGCTCGGCCACGTCGAGCTCGACCGCCAGCTCGGGCAGCGAGCGGATCAGGCTGGACAGACCTCCCGCCAGCCCCAGGTCGTCGAGCACCGGCGGGCGGAGCCCGCCGATGGCCGTGCGGGCCTCGTCCATGCTCAGATCGGCCAGCCCGCGAGCGAGCCGGAGCTGCTCGGCGGCGTCGGCCGGGCGCGACGGCAGTGCCTGCTCGGCGGCGTCGAGATGGTAGGCCAGGCTGACCAGGCGCTGGGAGATGCCGTCGTGGATGTCCCCGGCCAGCCGCTGCCGCTCGGTCTCCTGGGCGGTGATGATCTGCTCGGTGAAGCGCTCCTGGGCTTGCTCCCGCGCGACGAGCTGGCGGTGCAGCCGCGCCGCGTGCATGGCCCCGGCGACGAGGCTGCCGATCGAGGTGAGCAGCCGGACGTCGGCTGCGCTGAACTCGCGGCGCGCCACGGTGTGCACGTTCAGCACGCCGACCAGACCGGCCGCCTCGCTGGTCATCGGCACCGACGCCATCGAGATGAACTCCGAGCCGCGCAGCGCCGGGATCGGGAGGTAGCGCGGGTCCTGTTCCTTGTGCTCGACGAGTACGACCGGTTCCCGGTGACTGGCCACCCAGCCCGTCACCCCGATCCCGAACGGGATCTGGATCTGCCCGACGGCGGCGTCGAACGGTGGGGTAGCCCCGGTGAGGGTGAGCGATCGCTCCGCGTCGTCGAGAACGTGCACGAAGCAGACGTCGGTCGTGGTCGTCTCGGTGATCAGCCGGGCGACGGCGGCGGCCAGGGGTCCGACGTCCGGACCGGCCGATACCGCCTCGATGATGGACAGCAGCAGCGCGGTCTCGCGCCGCGCGGCACCCGCGTTCATCCCGGCGACCCGGTCCGTAGCGGTGGATGTCGTCTCGTCATGGGTGTCGTCTCCCTAGCGGAACCGTTTGCTCGAATGGCCCAATCACGGGGTCGGTCCCCGGTACTCTCGGCCGTGCACGGTCACCATTCTGCGAGTGTGTCGATGAGGTAGCCATGGCCCGGCGCGTGGAGGCTCGACCGCTGGACCGCGGGAACCCCCTCCCGCTGTGGGCGCAGTTGGAGGCCGATCTCCTGCGCCGGATGCGGGCCGCCGCCTTCGACGACCGGTTCCCCGGCGAGTACGAGCTCGTCGCCGAGTACGGGGTCAGCAGGCACACGGTGCGCGACGCGCTGCGCCGCCTGCGCGACGACGGGATCCTGGAGTCCGGTCGGGGTCGCGGCACCTGGCTGCGCAGACCGCGGGTCTCCCCACCGTTCGGTGCGTTGCACTCGCTGTTTCGGGCGGTCGAGGCGATGGGTCTGGAGCAGCGCAGCGAGGTGCGCGCGCTCGAGGTCCGGGTCGACGAGGGCGTGGCGGGGCGGCTCAACCTGCCGGCGTCCACCGAGCTCGTCTACCTGGAACGGCTGCGGTGGGCCGACCGGGAACCGCTCGTGCTCGACCACGCCTGGTTCCCGCGGTCGCTGGCCGGGCCGTTGCTCGACGCCGACCTCACCCGCTCCGGTCTCCACGACGAGCTGGCGAGTCTGACCGGCACCCGGCTGACGGGCGGCACGGAAGTGATCACCGCGATCGTCCCCAGTGCCGCGGACCAGCAGTTGCTCGAGATCCCGGCCGGTACCGCCGTGCTGGAGGTGCAACGCATCGGCTTCCTGCGCGATCAGTCCGTCGAGTGGCGCGAGAGCCTCATCCGGGGGGATCGCTTCAGCGTCCTTGCCCGATGGTCCGCGCAGGAGGGGTGCCGGATGGACGTCACCAGTGCCGGCATGAGCCTCGAGGGGGACGGGGTCGCCAGGGGCTCCCGCTACCGGTCGTGAGGCCGTCGCTGCCCACCCACCCGGCCGGACGACGATGATCCCATGACGGCGACCTCCGGCGGGGCCGGTCTGTCCCGCCGGCTCGGGATGAGCGACGCGGTGGTGCTCGGCCTGGGTTCGATGCTCGGGGCGGGGGTGTTCGCCGCGTTCGGTCCGGCTGCCGCCGTGGCCGGTTCCGGGCTGCTGCTTGCCCTGGTGGTGGCCGCCGTGGTCGCCTACGCCAACGCCATGTCCTCGGCGCAGCTGGCCGTCCGCTATCCCGAGTCCGGTGGTGCCTACGTCTATGGGCGGCGCAGGTTGGGCGATGCCTGGGGCTTCCTGGCCGGGTGGGGGTTCGTCGTCGGCAAGACCGCCAGCTGCGCGGCCATGGCGCTGACCCTGGGGGCCTACGCCTGGCCGGAGTACGCCCGCCCGGTGGCCGCGGTCGCCGTCGTGGGCTTCACCGCGGTGAACTACCTGGGGGTGTCGAAGACCGCCCGGCTCACCAGGGTGCTGGTCGCGGTCACTCTCGGCGCGCTCGCCGTCGTCGTGATCGGTGCGCTGACCAGGCCCGACGCGGGGGTCGACCGGCTGCTCGGCGCGGGTCTCCCGGCCGGCGTGCCGGGCGTGTTGCAGGCGGCCGGACTGCTCTTCTTCGCCTTCGCCGGGTACGCCCGCATCGCCACCCTGGGTGAGGAGGTCCGCGACCCGAGCCGCACCATCCCACGCGCGATCCCGATCGCCCTGGGCGTCGTCGTGCTCGTCTACGGGATTGTCGGCGCCGCCGCGCTCGCCGCGATCGGCCCGGCCGCGCTGGCGCGGTCCCCGGTGCCGCTGGCCACGGCCGCCGGTCCGGGCTGGGACGTCGCGGTGCGCGTCGGCGGGGCCGTCGCCGCCGGTGGCGTGCTGCTCTCGTTGCTCGCCGGGATCGGTCGCACCGCGCTGGCCATGGCGCGCGACCACGAGCTGCCGCACCTGCTGGCCGCGATCCATCCCCGCCACCGGGTGCCACACCGCGCCCAGCTGCTGTTCGGCGGGCTCGTCCTGGCGCTGGTGCTGGCGTTCGACCTGCGCGCCGCGATCGGTTTCTCCAGCTTCGCCGTGCTCGTCTACTACGCGATCGCGAACGCCTCGGCGTGCACCCTGCGCGGCCCGCACCGTCGGTGGCTGCGCCCGCTCGCCGTGTTCGGCGTCGTGTCGTGCCTGACGCTCGTCGCGACGTTGCCGCCGGCGAGCTCGCTGACCGGCGGCGCCGTCCTGCTCCTCGGCCTCGTGATCCGCGCCGCGCGCACACGCCGTCGTCGGCGGGCCGGCTGATCCGGTGGGCTCCCGGTAATCCGTTCGCCTGGCGGACGCCTGTGCGGTCACACTGGCGGCCTACCGGAATGGAGGGATCATGAAGCTCGCCGAGGCGCTCGCCCAGCGCGCCGACATCGCCGCCCGGCTCGGGCAGCTCAAGCAGCGGGCCCAGCGTTCGGCGCGCCACCAGGAGGGCGAGACGCCCGCCGAGGACGCGGGTGAGCTGCTGGCCGAGCACGGCAGGCTCGCCGACGACCTGGAGGGGCTGATCCGGCGGATCAACGCCACCAACCTCGCCACCGAGCTGGAGCCGGGCGTCACCGTGACCGACGCCCTGGCGCGGCGCGACGTGCTGCGGCTGCGGCACCGGATGCACGCCGACCTCGCGGACGCCGCCGGTTCCTCGCAGGATCGCTTCACCCGCACCGAGCTGCGGTCGGTCGCGGCCGTCGACGTGCGGGAGCTGCGGTCGGTGGCCGACGAGCTGGCGCGCGAGTACCGCATGCTGGACACCCGCATCCAGCAGGTGAACTGGACGGTCGAGCTGATCGAGTAAGGACGGCAGTCGGTAGTCGCTTCCGACGAGGGCGAGCACGACCCGACCCGGGACAGGGTGTCATGGCTGTCAACCATCTCCTGTGGTCGAGGGGCCGGCCATGCAGTGATCGTGCAGCCCCGCACGGCGCACACGCGCACGGCGTATCGGGCACAGCTCATCACCAGGTGCTGACTTGCCGGTGGCGACGAGGGTGGGAACGGGGACCTGCCGTCCTCGTGGTGTGTACGGTGAGTGCCGGTCCGATTACCGGATGGCTACCAGGAGGAGCGAGCGAATGAGCGTCTACCGCGTCACCGAGGTCATTGGGGTCAGCAGCGAGTCGTGGGAGGCGGCGGCGCGCAGCGCGGTGGAGACCGCCGCCGGAACGGTGCGTGACCTGCGCATCGCCGAGGTGGTCCGCCAGGACGTCACGATCGAGAACGGTCGGATCAGCGGCTACCGGGTCCGCCTGGCCCTGTCGTTCAAGTACGAGTCGGAGAGCTGAGCCCAGCGGGGGTCCGGGCGCGTGCTCGGACCCCCGCAGACCGGCCCCGGGGTTCGGGGCTACTACGGCTGTTGCGACGCAGCAGGTCGAGCTCGTCGAAGTCGATGGGTATCAGCGTGCGGGCTGAACAGGAACTGTCGGCAGGAGATCCGCGACATCGGTGTGGAGCTTGGCGAGGCCTTGGTCGAAGGTTGCGAGCCGGCCGCCCTGGGCTCGGGCGAGTTGGGCGAGGTAGGAGTCGGTCACCTGCCGATGCCCGAGGACTCCGTTCATCGGCGCGTCGCTGTAGGAGACCGAGTCCGGCCAGAAGACGTGGCGCTCGCTACTACTCATCCTCCAGCGAACGGACATCGTCGGTGGTGATGACCGTGCCGAGGCTCACGACAGGTAGGCCGGTTCTCGCGCTCTGCGATGTCTGAGCCGGTTTGCCCTGGCCCAGCCCACGGCGCATGAGTTCCGCAACAACTTCGCTGAGGGTGCGCGAGGTATCGCGTGCAATCGACAGAGCCTGACGGTGCAGGTCTTCGGGAAGGTCGATCGTCGTTCGCACACCGCCAGCATGGCATCACTGCATCGCGATGTAAGTGCGGGTAGTCGCTCAGACGTCGTAGTAGAGCGCGAACTCGTAGGGGTGGGGGCGCAGGCGTAGTGGGTCGATCTCGTTCTCCCGCTTGTAGGAGATCCAGGTCTCGATCAGGTCGGAGGTGAACACGCCGCCTTCGAGCAGGTAGTCGTGGTCGGCCTCGAGCCGGTCGATCACCGCGCCCAGGCTGCCGGGTACCTGCGGGATGTCCTTGGCCTCTTCCGGCGGGAGCTCGTAGAGGTCCTTGTCGATCGGGGCGGGCGGCTCGATCTTGTTCTTGATCCCGTCGAGGCCGGCCATCGTCATCGCCGCGAACGCCAGGTACGGGTTCCCCGAGGAGTCGGGGCAGCGGAACTCGAGGCGCTTGGCCTTGGGGTTGTTGCCCGTGAGCGGGATCCGGATGCAGGCCGAGCGGTTGCGCGCCGAGTAGACCAGGTTCACCGGTGCCTCGAAGCCCGGCACGAGACGGTGATAGGAGTTGACCGTCGGGTTGGTGAACGCGAGCAGGCTCGGGGCGTGGTGCAACAGCCCGCCGATGTAGTAACGGGCCAGGTCCGAGAGCCCGCCGTAGCCCGCCTCGTCGTGGAACAGCGGCGAGCCGTCCTTCCACAGCGACTGGTGGGCGTGCATGCCCGAGCCGTTGTCGCCGAAGAGCGGCTTCGGCATGAAGGTCGCGGTCTTGCCGGCGTGCCAGGCGGTGTTCTTGACGAGGTACTTGAACAGCATCACGTCATCGGCGGCGTGCAGCAGCGTGTTGAACCGGTAGTTGATCTCGGCCTGGCCCGCGGTGCCGACCTCGTGGTGGCCGCGCTCCACCTGGAAGCCACTGTTGGTCATGTTGGTGACGATGTCGTCACGGAGGTCGGCGTAGTGGTCCACCGGCGGCACTGGGAAGTAGCCGCTCTTGTAGTTGACCTTGTAGCCGAGGTTGCCGCCCTCTTCCTCGCGGCCGGTGTTCCACCAACCCTCGACCGAGTCGATGTGGTGGTACTGCTGGTGCGGGTCGGAGCCGAACTTCACCGAGTCGAAGATGTAGAACTCGGCCTCGGCCCCGAAGTACGCGGTGTCGGCGACGCCGGACGCCGCGAGGTACTCCTCGGCCTTGCGGGCGACGTTGCGCGGGTCGCGGCTGTAGGGCTCGCCGGTGATCGGGTCGTGCACGAAGAAGTTGATGTTGAGCGTCTTGTGCTTGCGGAACGGGTCGAGGCGGGCGGTGACGGCGTCGGGGAACAAGGCCATGTCGGACTCGTTGATCGCCTGGAAGCCGCGGACGGACGAGCCGTCGAACGCGATGCCGTTGTCCAGAAGATCTTGATCGAACGTCGAGGCGGGAACGGTGAGGTGCTGCATGACACCGGGAAGGTCGCAGAACCTGATGTCGACGTACTCGACCTTCTCGCCCGAGATGAAGCTCAGGACCTCTTCGGAGTTGCTGAACACCCTCACTGGCTCCTCACGACTCGACACCGCGGTTGGGCGCGACGTTATGGTGGCGTTGTTGCCTGCCGGTCACTCCGTAGTTTCGCAGAGGTTAACGGGCTGGCGGGGAGCGGGTCCCGGCACCGGGCGACCTAAGCTGGAGGCATGGCCCGATGGATCGACTCCTGGATGTCCGGATCGACCGCGGGTCCGAACGCACGCGCCGCCGGCGACCATCCGGGGGACCGGCTTGGGCTGCCGGCCCAGGGGGTGGGCTCGGTCGCGGGCTTCGGACGGCGTTTCGCGGCGGTACTGGTGGACTGGTTCCTGGCGTACCTCGTCGGGCTCCCGCTGGCAGGTCCGGATCCCCTCACCAACCCGAACGTGGGATGGATCGTCCTCGGAGTCTGGTTCCTGCTGACGGTCGTGTCCGTAGCGATCTTCGGTGCGAGCGCGGGTAAGATCCTGCTCGGTATCCGGGTGGCGTCTCTCGACTCCGCTGTCGTCGTCGGCGTGCCACGCGCGGTGCTGCGGACAGCGCTGGTGGCGGTGATCGTGCCACCGCTGGCCCGGGACGCCGACGGCCGCGGCTGGCACGACCGCGCCACCCACACGGTCGTGGTCCGCACGCGTTGAGAGTCAGGGTCAGCGGCGGCGGACTGTCCGCTGCACGCTGCGCATCTTGGCTCCGGCCGGCATCGGGCCCTTCGGCATCGCGGCGGCACGGGAGCCCAACGCCGCGAGCCGGCCCTCGATCGTCTCCATCTGCTTGGCGCTGATGTTGCGCGGCAGCTTCATCAGGTGCCGCTGCAGTTTCTTCAGCGGCACCTGGCCCTCGTCGTTGCCGACGACGACGTCGTAGATCGGCAGGCTGCCGACGACCCGGGAGGTGCGCTTCTTCTCCTGCGCCAGCAGGCTCTTCACCCGGTGCGGAGCCCCCTCGGCCACGAGGACGACGCCGGGGCGGCCGATCACCCGGTGCACGGCGTCGAGGTGGGTGTTGCCGGCGACGCCCGGCGTGACCCGCCACTGCCCGCGCATGTTGTCCAGCGCCCAGCCCGCCGCACCCGGTTGGCCCTCGGCCTTCGAGTACACCGAACGTTGCACGCGGCGTCCGAACACGCTGATCGCGGCGAGCAGGCCGATCGCGACGCCCACCGGCAGCAGGATCCAGTGCAGGCCGAAGATCAGCCCGACCCCGAACACCACGGCGACCGACAGCAGGAACAGCCCGACCATCCACGGGATGAGCGCCTTGTCCTCGCGGCGCTGCATCTGGAACGCTTCGAAGATCTGCTTGCGACGCTGCTTCGAGACCTCGCGCTTCGCGCGCTTGAGGTCCTTCTTCGCAGCCTTGTCGGGCTTACCAGCCATGGGCCCAGGATACGGGTGCAACGACCGGCGTTCTCGTCGGAACCTATCTGGGGACCGCGCCGGTCGTTGCTGCCGGGGGTGGGGCGAGGAGGCTGCGGGCCTCCTGGGTGGCGGCACCTTCCGCGGCCAGGTGTGCCAGCGCCGGGGGGAGCTGCTCGCCGCGCGTGCGCACCGTCTGGGCGTAGAGCCGCCCGGCGCGGTAGGACGAGCGCACCAGCGGCCCGGCCATCACCCCCGCGAAGCCGATCCGCTCCGCGTCCCCGGCATGGGCGACGAACTCCTCCGGACGCACCCAGCGCTCGACGGGGTGGTGGTGGGCCGAGGGCCGCAGGTACTGCGTGATCGTGATGATCTCGCACCCCGCCGCGTGCAGGTCGTGCAGCGCGGCGGTGACCTCCTCGGGGGTCTCACCCAGGCCCAGGATCAGGTTCGACTTCGTGACCAGCCCGGCCCCGCGCGCCTTCGTGAGCACCTCGAGCGACCGGGAGTAGCCGAACGCGGGGCGGATCCGCTTGAAGATCCGCGGGACCGTCTCCAGGTTGTGGGCGAGTACCTCGGGCCGGGCGCCGAAGACTTCGCCGAGCTGGTCGTCGCGCGAGTTGAAGTCCGGGATCAGCAGCTCGACGCCGGTGCCCGGGTTGAACGCGTGGATCTGGCGGACGGTCTCGGCGTAGAGCCAGGCGCCGCCGTCGGGCAGGTCGTCGCGGGCGACGCCGGTGACGGTGGAGTAGCGCAACCCCATCGTGGCCACCGACTCGGCGACGCGACGCGGCTCGTCGCGGTCCAGCTCGGCGGGACGGCCGGTGTCGATCTGGCAGAAGTCGCACCGCCGCGTGCACTGCTCCCCGCCGATGAGAAACGTGGCCTCGCGGTCCTCCCAGCACTCGTAGATGTTGGGGCAGCCGGCCTCCTCGCACACCGTGTGCAGGCCCCCGGCTCGCACGAGCGACTTGAGCTCGGTGTACTGCGGGCCGGTGCGTGCGCGAGTGCGGATCCACGGAGGCTTGCGCTCGATCGGGGTCGCGCTGTTGCGGACCTCGAGCCGCAGCAGCTTGCGACCGGCGGGAGTGATCGTCACGCCCGCCAGGCTACGCCCGCCCCCAGCCGCCCGCGCTGACGCGCCCGGGGGGGGGGATGGGGGGGGGGGGGGGGGGGTGGGGGAGTATGTGTTGGGTGGGGACAATGGGGGAGGGCGGGGGGGTTGGGGTTGGCGCCCGTGCCACGGGGTGGTGACGGGGGGGGAGGGGGG